>NZ_JBSVZB010000002.1:0-482800 GCF_054072015.1 Cupriavidus sp. CP313 | reverse complement strand
ACCTCAACCCCTCGAACCGCCCGGTGCGGACCCGCATGCCGGGTGGTGTGGCAGGGGTGTAGCCAGGATGGCTACCCCCTATGCCGATTTGCATGACTTCTTGTATGAGGCGGCGGCCGGCACTGGCCCGGCTTGGCGATCACATGCACGCCGCGTGCAGGGGACGGATTCTGATGTCCATGCGTTTCCACCTGCCACACCCCAGTAATCCTCGTAAGCATTGGTAAGCCCGCTGGCGCGCCCCTGCCTGCCGATGCGACCCTTGCGTACCTTGACGGTCGATTGACCGGTGCGGGAGCCACCGCATCCCCATCAACTCACTGGCAGGAGAAATCAGATGGTCAACTACAAGACCCGGCGGGTAGTGCTCGCCACGGGCGGACTGCTGGCCGCGCTGGCCGCGGCGACCGCGTTCCTGTGTGTGCGTCCGGGCATTCCGGCTGCCGAAGCGGCGCAATCGGGCACGGTCGGTGCGGCCGCTGCCGCGGCGGCGACGCTGGCGCTGGACTCGGGCGCGCTGTTCACGCTGGCGGACCGCCATGCCGGCGATGCCATGCGCATCGCGCAAGGCAGCACGCCACAGGACAGTGCCGAGGGCCTGGACTGGGACTATGTCCAGCTGCGCCTGTAACCCGGACGGCGCTTGCCAGCGGGCATGTAAAAGGCCGCGCCTGTGCGCGGCCTTTTCGCTTGTTGCCGTGACAATTACCGCGACACCGGCCGCTTGCCCAGCTTGCGCTGCAAGGTGCGCCGGTGCATGTTCAGCGCCCGTGCCGTGGCGGAGATATTGCCGTCATGCTCGGCCAGCACGCGCTGGATATGCTCCCACTCGAGCCGCGCCACCGACAGCGGCACCGGCTCTTCCAGCGCGGCCTGCGCCGCATCTTCGGACACGCCCGCCATCAGTGCGGTCAGGATCGAATCGACGTTGGCCGGCTTGGCCAGGTATTCGTCCGCGCCTTGCTTGACCGCCGCCACCGCGGTGGCGATGCTGGCGTAGCCGGTCAGGATCAGGATGCGTGCGTCCGGCAACGCCTGGCGCAGCGGCGACACCAACTGCAGCCCCGATTCCGCGGGCACGGTGCTGCCGGCGTCCGGCGGCGGCTCCAGGTGCAGGTCCAGCGTGACATAGGCAAACTCAATGCGTGATGCAAGTGCCAGTGCGGTGCGGCTGTCGTGCGCCACCTGCACGGCATAGCCGCGGCGCGTGAGCGCGCGTGCCAGGGTGCCGGCAAAGACTTCGTCGTCGTCGATGACCAGGAAGGGCGTGCCAGCCGGTGCGGTGGCTTCGGGTACCGGGGTGAGGGTGTCGGTCATGGGATTCGTTGTGCCGTGGCGGCGGTGGCAGCGGATGCGGAAAGGGTGGACAGCGCAGGCAGGCGCAGTTCGGCAACGGTGCCGCCGCCGGCGCGGTCATGCCAGGCCAGCTCGCCGCCCATCTGCCGCGCGGCGCTTTGCGCCAGGTACAGGCCGATGCCCTGGCCGCCGTGCTGGCTGGCCACCGGGGTTTCGCCCAGTTGGCCGCGCAGCATCTCGGGAATGCCGTCGCCGTGGTCGACGATGCGGAACGACAGCCACGGCGCGGTATTGCCGGGCGCCATGGCGATCTGCAACTGCAGCGGCTCCTGGCTGCGGCTCGCGGCTTGCTGGCTGCGCGCGGCGTTGTCCAGCAGGATGGTCAGGATCTGGCCCACGCGCGCGGTTTCCACCGCCTGCGCGCCGGCGCCCGGCGTGGCACTGGCCTGCAGGCTGGCGTTGGGGTGGCGCAGCTGCCAGCGCTCGGCAAAGGCCGGCAGCCAGCCGTCGATGCGCTGGGGCGCCAGCGTGGCCGGGTCTTCGCGCAGGCGCGCGAGCGTTGTGCGGCACAGCGCCAGCTGCTGTTCCATGGTCTGCAGGTCGGGCAGGTAACCGTTGATTGCGGAGGTGCCGCGGCCCGCGTCGGAGGCATCGGCACGCAGCTCGCCGGCGATGACCGCCAGCGTGGCCAGCGGCGTGCCGATCTCATGTGCGACCGCGGCGGCCTGGCCGTTCAGGTCTTCCACGCGCGCCTCGCGCAGCAGCTGCTCGCGCGCCAGGTTCAGCTGCGCCTCGCGCTGGCGCAGCACGCCGGACAGGCGCGCCACGAACAGCGCGATCATCACCGCGCTGGCGACAAAGTTCAGCCACATGCCGGCCAGGTGGTAGTTCACCGCGTTGTCCGGATTGTGCAGGTCCAGCGGCACATATTCGAACAGCAGCAGCGTGTAGCAGGCGAGCGCGTACAGCGCCAGCGCGATCACCTGGCGCCACGGCAGGATGGCGGCGGCGATGGCCAGCCCCGGCAGGTAGAACGAGACAAAGGGGTTGGTCGCGCCGCCGGTGTAGAACAGGATGGCCGACAGCGCGGTCAGGTCCACCAGCAGCTGGCCCATCAGCTCGGCCTCGCCGGGGGCGCTGTTGCGCCGCGTGTGCTGGCGCAGGCGCAGGCCGGTCAGCAGGTTGAACAGCGCCTGCAGGCCGAACACCACCAGCAGCGGCCCATAGGGCAGGCGGATGCCGGCGATGGGCTCGCAGCTCAGCACGGTCAGCGCCTGTCCCGCCAGCAGTGCCCAGCGCAGCCAGAACAGCCGGCGCAGCGTCACCTGGCCATGGCGGGCGGAGGTGCCCGCCGGCAGTGGCGACAGGAAGGGGAGGTCGGGCAAGCGGGTCACGGCTGCGGCGGTGGTCATGGCGCGAGTGTATCAATGCGGCCGCGGGGCACCGGTGCGTGCGACACCTTGCCGCATTGGCGCCGCGCCGGGCGGGGTGCCAGACTAGTCCACTGAATCACTGAAATTGGTCGGCGCCTGCCATGTCATGCGGGCACATCGCGTCGTTGCAAATGCTCGCAATAGCCGTGCTATTGCTGCGCTTTGCGCCTAGCGCTGTATCCCGCATGACATGTCCTTCACCTCCCATTTCAATGATTCAGCGGACTAGCCGGCTGTGCGCCGCATGGCGGGGTTGCCTGGGGCATGCACGGGCGGGCATCGCCATGGTCTAATGTCTGCTTTCAGGAGAGCCTTTCATGCAAGCCAAATTCCGCTCGGCCACGCTGGCCGCATCGGTCGCCCTCGCAGCCGCGCTGGCGTCCGGCGCCGCGCTGGCCCAGGTCGATGTCAGCAACGCCTGGGTGCGCGGCACGGTGCCGACCCAGACTGCCTCCGGCGCCTTCATGGTGCTGCACGCGCACGACAACGCGAAGCTGGTCGGCGTATCGTCGCCGGTGGCCGCGGCCGAGCTGCACGAGATGAAGATGGAAGGCAACGTGATGCGCATGCGCCAGATCAAGTCGCTGGACCTGCCCAGGATGCAGAACGTCGAACTGAAGCCGGGCGGCTACCACGTGATGCTGATGGACCTGAAGTCGCAGCTCAAGAAGGGCGACACCGTGCCCATCACGCTGAAGATCGAGCAGGGCGGCAAGGTGATCGAGCAGAAGGTCACGGCCGAAGTGCGCGACATGGTGCCCGCTGCCGCCAGCGGCGGCCAGGCCGGCCACGGCGACCACAAGCACTGACCGGCGGCCCGGCCGCTTCAATCCGACATCATGGCCAACAAGCAGCACGGTACCCGCCAGAAGCTGGTCTTTCGCGGCCAGTCGGGGACCGGCAAGTCACCTGCCAGTCCCGCGCTGCGCCGTGAGTCACGGCCGCCGGCGCCGGCCAAGCCAGTGGTGCGCCGTCAGCCGCGCAAGCTGATCGGCTCTTCCGATTCCTGACTGGCCGCCGCGGCCAGCACGCGCTCGCGCAACCAGGCGTGGGCGGGATCGGCTTCGGTGCGCTCGTGCCAGATCATGCTGAAGGTGAAGTCGTCCAGCGCAAACGGCGGCGCGAACACGGCGTAGCGCGGGTCCTCCTCCAGCGCGGCCAGGCTGCGCCGCGCCGTGGTCAGCACCAGGTTGGTCCCGGCGATCAGCGCCGGCGCCACGCTCCAGTGCGGCACCACGCAGGCGATCTTGCGCCGTCCCCCCAGCTTGGCCACCGCGGTGTCGATCGCGTCCATGCGTTCGCTGTGCGTGGCCACCAGCACGTGCGAGCGCGCCAGGTAGGCCACCTGGTCGAGCCGGCCGGTATCGCGCACGGTGGCGGCATCCACTGCGCAGGCATAGCTCTCGCAGAACAACTCCGCGGATTTCACGCCTTCCGGCTGGTGGGTGAACACGCCCAGCGCCATGTCGATCTCGCCATCGGCCACCTGGGCGGTCATGCCTTCGCGGCTGGCCTGCGACACCACCAGGTCGATATTGGGCGCGGCCTTGCGCACCGCGCGCAGCAGCCGCGGCAGCACCACCAGCGCGCCGTAGTCGGACATGGCCAGCCGGAAGCTGCGCCGCGCGGTGGCCGGCTGGAAGCCGCCGGGCCCCAGCAGGATGCGCACCTGCGCCAGCGCCTCGGCCAGCGGGCCGGACAGCTCATGGGCGCGCGCGCTCAGCACCAGGCCGCCCTTGCCGCGCACCAGGATGGGATCGTCGAGCAGCTGCCGCAGCCGCCCGAGCGCGTGGCTGACCGCCGGCTGGCTCAGGTGCAGCCGCAGCGCGGCGCGGGAGATATGGCGCTCGGCCAGCAGTGCTTCGAGCACCACCAGCAGGTTGAGGTCGATTCCGCGTAGGCTATTCATTCGGCGAATAATAAACGTACGAAAGCAGAATTGGAAATTCGCATTGCGATATTTCAAACTGCTGGCATCGCATCTTGCCCTATGGAGCGCGTCATGTCAGGCACCCAGTTGCCGTTTTCCCTCCCAGTTTCACTCTGGCTGCCGCTTGGCACCGCCGTGCTGGCCGGCGCAGCGATCCCCTTCCAGGCAGGCGCCAATGCCACCCTTGGGCGCACGCTGGGGCATCCGCTGTCGGCCACGCTGGTGTCGCTGCTGGTCAGCCTGGCGGCGCTGCTGCCCGTGTTGTGGCTGCTGCGCGTGCCGCTGCCGGTGCCGTCGGCACTGGCGCGCGCGCCGGGCTGGCTCTGGATCGGCGGGGTGCTGGGGGTGTTCTATATTTCGGCCGCGCTGATGATGGCGCCCAAGCTGGGTGCCGCGGGCTTTATCGCCGCGGTGGTGGCGGGCCAGGTGCTGGCGGCGCTGCTGGTGGACCAGTTCGGGCTGGCCGGCTTTGCGGTGCGCGCGCTGACGCCGGCGCGGCTGGCGGGCGCGGCGCTGATCGTGGCGGGGATGCTGGTGATGCAGTGGGGCAGCGCCGCAGGGCCCGGGCCGGCGCCTCAGCCTGCGGCGGAATCAGGTTCCTGAGCCGCTTGCCGGCGCGCTGCCAGGCAGGCCGGACACAGGCAGTGCTGGCCCGGCACGATGCGCCGCGCCGGCAGCAGCGGCTGGCTGGCGCACCAGCACTCGGGCAGCCCCGCCACGTAGCCGCAGACAAAGCCCGCGCCGCAGCGGCTGCAATGTTCGACCGGGCGCAGCTGGCCGGTCAGCACGGCCGAAGCGTCGCTCATGGCTGGCTTCCCGGCGCTGGCGGGAAGTTGGGGATCCGGGCTGGCAAGTGGCGGCTGGCGGCGGGCATGATGGTCAAGGCTGGGGAACGCTGTGCCGCGGCGCAAGCCAAACGGCTGAGGTGGCGGCACGTTGTTGCGTGGACGGAACGCGTTGGTGCCCCGTGGGGCGCTTGCAGGCCGCTTGCAGGCAATTCGCGGGACCACGTTCGGCCGGTTGACTCGCGCCCCGCGCGGTTTCTTGTAAAATCGGCGCCTGCCGTGGCCGGATGGCGCACTTTCGGGCAATCCCCGTTGGTTATCCCTGGCTACGTGGCTGATTAGCCATCATACCTGTTGATTCTCACGGATGTCCCCCATGAACGCCGACAACCCCGGGCCTGCCGCAACCACGGTGGCCACCATTGCTCCCGCGCTGAAAGCCGAGATCCTCGCCGAGGCCCTGCCGTATATCCGCAAGTTCCACGGCAAGACCATCGTGGTCAAGTACGGCGGCAATGCCATGACCGAAGAGAAGCTCAAGCACGGCTTCGCGCGCGACGTGATCCTGCTCAAGCTGGTCGGCATGAACCCGGTGGTGGTGCACGGCGGCGGCCCGCAGATCGATGAGGCATTGAAGAAGGTCGGCAAGGTCGGCACCTTCGTGCAGGGCATGCGCGTCACCGACGAAGAGACCATGGAAGTGGTCGAGTGGGTGCTGGGCGGTGAAGTCCAGCAGGACATCGTGATGCTGATCAACCAGTACGGCGGCCAGGCCGTGGGCCTGACCGGCAAGGACGGCGGCCTGATCCGCGCCAAGCGCCTGCAGATGCCGGACCGCGAGAACCCGGGTGCCTTCATCGATATCGGCTATGTGGGCGACATCGAGGCGATCAACCCCGCAGTGGTCAAGGCGCTGCAGGACGACGCCTTTATCCCGGTGATCTCGCCGATCGGCTTTTCCGACGACGGCCAGGCCTACAACATCAACGCCGACGTGGTTGCCGGCAAGATGGCCGAGATCCTGAAGGCCGAGAAGCTGGTGATGATGACCAACATCCCGGGCGTGATGGACAAGAAGGGCAACCTGCTGACCGACCTGTCCGCACGCGAGATCGAAGAGCTGTTCGCCGACGGCACCATCTCGGGCGGCATGCTGCCGAAGATCTCGTCGGCGCTGGATGCGGCCAAGAGCGGCGTGCATTCGGTGCACATCATCGACGGCCGCATCGAGCATTCGCTGCTGCTGGAAATCCTGACCGAGCAGGCCTTCGGCACCATGATCCGCTCGCACTGAGCGGAGCCTCGGGGCGGTGCCGGCAGCGGCCGGCCGCCCCGAACATCCCATCACCCTCCGAGTTGCCCGGCGTGCCTTCCAGTCTTCCTTCTCCGCGCCGTGTCCGCGCTCGCCTCTGCCGCCGCCCCGCGGGCAATACCTCGGGCGATACGGTCTGGTTGTTCGATCTCGACAACACCCTGCACGACGCCTCGCACGCGATCTTCCCGGCCATCAATCGGCTGATGACCGCCTACGTGGCGCGCGTGCTCGGCTGCGACGAGGCCACCGCCAGCCGCGTGCGCGTGGACTACTGGCAGCGCTATGGCGCCACGCTGCTCGGCATGATCCGGCACCACGACGTGGATCCGGCTGACTTCCTGCGCGCCGCACATGAATTCCCGGCGCTGGCCGACATGGTGCGGGTGCGGCGCGGGCTGGCCGCGCACCTGCGGCGCCTGCCGGGGCGCAAGATCCTGGTCACCAATGCGCCGCAGGACTACGCGCGGGCGGTGCTGGAGATAGCGGGCATACGGCATTGCTTCGAGCGCGTGGTGGCGATCGAGCAGATGTGGGTGCATGGCCACCTGCGGCCCAAGCCGGACCGCCGCATGCTGCGCCGGCTGCTGGTGCAGACCCGCATCGCGCCGCATCGCGCGGTGCTGGTGGAAGACACCATGTCGCACCTCAAGCGCTATGCCGGCACCGGTATCCGCACCGCGTGGGTGACGGGTTACCTGCGCACGATCGCGCCATCGCGCCCGCATGAGGTGCCCGCAATGCGCGACGACGGCAGCCGGCGCGATGCCGCGGTACGCTCGACGCTGGAGGCGGAGGACCGGCGCCATGTCGGCCACGCCGCGCAGGAGCAGTCGGTCACGCTGGTGGCCGCGGAGACCCAGGCACCGCAGGCGCAGCCCGAGCACGTGCCGCGCGTGCGCGCCCGCGTACCGAACCGGCCGGCCTATGTGGACATAAAAGTACAATTGATGCATCAACTCCAACGACGAATGCGGAGAATCGGGTCATGACGCAAAGCAACGGGCGCGAGCCAGAGGCGGTCATTTCAGGCAGTGCGCAGGATGCGCAGGACGGCGGCCAGCCGCCGGCCACGCCGGCGCGCAAGCGCCCGCGCCCGGGCGAGCGCCGCGTGCAGATCCTGCAGACGCTGGCCACCATGCTGGAGCACCCGCGCGGGGAGAAGATCACAACGGCCGCGCTGGCTGCGCGCCTGAGCGTGTCCGAGGCGGCGCTGTACCGCCATTTCGCCAGCAAGGCGCAGATGTATGAGGGCCTGATCGCCTTTATCGAGCAGACCGTCTTTGGGCTGATCAACCAGATCACTGACAAGGAAGAGCACGGCCTGCGCCAGGCCCATGCCATCGTGCGCATGCTGCTGTCGTTTGCCGAGAAGAACCCGGGCATGACGCGCGTGCTGACCGGCGAGGCGCTGGTGGGCGAGCACGAACGCTTGCAGGAGCGCATCAACCAGGTGGTGGACCGCATCGAGGCCTCGCTGCGCCAGTGCCTGAAGGTGGCGGTGACGCAGGCCGCCTTCCCGGCGGATGCCGACATCCCGGCACGCGCGGCGCTGATCATGGCGGCGGTGCAGGGACAGTGGCACCGCTATGCCAAGAGCGGGTTCCGCAAGTCGCCGTCGGACCATGCCGAGGCGTACCTGCGGGTCTTGCTGAGCTGAAAACTACACGCCGGGCCGATTGCTCTATAATTGCCCGGTCGCGCCGATTTGATGACTGGCTTGCGGGCGCGCGGCAGCCAAGGGACCAAGTTCCGGGTTGCCACTATAAATGCGGCTAAAGAGGTT
This sequence comes from Cupriavidus sp. CP313, assembly GCF_054072015.1. Lineage (NCBI taxonomy): Bacteria > Pseudomonadati > Pseudomonadota > Betaproteobacteria > Burkholderiales > Burkholderiaceae > Cupriavidus > Cupriavidus sp. CP313. Next base: position 474,258 of record NZ_JBSVZB010000002.1, on the reverse strand, counting down.
GGGTCGGCGCCCCATGCCACCACGGTAGTGGATGGCGCCGGCACGCGGAATTCCGCAAGGAATCCAGTGAATCCCGACTTGGCTGCGACGCTTCATACGCAAATGCCGGTCGGGTTTTTTTATGCCCGTTCGCCACGGGCCGGATTCCATGACTGATGTCGCCCTGCCGACCGCCGCGCCTGCCGCGTTCGACCTGCCGCCCGATTCGGTCGGCGTGGTTGCGCCGCAGCGCATGCACTTTGCCGAGCCGCTGAAGCTGCGCAACGGCTCGTCCATTGCCGGCTACGACCTGATGGTCGAGACCTATGGCACGCTCAATGCGGCCCGCTCCAACGCGGTGCTCGTGTGCCACGCGCTCAATGCCTCGCACCATGTGGCCGGCGTCTACGCCGAAGACCCGCGCGACGTGGGCTGGTGGGACAACATGGTCGGGCCCGGCAAGCCGCTCGATACCAATCGCTTCTTCGTCATCGGCGTCAACAACCTGGGCTCGTGCTTCGGCTCGACCGGCCCGATGAGCCTCAACCCGGCCACCGGCGCGCCCTACGGCGCGGCGTTCCCGGTGGTGACGGTGGAAGACTGGGTCAATGCGCAGGCGCTCGTGGCCGACGCGTTCGGCATCGCGCAGTTCGCCGCGGTGATGGGCGGCAGCCTGGGCGGCATGCAGGCGGTGGCCTGGAGCCTGATGTACCCGGAGCGCCTGCGCCATTGCATCGTGGTCGCATCCACGCCCAAGCTGTCGGCGCAGAACATCGCCTTCAACGAGGTCGCGCGCAGCGCCATCCTGTCCGATCCCGACTTCCACGGCGGCAACTACTACGCGCATGGGGTCAAGCCCAAGCGCGGCCTGCGCGTGGCGCGCATGATCGGCCATATCACCTATCTGTCGGACGAGGACATGGCCGAGAAATTCGGCCGCGAGCTGAAGACCGACGACATCCGCTTCTCGTTCGATGTCGAGTTCCAGGTGGAGAGCTACCTGCGCTACCAGGGCGACAAGTTCGCCGAGTACTTCGACGCCAACACCTACCTGCTGATCACGCGCGCGCTCGACTACTTCGACCCGGCGCTGGCCTTCGGCGGCGACCTGACGCGCGCGATGGCGCAGACCCAGGCCAGCTTCCTGGTGGCGAGCTTCGGCACCGACTGGCGCTTTGCGCCCAGCCGCAGCCGCGAGCTGGTCAAGGCGCTGCTGGACAACAAGCGCCCGGTCTCGTACGCCGAGATCGACGCGCCGCACGGCCACGATGCCTTCCTGCTCGACGACCCGCGCTATCACGACCTGATGCGCGCCTATTACGACCGCATCGCAGAGGAGATCGGCGCATGAACGCCCTGGCCAATCCCAATATCCTGGCGCTGCGCCCCGACTTCCGCGCGATCGCGCGCTGGATCGAACCCAACTCCACCGTGCTCGACCTGGGCTGCGGCGACGGCAGCCTGCTGCGCGTGCTGCAGGACGAACTCGACGTGCAGGCCTACGGCATCGAGATCCGCGACGAAGGCGTGCTGGCGTGCGCGCAGAAGGGCGTGCATGTCATCCAGCAGAACCTGGAAGGGGGCCTCGCGCTGTTCGAGGACAAGAGCTTCGATACGGTGATCCTGTCGCAGACGCTGCAGACCATCCACAACACCGCGCAGGTGCTGCGCGACACGCTGCGGGTGGGGCGCGAGTGCATCGTGTCGTTCCCGAACTTCGGCTACTGGCCGCACCGGCTGTCGGTGTTCCGCGGCCGCATGCCGGTGTCGGAATCGCTGCCCTACCAGTGGTACAACACGCCCAACGTGCGCGTGCTGACCATCAGCGACTTCGAAGCGCTGGCGCCCAAGGTCGGCCTGCGCGTGATCGACCGCGTGGTGATGCACGAGGGTGTGACCGTCAACTGGGGCGGCAACTGGCGCGGCAGCCTGGCGGTGTACCGGGTCTGCGCGGCCTGAGCCAGGCGCGTCAGCCGGGCAGCGCGCCCGCTTCGTACTGCACGGCAAACTCCCCCGACGGCGGGATCGGCTTGATGATGTCGATCAGCACGCCGTTCGGGTCGGCGGTAATGAAATGCCGCTGCCCGAAGGCCTCGTCGCGCAGCGGCAGCAGGATCGGCAGCCCGGCCGCCTGCAGGCGGTCATGGACCGCATCCGGGTCTTCCACCTCGAAGTTCAGCAGCAATCCCCTGGCGCACTGGCCCCGGGCCGGGGCGGGGATGGTCTCGTGGCTGCCGTCCAGCACCGCGAGGTTGACCGACGCATCGTCAACCAGTTGCAGGTGCACGTACCAGTCGCTGGTGAACAGTGCCACAAAGCCGAAATGACGCTGGTAGAACGCGGCCGTGCCGGCAACCTCGCCGGTCATGATGACGGGGTAGTAGCTGGTGCCTTTCATGAAATGCTCCTCTTTCGTCCAAATACATGCAGTCTGTATGTAAATTGATATTAAGATACAGGCTGCATGTATGCAAGGAGGCAATGCGTGGCCCGATCCAACCGCGAACGTACCGAGGCAACCCGACAGGCGCTGCTCGATGCCGCGCGCGCGCTGTTTGTCAGCCGTGGCTATGGGGAGACCTCCACCCCGGACGTCTGCGCCGCCGCCGGCATCACGCGCGGCGCGCTGTACCACCATTTCGCCGACAAGCGCGACCTGTTCCGGCACGTGCTGGCGGAGGAGGCTGCTGCCGTGGCGGACGATATTGAAGCTGCGGCGCCCGCAGGACTCGATGCCGCGGACGCCCTGATCGCCGGGGCGCAGGCCTACCTGGAGGCAATGACGGTGCCGGGCCGCACGCGCCTGCTGCTGGTGGACGGGCCGGCGGTGCTGGGACTGCGCGAAACGCTCGCGCTGGACGACGCCAACGCCGCCCGCACGCTGCGCGAGGGGCTGGATGCCGCGGGCGTGGACCCACAGGGCGACGTGGCACCGCTGCTGTCGGCGGCGTTCGACCGTGCCGCGCTGGAGATCGAGGCCGGGGCCGATGCCGTGCGCGTGCGCGGCGCGATGCTGTGGCTGCTGCGCCGGGTCCTGGGTCAGTCGGCGGAGTGATCAGCGCGGCGCGTCGCCGGCGGTGCTGGCCAGGTGATCGACAAAGGCGCGCACCTTGGGCGGTACATGCCGTGTGGGTGTGTAGACCGCGTAGGCCGTGCCGATGTAGGGCTCGAGGATGTCCCAGTCGGCCAGCACGGTGACGACCCGGCCCTGGTCCAGTGCATCGCCCAATGAGAAGTCCGGCACCAGCCCGATGCCGGCATCGCGCTCCACCATGCTCATGATCGCCAGGCTGTTGTTCAGCGTCAGGCGCGGCGGGATGCGCACCTCCACTTTCTCGCCGCCAGCCTGATGGCGCATGGTCCAGCGCTCACCGAAGTTGCCGTAGCCCAGGTACAGGCAGCGTGCGGCGGGCAGGTCGGCGGGCGTGGCCGGCGTGCCGTGGCGGGCCAGGTAGCCGGGCGAGGCCACCAGCCGGTAGCGCACCTCGCGCAGCGGGCGCGCGGCCAGCCCGGGCGCCAGTTCGCGCGCGATGCGTACGGCCACGTCCATCCCTTCTTCGACCAGGTCGACCATGCGGTCGGCCAGGGTCAGCTGCAGGTCCAGCCCCGGGTATTTGGCCAGCAGCGCCGGCAGCCGCGGGGCCAGCCAGGCCTGCCCGAACGAGACCGGCGCGCTGACGCGCAGCACGCCATGCGGCGTGCCGCCGTGCTCGCCGGCCAGCGCGGTGACCTCGCGCGCGGCGGCGGTCATGCGGGCGCAGGCGGCGTAGACCGACTGGCCCAGCTCAGTCAGCGCAAACGCGCGCGTGGTCCGCTGCAGCAGGCTGGCACCGAGCGTGGCTTCCAGGCGGGAGACATGCCGGCTGACCGCCGATGGGGTCATGCCCAGGTCGAGTGCGGCAGCCGAGAAGCTGCCGCACTCGACCACGCGTGCAAACACGGCCATCGCATTAAGTGGCATATCCGGCATTGCGCGTCCCCATCCTTTGACTTCAGATCAAATATTAATTGAGCGATGACGGGATTGTTGAGCAGATTGCATGGTGGAACAATGCAGCCATTGTCTGACCGGAGTCCGTCATGCCCTCCCAACAACCCTTGCCAGGCGGCGCCTGGCGCATGGTCGCGGCCATGCTGCTGTCTGGCACCATCGGCTGGTTCGTGGTCACCAGCGGCCAACCGCCGCTCGACGTGGTCTTCTTCCGCTGCCTGTTCGGCGGCGCCGCGCTGCTGGGCGTGCTGACGCTGCAGCGCGGTTGGGTGCGGATGACCCGTGCGCAGCTTGGCTGGCTGGTGCTGGGCGGCGTCACGCTGGTGCTCAACTGGCTGGCGCTGTTCTCGGCGTATGCGTACAGCGGCATCGCCATTGCCACGGTGGTCTACCACACCCAGCCGTTCTTCCTGCTGCTGCTCACATCGGTGATCCAGCGCGAGCCGTTCCCGTTCGCGCGGCTGCCATGGCTGGTGCTGGCCTTTGCCGGGGTGATGCTGATCACCGGGCTGGAGCATGGCGCCACTGGCGCGGCGATGCTGGCCGGTATCGGCCTGGCGCTGCTGGCGGCACTGCTGTATGCGGTGACGACCATGGCCACGCGGCGGCTGCAGGCGATTCCGCCGGGCCAGATCGCCGGGCTGCAGATGGTGCTGGGCGTGCTGATGCTGGCGCCGCTGGCCCATCCCGCGGCCGGCAGCTATGGCACCGGCACCTGGGCGGCGCTGCTGGCGCTGGGCCTGGTGCATACGGGTGTGATGTACACGCTGCTGTACGGCGCGTTCCAGCGGCTCAACGTGGTGTCGATCGCCACGCTGTCCTTTGTCTATCCACTGGTGGCGATCGTCATCGACGTGATGGTGTTCGGCGTGGTGCTGGGACCGCTCCAGATCGCCGGCATGGCGCTGGTGCTACTGGGCGTGGTCGCCAACCAGCTAGGCTGGAGCTTGCCGCTGCTGCGGCGTGCGCAAGGCTGATGCGGGCGCCACGGTGCCAGTGGCTGGAGGACTGCCGTATTGACCCGAGCGCTGACTACGGTTAGTGTAGGCAGATGATCGAACGATCGTGCTATTCCCTGCGACCAACCCATACCAGCCATGTCCACTGCGCCCCAGACCCAGACGGCCACTGCCGCCAGCCCGTTCCATCCCCTTGACGACGCGCTGGTGCTGGAGCCGGCCGGCGAACACCGCTTCCTGGGCCGCACCACGCCGGCGTACTGGAACATGATCGGGCCGTTCGGCGGCATCACCGCCGCCACGCTGCTGCAGGCGGCGCTGGACCATCCGCAGCGCCTGGGCGACCCGGTCTCGCTGACGGTCAACTTTGCCGGGCCGATCGCCGAGGGCCCGTTCGAGATCGAGGCGCGCCCGGTGCGCACCAACCGCTCGACCCAGCACTGGACGCTGGAGCTGCGCCAGGGCGATGCCGTAGCCACCACCGCCACCGCCATGTTTGCGGTGCGCCGCGAGACCTGGGCCTGCGGCGAGGCGCTGATGCCGGAGGTGCCAGCGGCCGACACCCTGCCGGCCATGAGCGGGTTTGCGCCGGTGCGCTGGCTCAAGTCCTACGACATGCGTCCGGTGCGCGGCGCCAAGCCGGCCACCGAGGCCGGCACCGAGCACCCGGACAGCCTGACGCAGTTCTGGCTGCGCGACGCGCCGGCGCGCACGCCGGACTTTGCCGCGGTGGCGGCCTGGGCTGACAGCTTCTACCCGCGCATCTTCCTCAAGCGCGCGGGTTTCGTGCCAGCCGGCACGGTGTCGATGACCACCTATTTCCATGCCGATGCGGCCACGCTGGCGGCGTTGGGCCACAGCCACGTGCTGGCCAGCGCGCAGGCGCAGGTGTTCAGGCAGGGCTTCTTCGACCAGCGCGCGCAGCTATGGAGCGCCGGCGGCGAGCTGATCGCCAGCTCGCACCAGATCGTCTACTACAAGGAGTGAGGCAAGCTCGGGCTCAGGCGATCGCTTCGCGCGCCTGGGCCTCGTAGCGATGCACGGTATGGCGCATGGCCCAGAGCAGCATCACGCCGGGCAGCGCCACCACCACGGTGCCCAGGTAGAACGGCGCCCAGCCCCAGGCCTCGACCATATAGCCCGAGGAGGGCCCCACATAGACCCGGCCCACCGACGCCAGCGCCGACAGCAGCGCGTACTGCGTGGCCGAGAACGAGCGGTTGCACAGCGTCATCAGCAGCGCGACGAAGGCCGCCGTGCCCATGCCCCCGCACAGGTTCTCGACCGCAATGGCCGCCCCCATGGTCCACAGGTGCGGTGGCGTCACCGCCAGGATCCAGTAACCCAGGTTTGACACCGCCTGCAGCACGCCGAACAGCATCAGCGAGCGGTACAGGCCCAGGCGCACCATCAGCGTGCCGCCGAACAGCGCGCCGATGATGGTGGCGGCCAGCCCCAGGGTCTTGTTGACGATGCCCACCTCGCCCGCCGAGAAGCCCACACCGCGGATCAGGAAGGTGGTCGACAGGCTGCCGGCAAAGGCGTCGCCAAGCTTGTACAGCACGATCAGCAGCAGCAGCCACCACGCGCCCTGGCGGCCAAAGAAGTCGCGCAGCGGCCCTACCACTGCCTCTTCCAGCGAGTGCGGCGCGCGCGCGGGCACGTCCGGTTCCGGCGCCCACAGCAGCGTGACGATGCCCACGCCCATCAGTGCCGCCATCAGCAGGTAGGTTTGCTGCCAGCCCAGCACGCGGTCGGCCAGCCACAACGCCAGGCCGCCCGAGACCAGCATCGCCAGCCGGTAGCCCAGCACCTTCACCGCCGCGCCGGCGCCGCGCTCGGGCGGGCGCAGCACGTCGGTGCTGTAGGCGTCGAAGACGATGTCCTGCGACGCCGACAGGAAGGCCACCAGCGTGGCCAGCGCCGCCAGCATCCACAACGCCTCGCGCGGCGGGCAGAAGGCCATGCCGGCGATGCCCAGCACCAGCGCCAGCTGCGTCACCAGCAGCCAGCCGCGCCGGCGCCCCAGCAGCGGCGGCGTGTAGCGGTCCATCAGCGGCGCCCACAGGAACTTGAAGATATAGGCCTGGCCCACCAGCGAGAAGAAGCCGATGGTCTTGATATCCAGCCCCTCGACCGTCATCCATGCCTGCAAGGTGCCGGAGGTCAGCGCCAGCGGCAGCCCGGAGGCGAAGCCCAGCGCCAGCATGGCGCCGATGCGACGGTTGCGGAAGATATCGAGATAGGTCTGGAAGGTCATGAACGGGCCGGCGTGAAGCGCCGCGCGGCTGCGCGGGCGCCGTGTATTATTGCATCACCTGTTTGCCTGCCCGCCACATGCGGCACGGCATCGTTGCCGCGGATCACCGATCCGCCTGCCTGGTCTTCCACTGCGTCCGAGGAACCGCAAATGCTCCGCCGCCTGCAAGGTGTTCAGCGTCCCACCCGTGACCGGCTGGTCCGCGCGCTGGCGCTGGCCGCGGTGGCGGCGCCCATGGCCTGGTGCCTGCCCGCCCAGGCGCAGGACAGCGAGGCTGGCGGCATCCGGCTGGACCGCAGCGGCTCGGCCGTGCGCAAGATCGTGCCGGTCGAGGCCATCGAGCAGCAGGCCGCGCAGGAATACGAGCAGCTCAAGCAGGAAGCCATCGCCAAGCATGCACTGGCCGCCGCCGACAACCCGCAACTGGTGCGCCTGCGCGCGATCGGCAAGCGGCTGCTGCCGCAGACCGCACGCTGGAACGAGCGCGCGCGCCAGTGGCAGTGGGAGATCAACCTGATCGGCTCCAGGCAGGTCAATGCGTTCTGCATGCCGGGCGGCAAGATCGCCTTCTATACCGGGTTGCTCGACCAGCTCAAGCTGACCGACGACGAGATCGCCATGGCGATGGGCCACGAGATCGCCCACGCGCTGCAGGAGCATGCGCGCGAGCGCGCCGCCAAGTCAGAGATCACCAATCTCGGCGCCAACGTGATCTCGCAGCTGTTCGGCTTCGGCAACCTTGGCAATATGGCGCTGGGCACCGGCGCCCACCTGCTGACGCTGCGCTTCTCGCGCGCGGATGAGTCCGAGGCGGACCTGGTCGGCATGGATATCGCCGCGCGCGCCGGCTACGACCCGCGCGCCGCGGTGTCGCTGTGGCAGAAGATGGGCAAGGTGAGCCAGTCCGGCACAGAGTTCCTGTCCACGCATCCGTCCGGGCGCAACCGCATCGCCGACCTGGAGAAGCACCTGCCGGAGGTGCTGCCGCTCTATGCGCGCGCGAGCAATACCACGGTGGACAAGCTGCCGCCATACCGCGCCAATATGGCGGGCCTGGGCGGCGCGCCGGTGGACAGCGGCGACGACGACCGGCAGAAGCCGCTGCAACGCTGAGCGGTCTGCTGACGCAAATGAAAAAAGCCGGCATTGCCGGCTTTTTTCTCATTCAGGGCTTGCTGCCGCGTCAGGCGCGCAGCCCCGTGGCCTCGTCGGCGCCCACATGCACGTTCATGCATTGCACCGCCGCGCCGGCCGCACCCTTGCCCAGGTTGTCCAGGCGGGCCACCAGGTTCAGGCGCTCGGCATTGCCGAACACGAACAGGTCGACACGGTTGGTGTCGTTGTTGGCCTGCACGTCGAAGAAGCCGCCGTCGAGGTTGTCGGCGCTGTTGTACGGCATCACGCGCACGAACTGCTCGCCTTCATAGTGCTTGCGGTAGATCTCGACGATCTGCTCGGGGCTGACCTTGCGCGCCAGCCGGTCCGGGAACACCGGCACCGTCACCGCCAGGCCCTTCAGGAAGTTGCCGACGATCGGGTTGAAGACCGGCGCCTGCGCCAGGCCGGCCTGCACGCGCATTTCGGGCAGGTGCTTGTGTTCCAGGCCCAGCGCGTACGGGCGCGGGCTGTCCAGCTTCGGGTTACCGCCGGCTTCGAATTCGGCAATCATCGACTTGCCGCCGCCACTGTAGCCGGTCAGCGAGAACGCCGAAACCGGGTAGTCGGCCGGCAGCACACCGGCGTCCACCAGCGGACGCACTGCCAGCACGAAGGCGCTGGCGTGGCAGCCCGGCACCGCAATGCGCTTGCTGGCGCGGATCTTCTCGCGCTGGCCGCGCGCCAGCTCGGGCAGGCCATAGGCCCAGCTGTCGGTGGTGCGGAACGCCGTGCTGGCGTCGATCACGCAGGTGTTCGGGTTGGTCACCAGCGACACCGCCTCGCGCGAGGCCACATCGGGCAGGCACAGGAAGGCGACGTCGGCGGCGTTCAGGAATCGTGCTCGTTCGGCCGGGTCCTTGCGCTTGTCATCGGCAATGCGCAGCAGTTCCACGTCGGAACGGCCGGAAAGATAGTCAAGCAGCCGGAGACCGGTGGTGCCTTCCTGACCATCGACGAACACTTTGAAAACCATGGCTGACTCACTCAATGAGGTGCGGGAAATGCGAAACGTCCCCTGCCGCATGCGGTAGGGAACCTGCATTGTAGCGGGGATGGGGGCTGGTCGCAGGGGTTTGTACCGATGGGATTATTGCGATCTGGCACAGTTCGGGGCTTGCAGGATATAACCAAGTAGGTTAATTTGCATGGAAAAGGGGACGGCGCATTACCCGCTCTGGCGGGTCAGGGAGTTGATTGGAGCAAAGCGGGTACGTGTCACCCGATGCGCGCGTGATGGCGCCACGGCACTCGGCTTTGACATGGCCGGGCTGGCGCAGGTGGTCGCGGGCCTGAGCAGTGCCGATTTTTACAAGAGCATGACGGCCTACGCCGACCACGCCGTCTGGCAGGACGTCTACCGCCCGGTGACACCGTACGGCGGGGTGTACCTGAAGCTGACCGTGACTGAAGACCTGCTGGTCGTGTCGTTCAAGGCACGATGAAAGGAGCTGAGCAAAATGAAATGCCCCGTGTGCGGCGCGGCTGAACTGGTGGCCGACGTGCGCGATGTCCCCTACACCTACCGTGGCGAAACCACGGTCCTGGAAGCCGTGCGCGGCGAGTTCTGCCCGGAATGCGGCGAATCCGTGACCGACTGGCAGGAGAGCGACCGGTTGATGAAGCTGATGAACGCGTTCAACCGCCAGGTCAACGCCGCATTTGTCGAGCCTGCCTACATCACCGGCGTGCGCAAGAAACTCCGCCTCGACCAGCGCGAAGCCGCCGAGATCTTCGGCGGCGGTGTCAATGCGTTCTCGCGCTACGAGACCGGCCGGACCAAGCCGCCGCTGGCGCTGGTCAAGTTGTTGAAGTTGCTTGATCGCCACCCGGAACTGCTCGAAGAGATCCGGGCGGCGTAAGCGCCGTGCTCAGAGCGGGAAGTCGTAGTCGATCGACAGCGGCGCGTGGTCGCTGAACTTCTCGTCCTTGTAGATCGAGCACAGGTGCGCCGTGTCAGCGATCTTGGGCGTGGCCAGGTGGTAGTCGATGCGCCAGCCGACATTCTTGGCGTAGGCCTGGCCGCGGTTGCTCCACCAGGTGTACTGGTCGGGGCGCGGGTCCAGCTTGCGGAACACGTCGACATAGCCGTGGCTGTCGAACAGTTCGCCGATCCAGGCGCGTTCTTCCGGCAGGAAGCCTGAGTTCTTCAGGTTGCCCTTCCAGTTCTTGATGTCGATTTCCTTGTGCGCAATGTTGACGTCACCGCACAGCACGATCTCGCGCCCGCTTGCCTTCAGTTGCAGCAGGTGCGGCAGGAAGGACTCCATGAAGCGGAACTTTGCCTGCTGGCGCTCCTCGCCGCTGGAGCCGGACGGCACGTACACCGAGATCACCGCCAGGTGCGGATACTGCACTTCCACATAGCGGCCTTCGTTGTCGAACTCGGGAATGCCGAAGCCGGTGACCACGCGCTCGGGCTGATGGCGCGTGTAGAGGCCCACGCCGCTGTAGCCCTTCTTCTCGGCGTAATGGAAATAGCCGTGGTAGCCATGTGGCGCAAGGAACGCTTCCGTCATGTCGGCGGCCTGCGCCTTCAGTTCCTGCACGCAGACCATGTCTGCGTCCTGCTTGCCCATCCAGTCGAAAAAGCCCTTCTTCGACGCGGAGCGGATGCCGTTGAGGTTGGCGCTGATAATCCGTAACATTCGGGGAAATTTTGAATTCAGAGAGAAATGATGACGCAGCAGAAACCGCCCGCGGGTACCGATCTCAGCCAGACCTTTATCCGCTTTGCGCTCGATGCGGGCGTGCTGTCATTTGGTGAGTTCGTCACCAAGGCCGGCCGCAAGTCGCCTTACTTCTTCAACGCCGGCCTGTTCAACCAGGGCGCGATGCTGGGCGAGGTGGCGCAATTCTATGCCAAAACCCTGCTGGCCTCGGGCGTGCAATTCGACGTGCTGTTCGGGCCGGCCTACAAGGGCATCACGCTGGCGTCGGCCACCGCGGTGGCGCTGGCGGGCATGGGACGTGACGTCGGCTTCGCCTACAACCGCAAGGAAGCCAAGGATCACGGCGAAGGCGGCACGCTGGTCGGGGCCAAGCTGCAGGGCAAGGTGGTCATTGTCGACGACGTGATCTCCGCCGGCACCTCGGTCCGCGAATCGGTGAACATGATCCGCGCCGCCGGCGCCGAGCCGGCCGCGGTGCTGATCGCACTGGACCGCATGGAAAAGAGCGGTACCGCCGAGCAGGTCGGCACCCATTCCGCCGTGCAGGACGTGCAGCGCGAATTCGGCATCCCGGTGATCGCGATCGCCAGCCTGAAGGACCTGCTGGCGTACCTGGATGCGTCCCAGGACCCGGCGCTGGGTGCTTCGCGCGAGGCCGTGGCGGCCTATCGTCAGCGCTACGGCGTCTGAAACCGTTGATGACAATGGGGTGCTGCCAACCAGCGCCCTCTTTCCGCACGTTCGGCGGACAGCGGACGGACGGCTGACTTTCAGACTGGGAGGGAGCGCGGCGTGGCGGCAAAAGAGCGGCAGGAACGGGCAGGGCGGCAGGCGGCAACGCCAACCACAACGGCGGAATCGGCCGGCAATGGCGACTCGCTGGCCGAGCGCGGCGCGCAGGTGCTGCCGCGCAAGCCGGTGCGCCAGGCTGCCAAGGCCCCGGACCGGCCGGCGCACGAGGCCTATGCCGTGCGCGCGCTGGTGCTGCAGGGCGGCGGCGCGCTCGGGGCCTACCAGGCCGGCGTGTACCAGGGCCTTGCCGAGGGCGGGATCTACCCGAACTGGGTTGCCGGCATCTCCATCGGTGCGCTCAACGCTGCCATCATCGCCGGCAATCCGCCCCAGCGCCGCGTGGAACAGCTGCGCGCCTTCTGGGAGTACATCTGCGCGCAGCCGTGGCTGCCTAGCCCGTCACACACCTGGTTCGCCGACCATGCCGAAGGCTGGCCCGAGCCGATGCGGATCTGGTTCGACGGCCTGCATGCGACACGCGCGATGCTCGAAGGCCAGCGCGGCTTCTTCCAGCCGCGCAGCTGGCCGGAGCTGATGTCGCGCTACTCGGACCCGAGCCGTGCCAGCTTCTACGACACCACGCCGCTGAAGGCGACGCTCGAGCGCTTTGCCGACTTCGACCTGATCAACCACCGCCCCGACCTGATGCGCGTCTCGGTGGGGGCGGTCAATGTGCGAACCGGCAATTTCGCCTACTTCGACAATACCCGCGACCAGCTCTGCCCCGAGCATTTCATGGCCTCGGGCGCGCTGCCGCCGGGCTTTCCGGCAGTGGAGATCGATGGCGAGTACTACTGGGACGGCGGGCTGGTGTCGAACACGCCGCTGGCCGAGGTGCTGACCGCGCAGCCGCGGCGCGACGCGCTGATCTTCCAGGTCGACCTGTGGAGCGCGCGCGGCAAGCTGCCGCACGACCTGGTCGATGTGGCCGAGCGCGAGAAGGAGATCCGCTATTCCAGCCGCACGCGCGCCATTACCGACTACATGCGCGAGCAGCAGAACATGCGCCGCATGCTCAATGAAGTGATGGCGCTGGTGCCCGCGTCAAAGCGCGACAACGCATCGTACCGGCGCGCCGCGGAACAGGCTTGCGATGCCCGGCGCAACGTGATCCAGCTGATCTACCGCGACAAGTCGTTCGAGAACATGGCCAAGGACTACCAGTTCGGCTCGCTCACCATGCACGAGCACTGGACCAGCGGCCTGGAAGATATCCGCCAGACCCTGCGCCATCCGCAATGGCTGGCGATGCCCAGCCGCGAGCACCCCTTCGTCACGCACGACGTGCACCGCGGCAACGGTGGCTGAGGCGGCCGGGCGGCTCAGTCGACCTTGATCCTGGCCAGTTCCGGCCGGGCCGGCGGGTAGGCCGGCTTGAGGTCCTCGAAGACCTTGGTCAGGATCTCCGCCACCATCAGGTTGCGGTGCGTCTTGGAGTCGGCCGGCACCACGTACCACGGGCATTCGGGCGTGCTGGTCGCCATGATGGCAGCCTCGTAGGCGTCCATGTAGGCCTTCCAGTGCTTGCGCTCGGCCAGGTCGTTGGTGTCGAACTTCCAGTGTTTCTCCGGGTCCGCCAGGCGCGCTTCGAGCCGTGCCTTCTGCTCGTCGCGGGAAATATGCAGGAAGCACTTGACGATGGTGGTGCCGGTCTCGGTCAGCATCGACTCGAAGTCCCGGATCTGGCGGAAGCGCCGCTCGCACTCGGCGGTATCGATCCAGTCGTGCACGCGCGTGATCAGCACGTCTTCATAATGGCTGCGGTTGAAGACCACGATCTCGCCCGTCTTCGGTACCTGCAGGTGGATGCGCCACAGGTAGTCGCGCGCCAGTTCCTCCGGCGACGGGGACTTGAAGCCCACCACGCGGATGCCCAGCGGATCGAAGCTGCGGAACACGCCGCGCACGGTGCCGTCCTTGCCGCTGGTATCCATGCCCTGCAGCACGACCAGCAGCTTGCGCCGGTGCTCGGCGTAGAAGATGTCCTGCTGCGCGTCGAGGGCGTTGCTCAGCTCGATGATGCGGGCAAGGTCTTCGTCTTTCTTGCCGCACGACAGCGGCTTGCTGCCCGGGTCGAAGTCGGCAAGGCGAAGACGCTTGCCCGAGGTGATGCGGAAATCGTCCAGCGGCATGGGCGCTCCATCGGTCTGACCAGCAAGATCAAGGGAATGGGCGCCCCCGCCGGGGCTCCGCGGCAAGGAATGCGGGGCGTGTGGAAAGGGGCGCACAGCCCCTATGGTCAGGCCGGCAGGGCTGCCAGGTCAATGCTGCCTTCAAACACGGTGGTGGCCGGGCCGGTCATGCGCACCGGTTCCGCACCGCCGTCCCAGGCAATGGTCAGTTCGCCGCCGTGGGTATGCACCCGCACCGGCGAGTCCAGCAGGCCGCGCCGGATGCCGGCCACCACGGCCGCGCAGGCGCCGGTGCCGCAGGCCAGGGTTTCGCCGGCACCGCGTTCGTAGACACGCAGCCGGATGGTATTGCGGTCCTGCACCTGCATGAAGCCGGCATTGACGCGGTTGGGGAAGGCGGCATGGTGTTCAACCACCGGGCCGTCCTGCAGCACCGGGAAGTTCTCCACGTCGTCCACCACCTGCACCGCGTGCGGATTGCCCATCGATACCGCCGAGATCCATTCGGTGCGGCCGTTGACCTCCAGGCCGTACTGCGTGTCCGCGCCTTCCGCGCGGGTGGGCAGGCCTTCGGCACGGAACGGCACGCGCGCCGGTTCCAGCTCGGGCGCACCCATGTCCACCGTGACCTGGCCGTCGTCCTGCAGCGTCAGGGTAATGACGCCGTTCATCACCTCCACGCGCACCGAGCGCTTGTCGGTCATGCCCTTGTCAGTGACAAAGCGCACAAAGCAGCGCGCGCCGTTGCCGCAGTGCTCCACCTCGCTGCCATCGGCATTGACGATGCGGTAGCGGAAGTCGACATCGGGCCGGGACGGCTTTTCAACGATCAGGATCTGGTCCGCGCCCACGCCGAAATGCCGGCTGGCCAGCGCGCGCCATTGCGCCGGGGTCAGGTCGATCTGCTGGTGGATGCCGTCGAGCACGACAAAGTCGTTGCCGGCGCCGTGCATCTTGGTGAACTGGAGTTTCATGGTGGGGATTGTAGCTGCGCGGCGCCGGATATGCCGGCGCGCTCAGTAGATCTCGGGCTCGCCCGGCAGGCGGTGCTTGAAGCGCTTGTGCACCCAGTAGTACTCCGGCACGCGCGGGCGGATGCAGGCCTCGAAGAAGGCATTCATGCGGCGCGTGTCGTCGGTGACGCTTGCGCCGGGGTAGTCTTCCCAGGGCGGCAGGATGCGCAGCACATAGCCCTGGTAGTCAGGCAGCATCTCGGTGTAGATCGGCACCACCCTGGCCCCGGTCAGGCGTGCCAGCCGCGACACCGAGGTCAGTGTCAGCGCCTGCACGCCGAAGAACGGCACGAACTCGGAGTCGCGCTCGCCGAAATCCATGTCGGCGATCAGCTGCAGCGCCTCGCCCTTCTTCAGGCAGCGCAGGATGTCGCGCGCGCTGTCGTTGCGCGAGATCATGTTGGCGCCGAAGCGCCCGCGCGCGTGCTTCAGGAAGTGGTCGAACAGGTCGTTCTTCTGCCTGGTATAGAGCGATGCGCCGGAGCGGCCGAGTTGCTCGCGCAGGTGGATGCTGAGCCGGATCGCGCCGGCTTCCACGCCCGACAGGTGCAGCGTCACCAGGATATGCGGGGTGCCATCCAGCGCCACCAGGTCGGCCTGGTCGTCGATCTGCACCCAGCGGCGCATCTGCGCTTCGTTGCCGGTCCAGAAGATGCCGCGCTCGGCAAAGCTGCGGAACAGGATGCGGAAGCTCTGGCGCGACATTTCGTCGATCTCGGCCTCGGTCTTGTCAGGGAAGCACAGGCGCAGGTTTGCCCGCACCACGCGGCGGCGTTCGCTGGGGACCAGGTAGAGCAGGCTGCCGAGCCCTTCGCCGAAGCGGGCAACAAACGGATATGGCAGCTTGCCCAGCACCGTCAGCAGTCCGATGCCGAGCCAGGTGAACACGCGGCTCATGAAAGGGAAGGATCAGTGGTCGTCTTGGTCGCGGTGCTGGCGGTATAGTCAGGCGGCAGCTCGGCGCCGGCCGGATGCTTGTAGCGGTGGTAGCCCCACAGGTACTGCGTGGGCGCCATGGCCACCAGTTGTTCGATATGGCGGTTGATCACGCCGGCGGCCTCGGCGGCATCCTCGGGCAGCATGCCGCCGCCGTCGATCACCCGGTAGTGGCCGCGATAGCCCGCGCCGCGCGGCAGCCGCTCGGCAAACACCACCACCACCGGCGCCTGCGTCAGTTGCTGCAGCCGGTGCACCAGCGCCATGGTGTAGGCCGGCTTGCCAAAGAACGGCGCCCAGTTGCCTTCACCGCCGGTCGGGACCTGGTCCGGCAGGATGCCCACCGCCTGGCCGCGCTTGAGCGCCTTGACCAGCATGCGCACGCCGCGTGGCGTGGCCGGCGCCATATGCATATTGGGGCGCGTACGCATTTTCTCGATCCAGTCGCGCAGCCACGGTTGGTGCGGCGGCTTGAACAGGGCGGTGACCGGGCGCAGCAAGGCATGGGACTGAGGCAGCACTTCAAAGCAGCCCAGGTGCGGCGTCAGGATGATGAGCCCCTTGCCGCGCGCTTGCAGCGTCCCCAGGGCCGGCCACATGTCGTCGTCGAAGCCATGCAGCTTCGCGCCGATCTTGCTGCGGCTCCAGAAGTAAGGCATCTCGATGATCATGCGCCCGGCCGAGCGGCCGGCTTCGTCGATCATCGCGTCGGTCGCATCCGGAAACGCGAGGCGGAAGTTTTCCCTCAGGCGCTGGCTATAGCGGCCGGGCAGTCTCGCCGCGATTAGCCCAAGCACACCACCCACGGCTTGAAGCAGGCGGAGCGGAAAACGGGAGATCAGCCAGAAAATAAAGGTCATCAGGCGCGAAAAGCGAGCCTGTCGCGCGTCCGTGCCGGAAAACGGGCGGGCCAACAGGCGTTTTTTTCGATGGCGGTATTCAGATCCGCGCGCAGCGTGCCGACATCCGGCAAGGCGCACGGCCAGCGCGCGCCAAGGCGGCGCTGGTGTTGCGCCGGCGCCCCTGGCGCGCTGCAACGAGCCCGGCAGGCGCGTATAATAGCGTGTATCGCCGAGTTAACTGACAACTTGCGGGGCGATGCGGCTCTGACCGGGCTGCCTGAAATACCGCTAAAGCGTCGCCGCCATGAACCGCACGGGCTGGCACGCAATAGCCAACCTGGAGAATAAGTTCGTGGCAAACGACTTCCTTTTTACTTCGGAATCTGTTTCCGAAGGCCATCCCGACAAGGTCGCCGACCAGATTTCCGACGCCGTCCTCGACGCCATTCTGGCTCAGGACAAGTACGCGCGTGTGGCTGCCGAGACGCTTTGCAACACCGGCCTGGTGGTGCTGGCAGGGGAAATCACCACGACCGCCAACGTCGATTACATCCAGATCGCACGCGACACCATCAAGCGCATCGGTTACGACAACACCGAGTACGGCATCGACTACAAGGGCTGCGCCGTGCTGGTGGCCTATGACAAGCAGTCGCCCGACATCGCCCAGGGCGTGGACCGCGCCTCCGACGACTACCTGAACCAGGGTGCCGGCGACCAGGGCCTGATGTTCGGCTATGCCTGCGACGAGACCCCGGAACTGATGCCGTTCCCGATCTACTACGCCCACCGCCTGGTCGAGCGCCAGTCGCAGCTGCGCCGCGACGGCCGCCTGCCCTGGCTGCGCCCGGACGCCAAGTCGCAGGTCACGGTGCGTTATGTCGACGGCAAGCCGCACAGTGTTGACACCGTGGTGCTGTCGACCCAGCATTCGCCCGACATCGCCCAAGCCCAGATCCGCGAAGCCGTGATCGAGGACATCATCAAGGCGGTGCTGCCGGCCGAGATGCTCAAGGAAACCAAGTACCTGGTGAACCCGACCGGGCGCTTCGTGATCGGCGGCCCGCAGGGCGACTGCGGCCTGACCGGGCGCAAGATCATCGTCGATACCTACGGCGGCGCCTCGCCCCACGGTGGCGGCGCGTTCTCGGGCAAGGACCCGTCCAAGGTCGACCGCTCGGCCGCCTACGCCGCGCGCTACGTCGCCAAGAACGTGGTGGCCTCGGGCCTGGCGCGCCAGTGCCAGGTGCAGGTCAGCTATGCCATCGGCGTGGCCCGCCCGATCAACGTCACGGTCTACACCGAAGGCACCGGCAAGATCCCCGACGCCAAGATCGCCGAACTGGTGCAGGAGCATTTCGACCTGCGCCCGAAGGGCATCGTGCAGATGCTGGACCTGCTGCGTCCGATCTACGAGAAGACCGCCGCCTACGGCCACTTCGGCCGCGAAGAGCCGGAATTCTCGTGGGAAGCCACCGACAAGGCGGCTGCCCTGCGCGCCGCGGCCGGCCTGTAAGCGCCACCCGCGCCAGCAGCACTGACGGCAAGCCCCGCCGGCCCGCAAGGGCCCGCGGGGTTTTTTTACGCGGGCTTGATCCTGGTCCAGTCGCCGCGTGACGCCGGCGCCACGGCTGGCGGCAGGGAGTAAAATCCCGCCATCCCCAGCCGCCACGCCGGCGGCCGACCCCAAACACTGGTGACCGTTTCCAGAGGATGCCATGTCCGAAGCGCCTGCCCTTGCCCCCTCGACTTCAACCCAGCCGCCCGCCGCCGCCGGCCAGCTCAACCTGATCCGCCCGCAGCCGTATACCGACTGGGCGCCGCAGGTCACGGCCGAGGAACGCGCCACCCTGCGCCGCGAGCTGGAGCAGGGCGCCGTGCTGTACTTCCCGAACCTGAATTTCCGTTTCCAGCCGGGCGAAGAGCGCTTCCTGGACAGCCGCTATTCCGACGGCAAGTCCAAGAACATCAACCTGCGCGCCGACGACACCGCGGTGCGCGGTGCCCAGGGCAGCCCGCAGGACCTGGCGGGCCTGTACACGCTGATCCGCCGCTACGCCGACAACAGCGAATTGCTGGTGCGCACGCTGTTCCCGGAATACATCCCGCACATGACGCGCGCCGGCACCTCGCTGCGGCCCAGCGAGATCGCCGGGCGCCCGGTCAGCTGGCGCAAGGACGACACCCGCCTGCACGTGGACTCGTTCCCGTCCAACCCGATGCTGGGCAAGCGCCTGTTGCGCGTGTTCCACAATATCGACCCGGCCGCGGCGCGCGTGTGGCGCGTGGGCGAGCCGTTCGGCGATTTTGCGCAAAAGTTCGTGCCCAGGACCCATGGCATGTGGCCGGGGCAGGCGGCGCTGATGAAGCTGCTGCATATCACCAAGCGCAAGCGCTCGGAATACGACCACCGCATGCTGCAGCTGCATGACCTGGCCAAGGCCGACCTGGATTACCAGGCCAAGGTGCCGCAGCAGGAATTCCACTTCCCGCCGGGTTCCACCTGGATCGTCTTCAGCGACCAGCTGCTGCACGCGGCCATGCGCGGACGGGCGATGATGGAGCAGACCATCTACCTGGCGCCGCAGGCGATTTCCGACCACACCCACTCGCCCGAGGCGGTGCTGTCGCGCATGCTTGGGCGGCCGATGCTGGTGTCCTGATCAACGCAAAAGCAGGCGCAACATGGTTTCGAAGGTCTTGCCGTAAGGCGGCTTGAGCAGGCCGGCGCCGTTCAGGCCGGCCTGGTGGAACACCGGCTTCACCTTGGAGAAGGTGTCGAAGCCCGCCTGCCCATGATAGGCGCCCATGCCGCTGGCGCCGACCCCGCCGAAGGGCAGGCCGTCCTGGGCGATATGGAAAAGCGTGTCGTTGACGGTGACACCGCCGGCAACGGTCTGGTTCATCACATGGCCGATGGCGCCGCGGTTGCGCTCGAACAGGTACAACGCCAGCGGGCGCGGGCGCGCATTGATGTAGTCCACCGCCTCGTCCAGGGTGCGGTACGTCACCACGGGCAGCACCGGCCCGAAGATCTCCTCGCGCATCGCCGTGACGCCTTCGGGCACATCCAGCAGCAGCACCGGCGGCAGGCGCCGCGCCTGCGCGTCCGGCTGCGCATCGGACAGCGGCACCACGGTGGCGCCTTGCGCCGCGGCTTCATCCACCAGCGCCGCCAGGCGCGCGAAGTGGCGCGGGCTGATGATGCTGGTGTAGTCCCCGTTGCGCGCCAGGTCCGGATAGAGCCGGCCCACGCACTGGCGTGCCGCTTCCACCAGTTGCCCGCGCAAGTCTTCCGGCACCAGCACGTAGTCTGGCGCGATGCAGGTCTGGCCCGCGTTCATCAGCTTGCCCACCAGGATGCGCTCCACCGCACGCGGCAGGTCGGCGCCGGCGCCGATAATCGCCGGCGATTTGCCGCCGAGTTCCAGCGTCACCGGCGTCAGGTTGGCGGCCGCCGCGCGCATCACATGGTGGCCGACCGCGGTCGAGCCGGTGAACAGCAGGTGGTCGAAGGGCAGCGCGGTAAAGGCGCTCGCCACCTCGGCATCGCCGTTGACCACCACGATCTCGTCCGGCGCAAAGTGCTGCGGCACCAGTTGCGCGAACAAGGCCGCAAAGCGCGGCGTGTATTCCGACAGCTTCACCATGGCGCGGTTGCCCGCCGCCAGCGCGCCGGCCAGCGGCCCCACCGTCAGGTACAGCGGATAGTTCCAGGGCACCACGATGCCCACTACCCCCAGCGGCTGCGGCACCAGCCGCGAGCGGCCCGGGCGGAACCAGAAGCCGGTGGGGGCGCGGCGCACGCGCATCCAGCGCTTGCCGTGGCGCAGCGCGTCGTCGATGCCGCCCAGGCTCGGGAATACCTCCAGCAGCGCGGTTTCCTGCCGCGGCCGGTTGGTGAAGTCCGCGTGGATGGCGGCGGCAATGGCAGCCTCGTTCTCTGTCACCAGCCGGCGCAGGCGCCGCAGGCGGTCGGCGCGCACGGGCCAGGCGGGCAGCTGGTCGCGCCGTGACGCGGCGTGCATGGCGCCAAAGACGGACGACAGGTCGGGGACTTCTCGCATTGCTGCGCTCCTGGGCAAGGGACGTGTGGGGAAAGTGGACGCGGATCGCGGCGGGTGGCGGTGCAGCGGTCCGCGTGTTCCCGCGCACGATAAGGTAGCGTGCCAGCCATGGCAATGGAAGTTTCCTACCAGAAGGGCAATTCAAACGCCCGTCTGCGCAGCGCCGGCGGCTCGCGCCACAGGGCTTCTCCACAGTCCGGGCTAGCGCCTACACTGAATCTCACAGCTTGCCATCCGCTGGACGGACAGGGCGCGCACGCACTGGCGCGGCCCGGCTCACGCACGCGCGCCGCCTGCGGACTCGCGGGGAGACAGATGGAAACCACCTTTGACTACGTCATCGTCGGCGCGGGCTCGGCGGGCTGTGCGCTGGCGGGGCGGCTTGCCGACAGCGGCGACGACACCATTGCCCTGGTCGAGGCCGGGCACCACGATCACCATGTGCTGGTACGCACACCCGCGGCGCTTGCCGCGCTGCTGCCGCGCGCGGGGGCACGCAACTACGGCTATGAAACCGTGCCGCAGCCAGGCCTGAACGGCCGCCGCGGCTACCAGCCGCGCGGGCGTGGGCTGGGCGGCAGTTCCTCGATCAACGCCATGATCTACACGCGCGGCCGTGCCGCCGACTATGACGCGTGGGCCGCCGCCGGCTGCGACGGCTGGTCGTGGGACGACGTGCTGCCGTACTTCCGCCGCGCCGAGTGCAATGAACGCCTGGCCGGCAGCGACGACGACCCGCTGCACGGCGGCAACGGCCCGTTGCACGTCAGCGACCTGCGCACCCCCAACCCCTTTGCCGAACGCTTCATCGAGGCTGCGCAGCAGGCGGGCTTCCCGCGCAACGACGATTTCAACGGCGAAGAGCAGGAGGGCGTGGGCTGGTACCAGGTCACGCAGCACGCGGGCGAGCGCTGGAACGCGGCGCGTGCCTACCTGCACGGTGGCAACAAGCGCGACCGGGCCTGCAACGGCGGCCGCGCGCACCTGCAGGTGCTGACCGATACGCAGGCGCTGCGCATTGTTTTCGAAGGCCGCCATGCGGCCGGGGTGCAGGTGGTGCGCGAGGGCCGCCGGCAACTGCTGCGCGCGCGCCGCGACGTGATCGTGTGCGCGGGCACATTCGGCTCGCCGCAGCTGCTGATGGTGTCGGGCGTCGGCCCCGCCGCGCAGTTGCGCGAACATGGCATCGCCGTCGTGCATGACCTGCCCGGCGTGGGCGCCAACCTGCAGGACCACCTGGACATCGTGCTGCACAAGCGCGTGGCCGTGCCTGAATTGTTCGGCGTGTCATTCGGCGGCCTGGCGCGGCTGGTGTCTGAAATGCTGCGCTACCGGCGCGAGCGCACCGGCATGATGTCAAGCAACTTCGCCGAGGCAGGCGGCTTCCTGCGCAGCCGCCCGGATCTGCCCGAGCCCGACCTGCAGCTGCATTTCGTGGTCGGCATGGCGGATGACCACATGCGCCGGCTGAACTTCGGCCACGGCTATTCCTGCCATGTCTGCGTGCTGCGCCCGCGCAGCCGCGGCGAGGTGCGGCTGGCCTCGCACGATATCCGGCGCGCGCCGCTGATCGACCCGCAATACCTGAGCGATGCGCGCGACCTGGACGACATGGTGGCCGGCGTGCGCATCGTGCGCAGCATCTTTGCGCAGCCGCAGCTGGCCGGCTTCGGCGGGCGCGAACTTTATTCCGCCGGCCTGCGTGCCGATGGCAGCGACGACGCTGCCGTGCGCGAGATGATCCGCGAGCATGCCGACACCATCTATCACCCGGTGGGCACCTGCCGCATGGGCATGGATGCGATGGCGGTGGTGGACCCGCAATTGCGCGTGCGCGGCGTCGAGGGCTTGCGCGTGGTCGATGCGTCGGTGATGCCGACCCTGGTCGGCGGCAACATCAATGCGCCCGCCATCATGATCGGCGAGCGCGCGCATGACCTGATCCGCTATGCGCCGCGGGTGATGCTGCGGGTGCTGGAATCGATGGAGGCTTGAATCGTTAGCCTTCGAAGCCGCGCGAGAACACCCGCTTGAGCGCGTCGGCATCCGCATCCAGCGTGCCGAACACGCGCCCGTGCTGCCGTCCCAGCCGGCTGGCGACGAACAGCTCGGCATTCTCGGTATCGGCATGCGCCAGCATCAGCGCGGCCTGCGTGGTCAGCACCAGTCCCTGCGCAAAGCGGCGCGCGTTGGCTTCCAGCAGCTCGGGGGGCTCGCGCAGCATGGCCTGCAGCGACGCCAGTTCCGCGCGCACCGCAGGATGGCCGCCGGCGCGGCGCGACAGGTCCTGCAGCAAGCATGCGGCATCGTCGGGATTGCGCTGGATCGCGCGCAGCACGTCCAGGCACATGATGTTGCCCGAGCCTTCCCAGATCGAGTTGACCGGCGCCTCGCGGTACAGCCGCGCCATCGGGCCTTCTTCCACGTAGCCGTTGCCGCCCCAGACTTCCATGGCTTCGCCGGTGGCTTCCAGCGTGCGCTTGCAGACCCAGAACTTGGCCGCGGGGGTGACCACGCGCTTCCATGCCGCCGCGAGCGGATCATCGTCAGCGTGCTCGAAGGCGTGGCCCAGCTCCATCATCAGCAGCGTGGCCGCTTCGGATTCCAGCGCCAGGTCGGCCAGCACATTGCGCATCAGCGGCTGGTCGGCCAGCAGGCGCCCGAAGGCGCTGCGGTGGCGCGCATGGTGCAGCGCCTGCACAAAGGCCGCGCGCAGGATCGCGGCGCTGCCGATCACGCAGTCCAGCCGCGTGCTCGTGGCCATCTCGATGATGGTCGGGATGCCGCGGCCTTCCTCTCCGATCAGGATGCCGGTGGCGTCGCGGAACTCCACCTCGCTGCTGGAATTGGAGCGGTTGCCGAGCTTGTCCTTGAGCCGCTGGATCAGCACCGCGTTCTTGCTGCCGTCGTCGCGAAAGCGCGGCACGAAGAAGCACGACAGCGGGCCGTCTTCGGCGCCCATGCGCGCGACCACCAGGTGCGCATCGCACATCGGCGCGGAGAAGAACCACTTGTGCCCGGTCAGCGCGTATTCCGCGCCGCGGCCCTCGCCGCGCACCGCGCGCGCCACGGTAGTGTTGGCGCGCACGTCCGAGCCGCCCTGCTTCTCGGTCATGCCCATGCCGATCATGATCGCGCTCTTGCTGCGCCACGGCAGGTCGCGCGCATCGTGTTCGGTCGCATAGAGCCGCGGCTCCAGCTCGGCAAACAGTGCGGTTTCCTTGCGCAGCACCGGGATGCTGGCGAAGGTCATGGTGGGCGGGCACAGCGAGCCGGATTCCACCTGCGCCTGCAGGAAGTAGCCGGCGGTGCGCGCCACCCATGCACCCGCGCGCGGCTGGGCGAAGGGCAGGGCCTGCAGCTGCTGGCTGCGCAGCAAGCCCAGCAGCGCGTGCCAGCTCGGGTGGAAATCCACGGCATCAATGCGCTCGCCGGTGCGGCTGTGCGTGTGCAGCTCGGGCGTGTGGTGGTTGGCATCGGCTGCCCATTGCTGGACTTCCGGCTCGCCCAGGCGCGCGCCGAACTGGCCCAGCGCGGCGGCATGCCAGCCGCCTCCCAGCCGATCCAGGGCGCCGCGCAGTGACGGGTCGGTGGCAAACAGGTTGTAGTGCGCGAGATCGGGCACCTGGTTGAATACGCGGTGGGTGGCAGCTTCAGTCATGGCGGCATGGAAGGTGGACGCGTCCTGCTTGCATGGTAGAGCACGTGACGCGCGTTTGAGTGCATTGCCATGCCCTTGCGTGGGATTCGTGCGCTGCAGCATGCGTCATTTGATACCTGTGCGCACAGCTGTGGCACCACAAATGTAGGTGAATTGGCACTAGCGCCCGCCGGGGGCTTGTGCTTAAATTCACCCCGTTGGATGAAACAGGGGTGCCGTACGGATGGGCCGTGCGGCTGAGAGAGTCCCTTCGAACCCGATCCGGTTAGTACCGGCGTGGGAAGTTTCACAAGACCAAGTCTCTAGTCCCTCCGGGACTCGCCGCCCCAGGCCCCACGGCCTCCAAGGCAGCGCTCACAGGGCTCCTGGTTTCGTCCACCCCCGCAAGAGAGAGGACGACACCCATGGCCCGTACTGCCCCCGCTGCATCCTTCGAATCGCTCGAAAGCGATCTCGACCAGAAATTCGCCTATCCGGCTTCCAGCAAGACCTACCTGACCGGCAGCCGCCCGGATATCCGCGTGCCGCTGCGCACCATCCTGCAAACGTCGACGCGCACCGACAAGGGCGAGATGTCCAATCCGCCGATCCCGGTGTACGACACCTCGGGCCCGTACAGCGACCCGGACGTGCATATCGACCTGAAGGCCGGCCTGCCGGCGCTGCGCGCCAAGTGGATCGATGAGCGCGGCGATACCGAAGTGCTCAAGGGCCTGTCGTCGGAATACGGCCGCGACCGCGCCAACGACCCCGCCACCGCGCACCTGCGCTTTGCCCAGCTGACCAATCCGCGCCGCGCCAAGGCCGGCGCCAACGTGTCGCAGATGCACTACGCGCGCAAGGGCATCATCACGCCGGAAATGGAGTATGTGGCGCTGCGCGAATCGCTGAACCTGCAGGCGCTGTACGACAAGCCCGAATACAAGGCGCTGCTGCGCCAGCACCCCGGCAACGCGCTGGGCGCCGGCCTGCCGCTGCGTCCGGAAGACATCACGCCGGAATTCGTGCGCCAGGAAATCGCCTCGGGCCGCGCGATCATTCCCGCCAACATCAACCACACCGAGCTGGAGCCGATGGCGATCGGGCGCAATTTCCGCGTCAAGATCAACGGCAACCTGGGCAACTCGGCGGTGACCTCGTCGCTGGCCGAGGAAGTGGAAAAGATGGTGTGGTCGATCCGCTGGGGCGCCGACACCATCATGGACCTGTCCACCGGCAAGCACATCCACGAGACGCGCGAATGGATCCTGCGCAACTCGCCGGTGCCGATCGGCACGGTGCCGATCTACCAGGCGCTGGACAAGACCGGCGGCATTGCCGAGGACCTGACCTGGGAGATGTTCCGCGACACGCTGATCGAGCAGGCCGAGCAGGGCGTGGACTATTTCACCATCCACGCCGGCGTGCTGCTGCGCTACGTGCCGATGACGGCCGACCGCGTCACGGGCATCGTCTCGCGCGGTGGTTCGATCATGGCCAAGTGGTGCCTGGCGCACCACAAGGAAAACTTCCTGTACACGCGCTTCGACGAGATCTGCGAAATCATGAAGGCCTATGACGTGTCGTTCAGCCTCGGCGACGGCCTGCGTCCGGGCTGCATCGCTGACTCCAACGACGACGCCCAGTTCGGCGAGCTGCGCACGCTGGGCGAGCTGACCGCCAAGGCGTGGGAGCACGATGTGCAGGTGATGATCGAAGGCCCGGGCCACGTGCCGCTGCAGCGCATCCAGGCCAATATGGATGAAGAGCTGAAGCACTGCTATGAAGCGCCGTTCTACACGCTCGGACCGCTGGTGACGGACATCGCCCCCGGCTACGACCACATCACCAGCGGCATCGGTGCGGCCAATATCGGCTGGATGGGCACCGCCATGCTGTGCTACGTCACGCCCAAGGAACACCTGGGCCTGCCGGACAAGGAAGACGTGCGCGAAGGCATCATCACCTACAAGATCGCGGCCCATGCTGCCGACCTTGCCAAGGGCTGGCCGGGCGCGCAGCTGCGCGACAACGCGCTGTCCAAGGCACGCTTCGAGTTCCGCTGGGAAGACCAGTTCAACCTCGGCCTCGATCCGGAACGCGCGCGTTCGTACCACGACGCCACGCTGCCGGCCGAAGGCGCCAAGATCGCCCACTTCTGCTCGATGTGCGGGCCGAAGTTCTGCTCGATGAAGATCACGCAGGAAGTGCGCGACTACGCGGCCTCGTTGCCCAAGGAAGCGAAGCAGGGCATGGAAGAGAAGTCGGTCGAGTTCCTGAAGAAGGGCAGCAAGATCTACTCGTGATGCAGTGACAGGCAGTACGGGCACGGCTTCGCACCCATGCCCGCTCGTGTTTCGCCGCCGCGCAGCGCCTCGCGCGGCGGCACCGACAACAAGGAGGCCGGACGCGGCCGCATGGCGCGTCCGGCACAACACCCCTCATGACAGCAGTGCAGTCGTTTGACGTCGCCATCCTCGGGGCCGGTCTTGCCGGCCGCCTGGCCGCCTGGCAACTGGTCCGCAGCGGCGCCCGCGTGGCGCTGGTGGAGCGGGCCGGCCCGGACGGCGCGGGCTCGGCCGCCTATGTGGCCGCGGCCATGCTGGCGCCGCTGGCGGAATCGGCCATTGCCGAGCGCCGCATCGTCGACCTGGGCATCGCCAGCGTCGACCTGTGGCGCGCGTGGCTGGCCGAATTGCCTGAGCCGGTCTTCTTCCAGGAGGACGGCACGCTGGTGGTCTGGCATGCGCGCGACCGCGCCGAGATGTCGCTGTTCACCAGCCGCGTGCGCGCGGTGGCGCCGCCCGAACTGGTGTCGCAGCGGCTGCGCGCGCTGGACGGCAAGGGCGTGGGCGAAGTCGAGCCCGCGCTGGCGGGCCGCTTCCCGCAGGGACTGCTGCTGGCCGGCGAAGGCCAGCTCGACAACCGTGGCGCGCTGCGCGCGCTGTTGTCGTGCGCGGTCAGCGAAGGCGTGCATTGCGTCTGGGAGGCCGGCGAGGTCGATGCCGAATCGCTGCCCAGGCTCGGCATCCGTGCCGACGTGGTGCTGGACTGCCGCGGCCTGGGCGCGCGCGCGTCCTGGCCGGCGCAACCCGGCGGCACTCAGCCGGGGCTGCGCGGCCTGCGCGGCGAAGTGGTGCGCGTGCATGCGCCCGACGTCAGGCTGCACCGGCCGGTACGGCTGCTGCATCCGCGCTACCCGATCTATATCGCGCCCAAGCCCAACGACCTGTACGTGATTGGCGCCACCGAGCTGGAAAGCGAGGATGATTCGCCCATGAGCGTGCGTTCCGCGCTGGAGCTGCTGTCGGCCGCGCATTCGCTGCATCCCGCCTTCGGCGAAGCGCGCGTGCTGGAGCTGAACGTACAGCGCCGCCCGACGCGGCCCGACCACCTGCCGGCGATCCGCGTGGATCAGCGCTCGCGCGTGGTGCGCGTCAACGGGCTGTACCGGCATGGCTTTCTGATTGCGCCGGCGGTGACCGAGGCCGCGTGCGCGGTGGTGGGCGCGCTGCTCAAGGGCGATCCCGCAGCCCATGCGGTGCCGGCCGCGCTGCGCTGGCCTGGCATGATCGAGGCCGTGACCGAAGCGCCCGCCACGACCACCATGGCCGCACCCGGCGGACTGCTGCACTAACGCATGACAGACATGGATATCCTGCTCAACGGCCGACCGCTCGCCCTTGCCGATTCCGCCACGCTGGCGGACGCGGTAAGCGCGGCGCAGATCGCGCCCCCCTTTGCCGCGGCGGTCAACGGCCAGTTCGTGCCGCGCGGCGCCCACGCCAACACCCTGCTTGCGGCCGGCGACCGCATCGACCTCGTGCAACCCGTGACGGGAGGCTGACCCATGACATTCGAACCTTCCGAAACCTTGCGCGACCCGTTCGTGCTGTATGGCGAGTCGTTCGGCTCGCGCCTGCTGCTGGGCACCGCGCGCTACCCGTCGCCGGCCACGCTGGAGGCCGCCGTGCAGGCCTCCAGGCCCGCCATGATCACCGTTGCGCTGCGCCGCCAGGGCGCGGTGGGCGCTGGCGAGGGCGGCCAGGCCTTCTGGCAGATGCTCAAGGCGCTGGACGTGCCGGTGCTGCCCAACACCGCCGGCTGCTTCACCGCGCAGGAAGTGATCACCACCGCGATGATGGCGCGCGAGGTCTTCGAAACGCCCTGGATCAAGCTGGAACTGATCGGCGACGACTACACGCTGCAGCCCGATACGCTGAACCTGCCGGCCGTGGCCGAGACCCTGATCAAGGAAGGCTTCAAGGTGCTGCCGTACTGCACCGAGGACCTGGTGCTGTGCCGCCGCCTGCTCGACGTGGGCTGCCAGGCGCTGATGCCGTGGGCCGCCCCGATCGGCACCGGCCGCGGCGCAGTCAACCCGCACGCGATGCGCGTGCTGCGCGAGCGCCTGCCCGACACGCCGCTGATCGTCGATGCCGGCCTGGGCCTGCCGTCGCATGCGGCGCAGGTGCTGGAGTGGGGCTACGACGGCGTGCTGCTCAATACTGCGGTGGCGCAGGCCGCCTACCCGGTCAATATGGCGCGCGCCTTTGCGCAGGCCGTGGAAGCCGGCCGCACGGCCTACCTGGCCGGGCCGATGCCCGAGCGCGAGGTGGCGCAGGCCAGCACCCCGGTGGTCGGCATGCCGTTCTGGCACGCCGACAGCACGGAGCAGCGCGCATGACCCGCCGTGCGGTGCATGCCGCCAGCGACGGCCCGCTGCGCCAGGCGGTGCTGGAACACTATGGCGAGATCTTTGGCGTCGATGACAAGCCGTGGCAGGCCTGGCGCCTGGCCGACGCGCCCGCGCAGCCCGGCGCCCACGATGTGCTCCTGTCCGACGGCGAAGCCGACGCAGGCACGATCGCGCGCGTGGCCGCGGCAGGCGCCACGCTGATCGGGACCGACCGCGAGGGCGGCCAGTGGATCGACACCGTGCGCTCGCCGATGGGCACGTGGGTCTTCTCCGTTGCCGCCGACACCGACCAGCCGCATTCGCCTGCCTTTGTCGCGGTGCTGCTGGCCAGCCTGTCGCTGCATTTTCCCGCGCACGACGCGCTGTGCCTGGCGCGCGCCTGGGAGCCGGGCTCGGCCGACTGGCCGTCTGACTTTGCCCGCTTCCCGCACGTGCGGCACGCCGCCCTGGTGGCGCCAGAGCAGGTCGAGGCGCCGTTCGCGCCGTGCCCCGCGCTGGGCCTGTACGTGGTGGTGCCGAGCGCCGAATGGATCGAGCGCCTGGCGCCGCTGAACGTGCCGACGGTGCAGCTGCGCTTCAAGTCCGACGACCCGGCCGCGGTGCGCGCCGAGATCGCACGCGCGGCGAAGGCGATGCAGGGCTCGTCTTCGCGCCTGTTCGTCAACGACCACTGGCAGGCCGCGATCGACTACCGCGCCGCCAACGGTGGCGAGCGGAGCGGCATCTACGGCATCCACCTTGGCCAGGAAGACCTGGATGATGCCGACCTCGATGCGATCCGCGCTTCGGGTCTGCGGCTGGGTGTCTCCACCCACGGCTATGCCGAGATGCTGCGCGTGGCCGCGATCCGCCCCAGCTACCTGGCGCTGGGCGCGATCTTCCCGACCACCACCAAGGTGATGCCGACCCAGCCGCAGGGCATGGGCCGCTTCCGCGCCTATGTGAAGCTGATGCAGCCGGTGATCCCGTCGCTGGTGGGCATCGGCGGCGTCAACGCCGCCAATATGCGCGAGGTGCTGGCCGTCGGCGTCGGCAGTGCCGCCGTGGTGCGCGCGGTGACCGAGGCTGATGACGTGCCGGCCGCGGTGGCCCGCCTGGTCAGCCTGTTCCCCGCTGCCTGAGCGCGGAGCCAGCCATGGCTGCTGCTGCGCACATCCGCCTGGCAGCGGCCGACGAGGTGCCGCGCCTGGCCGATATCGAACTGGCCGCCGCGGCGCTCTTCCCTGACGCGGACCTGCCGGCGCTGCTGCGCCTGGTCAGCACGCCGGAGCCGGTGCTGGCCGCCGCGCAGCGCGAAGCGCGCCTGTGGGTGGCCGAGCGCGATGGGGAACTCGCTGGCTTTGCACTGGCCAGCCGCAACCGCGAGTACGCCTATCTCGATGAAATGGATGTGCACCCCGACCACGGGCGCCGCGGCATCGGGCGGGCGCTGGTAGGGGCGGTGCAGGGCTGGGCGCGGGCGGGGGGATCGCACTCGCTCAACCTGACCACCTTTGCCCACCTGCCCTGGAATGCGCCGTTCTATGCGTCGCTCGGGTTTCGCCAGCTGCGTGACGACGAGCTGTGTCCGCTGCTGGCCGATGCGCTGGCGGCGCAGCGTGCTGCGGGGCTGCGGCAGCGGGTGGCGATGCGGCAGGTGCTCTGAAGGGCGCGCGCGGCGCCAGGATTTGTGCGACATTCGCCCAGCCGCGGGAACCGAACGGGACCCCACCGTTATGATGTTGGGCAGCATTCCCCGCCAACCACCCAGCATCCCCCATCATGTCCAGCCAGACCGCCCCCGAAATCATCCCCGTCGCCCCCGGCACGCCCGAAAAGCCCTACTTCGGCATCGACGTGCCGCTGATGCGCTATTTCGGCCTGCAGCCGGTGCAGATCGAGGAAGGCCTGTGCCGCACGCGGCTGCCGGCGCACCCGTCGCTGGTCAACAGCCGCGGCGATGTGCATGGCGGCACGCTGATGGCGACGCTGGACTTCACCCTGAGCGGCGCCGCGCGCTCGCATGCGCCGCTGGAAACCGGCGTGATCACGATCGATATGTCCACGCATTTCCTGGCGGCAGCGCGCGGCGAGCTGACGCTGGAGGCGCGCTGCCTGCGCCGCGGCGCGCGCATTGCGTTCTGCGAGGGCGAGGTCAAGGATGCTGCCGGCACCGTGGTGTGCGTGGCGCGGGCCGCATTCAAGCTGGTGCCGCTGTCCGCCGGCGGCAACTGACCCCGGCGTCGGCCTGGCCGCTCAGTCCTGCAGTGGCCGGTACACCTGTTCGAAGCGTGCGCGCTCGGTGATGCCATAGTCGCCGGGCGCGTATTGCATCAGCCAGTCGCCTGGCTTGCCGTGCAGCACGTCGCCGCCGGCGCTGCGCGCGATGCTGAAGGCCTCGTGCATCTCGCGCGCCAGTACCGGGATCGGCTTGTTGCGGTAGGCGCCGTCCTGGCCGTGCGCCAGCGGCGGCACGGCCTCGTACTTGGGGTCGAAGCGGTCGCGCGAGACGCACCAGCGGTCGCCGCCGCGGCTGGTGATGAGCGCATCGCCAGGTTGGTAGCGGTTGGGTCCCTCCCGGCTGATCAGCTCGCCGGGCTCGGTGGCGAACACCACGTCGACGACTTCATGCTTGAGGTAGAACGCGGCAGCCGGGTCGCTGCGCAGGTCGATATCGGCCAGCATCGTCATGTCCGTCAACCCAGCGCGCGCGGCGCGAACAAATGGTTCAGCGGCCCGTTGCCGGCGCCCAGCCGCAGCCCCGCGCCCGCCGCGATGGCCTGCGCCACATAGTCCAGCGCCGTGCCCACGGCCGCCTCCAGCGCATCGCCGCGCGCCAGCTGCGCGGCAATCGCGGCGGCCAGCGTGCAGCCGGTGCCGTGCAGGTTGCGGGTATCGACGCGCGGATGCGTGAACACGCGCACGCTGCCGTCGGCCAGCATCAGCAGGTCGTCCAGGCCGCCGGCGCCGGCGCCGTCTTCCAGGTGGCCGCCCTTGAGCAGCACCGCGGGGCAGCCCATGGCGATCAGGTCGGCGGCGGCCTGTTCCATCTCGGCGCGATGCGCGATCCTGCGCCCCAGCAGGTACGACGCTTCCGGCAGGTTGGGGGTGACCAGCAGCGCGCGCGGGAACAGCAGCCGCACCATGGCCTGCGTGGTGGCGTCATCGGACAGCGTCGCGCCCGAGGTCGAGATCATCACCGGGTCCACCACCAGCTTGCGGATGCCGTGCCGGTCCGCCGCCGCGGCCACGGCCTCGACGATAGCGGCGGTGCCCAGCATGCCGGTCTTGGCCGCGTCCACGCCGATATCGCTGGCCACGGCATCGATCTGCGCGGCCACCATGTCGGCGGGAATGGCGTGCACGCCGGTCACGCCCAGCGTGTTCTGCGCGGTGATCGCGGTGATGGCGCTCATGCCGAAGCAGCCCAGCGCGGAAAAGGTCTTCAGGTCGGCCTGGATGCCGGCGCCGCCGCCGGAGTCGGAACCGGCGATGGTCAGGGTGCGGGGTGGCGTTGGGATCATCTGTGCAGGAATCGGAGGGAGCCGGTGCGCAAGGCGCCCGGGCACGCTACAATACCGCCACTCCGAGGAGCGTTGCAACGGATGGAGGCCTGCGAAGCACATCGCGCGGCCGGCGGCACAGCCGCCCCATGCCATCCGCCAGGCTCGGACTGTCTTCAACGGCGCTCGCTGATCCGTGGTCCGCACGGAGGCGAGTCGACCTATCCGCGTGCTTCGCATGTGCCCTTGCGCCATGCCACAGCTACCAGGTTCCCCCGTACTCGTCACCTGCGTGCCACTCTTCACCGGGAGTGAAACATGAACGCTGTGACCGACCTGAAGCAAGACTACCTCGTCGCCGACATCAAGCTGGCCGGCTGGGGCCGCAAGGAAATCGCCATTGCCGAGACCGAAATGCCCGGCCTGATGGCGATCCGCGACGAATTCGCCGCCGCGCAGCCGCTCAAGGGCGCGCGCATCGCCGGCTCGCTGCACATGACCATCCAGACCGCCGTGCTGATCGAGACGCTCAAG
Organism: Cupriavidus sp. CP313; assembly: GCF_054072015.1. NCBI lineage: Bacteria > Pseudomonadati > Pseudomonadota > Betaproteobacteria > Burkholderiales > Burkholderiaceae > Cupriavidus > Cupriavidus sp. CP313. The sequence goes on along the minus strand of NZ_JBSVZB010000002.1, from coordinate 441,105 downwards.
GCACTGGGCGCCGACGTGCGCTGGGCCTCGTGCAACATCTACTCGACCCAGGACCACGCCGCTGCCGCGATCGCCGCCGGCGGCACGCCGGTGTTCGCCTTCAAGGGCGAATCGCTGAAGGAATACTGGGACTTCACGCACCGCATCTTCGACTGGTCGGACGGCGGCACCCCCAACATGATCCTGGACGACGGCGGCGACGCCACGCTGCTGCTGCACCTGGGTGCACGCGCCGAGAAGGACGCGTCGCTCATCGCCAAGCCGGGCAGCGAGGAAGAGACCTACCTGTTCGCCGCCATCAAGGAAAAGCTGGCCAAGAATCCGAGCTGGTACAGCCGCAACCTGGAGGCCATCCGCGGCGTGACCGAGGAAACCACCACCGGCGTGCACCGCCTGTACCAGATGGCCCAGAAGGGCGAACTGCGCTTCCCGGCCATCAACGTCAACGACTCGGTGACCAAGAGCAAGTTCGACAACCTGTACGGCTGCCGTGAGTCGCTGGTGGACGGCATCAAGCGCGCCACCGACGTGATGATCGCCGGCAAGGTTGCCATCGTGGCCGGCTACGGCGACGTGGGCAAGGGCAGCGCACAGGCGCTGCGCGCGCTGTCGGCGCAGGTGTGGGTGACCGAGATCGACCCGATCTGCGCGCTGCAGGCCGCGATGGAAGGCTACCGCGTGGTGACCATGGACTACGCCGCAGAGCATGGCGATATCTTCGTCACCTGCACCGGCAACTACCATGTCATCACCCATGACCACATGGCCAGGATGAAGGACCAGGCCATCGTCTGCAATATCGGCCACTTCGACAACGAGATCGACATCGCCTCGATCGAGAAGTACGAATGGGATGAGATCAAGCCGCAGGTTGACCACGTCAAGTTCCCTGACGGCAAGAAGCTGATCATCCTGGCCAAGGGCCGCCTGGTGAACCTGGGCTGCGCCACCGGCCACCCGTCGTACGTGATGAGCAGCTCGTTCGCCAACCAGACCATCGCCCAGATCGAACTCTGGCAGGAACGCGACAGCGGCAAGTATCCGGTCGGCGTCTACACGCTGCCCAAGCACCTGGACGAGAAGGTGGCGCGCCTGCAGCTGCGCAAGCTGAACGCCCAACTGACCGAGCTGACCGAACAGCAGGCCGCGTACATCGGCGTGAAGAAGGAAGGCCCGTACAAGGCCGACCACTACCGCTACTGATCCGCGCAGGAAGGCAGGGCTCCCCCTCCCGCTTGCGAGAGAGGGGGAGAAACCACATTCAAGGAGCCGTCATGAGACTATTGGTCGTCTGGGTCATCAACGCCGTTGCGCTGTTCGTGTTGCCGTACCTCATCTCGTCGATCCACATCAAGAGCTTCGGCTCGGCGATGCTGGCGGCGCTGGTGCTGGGCCTGGTCAATACGCTGATCCGTCCGATCCTGGTGATCCTGACGCTGCCGGTCACGCTGCTGACGCTGGGGCTGTTTATCTTCGTCATCAACGCGCTGCTGTTCCTGTTTGTCGGCAACCTGCTGTCGGGCTTTACCGTCGGCGGTTTCTGGGCGGCCCTGCTGGGCTCCATCCTGTACAGCGTGATCTCGTGGCTGCTGGCCAGCCTGCTGCTGGGCGAACGCAACGCCTGAAGCGGCTGCACTGTCACGAATCCCATTTCACGCGCCGCGCCAACGCGGCGCGCCACCATCATGCAAGACCGCTACTTCAGCTTTGAATTCTTCCCGCCCAAGACGGCGGAGGGCACGGAGAAACTGCGCAACACGCGTGCGCAGCTGGCCCCGCTCAAGCCCAAGTACATCTCGGTGACGTTCGGCGCCGGCGGCACCACGCAGCAGGGCACGCTGGACGCGGTGCTGGAAATCCAGCGCGAAGGCATCGAGGCCGCGCCGCACCTGTCGTGCGTGGGCTCGTCGCGCGAGAGCATCCGCGCGATCCTGCAGCAGTACCGCGACGGCGGCATCCGCCATATCGTCGCGCTGCGCGGCGACATGCCCTCGGGCATGGGCGAGATCGGCGAGTTCCGCTACGCCAACGAACTGGTCGAGTTCATCCGCGCCGAGACCGGCGACTGGTTCAACATCGAAGTCGCCGCCTATCCCGAGTACCACCCGCAGGCCAAGTCGCCGCGCCACGATCTCGAGAACTTCGTGCGCAAGGTCAAGGCCGGCGCCAACTCGGCGATCACGCAGTATTTCTACAACGCTGACGCCTACTTCCGCTTTGTCGATGACGTGCGCGCGACGGGCCTCGAGGTGCCGATCGTGCCGGGCATCATGCCGATCACCAACTACACGCAGCTGATGCGCTTCTCCGAGACGTGCGGGGCTGAAGTGCCGCGCTGGGTGGCCAAGCGGCTGGAGAGCTTCGGCGACGACCGCGAATCGATCCGCGCCTTCGGCCTGGACGTGGTCACCGCGCTGTGCGAGCGCCTGCTCGCCGCGGGCGTGCCGGGCCTGCATTTCTACACGCTCAATGCCGCCGGCGCCACCAAGGCGATCTGGCAGCGCCTGAAGCTGTAAAGCCCGCCATGGCCACGCGCCGCCCCGATCCCTTCATCGAACATCTGCTCGAGCTGATGGGGCCGCTGGCGGCGCGCATCGGCCCTGTCAGCGCCAAGCGCATGTTTGGCGGCCATGGCCTGTTCTATGACGGGCTGATGTTTGCGCTGGTGTCGGGCGGCACCTGCTACCTGAAGGCGGATGACGCCACGCGCGGCAAGTTCGAGGCCGAGGGCAGCGAGCCCTTCCGCTACCAGTCGGCAAAGCGCGAGGTCACCATGCGCCACTACCTGAGCCTGCCGCCGGCGGCGCTGGAATCGCCCGGCGCGATGACGCCCTGGGCGAAGCTGGCGGTGGAGGCGGCGCTGCGGCTGGGGAACGCGGGCTGAGGCAACGACCCGCTATCGCGCCGAACTGCCGACAGTGCCATACTCGGCACCATGGTCACTGCCACCTTCCGCTTCTACGAGGAACTGAACGACTTCCTCGCGCCGGACCAGCGCCGGCGTGACCTGTCCTGCGCCTGCGCGCGCGCCGCCACGGTCAAGCACATGATCGAGGCGCTGGGCGTGCCGCATACCGAAGTCGAGCTGATCCTGGTCAATGGCGAATCGTCCGGGTTCGAGCGGCAGCTGTGCCATGGCGACCGGGTCTCGGTCTATCCCAAGTTCGAACGGCTCGACGTGTCCCCGCTGCTGCGGGTACGCGAGCAGCCGCTGCGGGTGATGCGCTTTGTCGCCGACGCGCACCTGGGCGGCCTGGCGCACCTGCTGCGCATGACCGGCTTCGACACCCTCTACGACAACCATTTCGAAGACAGCGAGATCGAGCGCATCGCCGTCGACCAGGGCCGCGTCGTGCTGACGCGCGACCGCGAGCTGCTCAAGCGCCGCGGCATCACCCACGGCTGCTATGTGCGCGCGATCAAATCGCAACTGCAGGTGCGGGAAATCTTTGCGCGGCTGGACCTGGCGCGCAGCGCACGGCCGTTTTCGCTATGTCTGGACTGCAACACGCCGCTGCGCGCGCTGGATGCGGCCGGCGCGGCCGGGCGCGTGCCGGAGGGGGTGCTCGAGCGCCATCGCAGCTTTGTCACCTGCGACCAGTGCCGGCGCGTGTTCTGGGAGGGCTCGCACTGGCGCTGCATGCGTGCGCTGGTGGATGAGCTGGTGCGGGGCGCTGAGGCCGAGCCGGGCTAGAACGGGCCGGATTCCGTGACGATCCAGTCCATGGCGATGTCATGCGGCTGCGCCTGCAACGGTACCCGGCAGGTTTCATAGCCAATGCCGATCGCCACTGGCCGCTGCGCCATGGCTGCCAGCGTGCGGTCGTAGAAGCCACCGCCGTAGCCCAGGCGGAACTTGTCCGGGCTGAAACCGACACAAGGAATGAGCAGCGCATCGGGCGTCACGGCCTCAGTGCCGTCCGGCACCGGGATGCCGTAGTGGCCGGTGGCCATGGGCGTGTCCGGTGTCCACAGGTGGAAATCCAGCGGCGCGCCCGGGCGGCTGACCGACGGCAGCGCGGCGCTGCGGCCAGGCATGGCGGCGAGCCAGCGGCCGACCGCGTCGCGCGCGTCGAACTCTTGCTGGATCGGCCAGTAGAAACCCAGGCAGCGCACGGCCAGGCCGGCCAGCAATCCGGACAGCGCGGCAGCGATGCGCGCGTCGGCTTCGGCGCGTGCGGGCAGGCCGGCGCGCTGCGCCAGCAGCTGCGTGCGCAGTGCACGACGGTCGTCGGCGGCGGGGTTGGGTGCAGTCGTGACAGGAGTGGATGACATGGCGTGGGATAATGCCCCTCGTCCGAACCAAACACGGACGGCGGAACCGCGGCTGGGCACAAGGTTCCAGGCGCCGGCGCCGCCGTCATCGACAAGGAAGCAAAGAATGCTGAAGGGAGTATATCTGCAGCGTGCCGGCCGGGCCGCCTGGATCGCGCTGGCATGTGCACTGCTTGTCACGCCCGTCCATGCGCAGAAGCGCCCGCAGGCGGTGTCGCGCCCGCAGGCGGCGGTGATCCCGAGCGATCCCGACGAGGCCTTCACCGCGCTGCGCGAAGCCGCGCGCAAGAACGACGTGGAGCGTGCCTACGCGATCTCGGCCACGCTGGTGGACTACCCGGTCCCGTCCTATGTCGAGTACTTCCGCATCAAGCCGCAGCTGTTCGACGCCAGCGGCCTGGCGCGCATCGATGCGCCCGACGACCAGGTGCGCGTGTTCCTGCAGCGCTACAAGGGCGACGCCATTGCCGACCGCATGCGCAATGACTGGCTGCTGGTGCTGGGCAAGAAGCGCGACTGGGCCAATTTCGATGTCGAATACCCGCAGTTTGCGCTCAAGGACGATACCCAGGTCGAGTGCTATGCGCTGCTGTCGCGCGCGCTCAAGGGCCAGAACGTGGCCGCCGATGCGCGCAATGTGCTGAGCGACCCCAAGTACTACGGCGAAGGCTGTGTCGACCTGATCGGCTACCTGGCGCAAAGCCAGCAGATCCAGCGCAGCGATGTCGCCTACCAGGCGCGTCTGGCGCTGGAGCAGAACTACCTCACGCTGGCCGGCAAGATCGCCGCGCTGCTGCCTGACGAGCGCGTGGACGGCGATACGCTCGCCACCGTCGTCAAGATGGCACGCAACGACCCTTTGCAGGCGGTGGCCTACCTCGGCACGGCCCAGGGCGCGCTGTCGCGTGACGAGCAGGGCGCGGCCTGGGGCGTGATCGGCCAGTTCGCCGCCAAGAAGCTGCTGCCCGATGCGGCTGGCTACTACCGCCGCCAGATGGACCTGGGCGGCAACCAGTGGCTCTCCGACGACACGCAGGAATGGCGCGTGCGCGCCGCGCTGCGCCAGGGCGACTGGAAGCAGGTGCGCCAGGCGGTGGAGCTGATGCGCCCCGAACTGCGCGCCAAGGACCCGGCCTGGATCTACTGGTATGGCCGCGCGCTCAAGACCGACGGCCGCGACACCGAGGCCCAGCAGAACTTCCAGCAGATCGCCGGCCAGTTCAACTTCTACGGCCAGCTGGCCAGCGAAGAGCTGGGCAACCGCATCACGCTGCCGGCGCGCACCACCGTCAGCGACGCCGAGGCCATGGCCATGCGCACGCGCGCCGGTTTTCAGCGGGCGCAGAAATTCTATGCCATGAACCTGCGCTTCGAAGGCAACCGCGAGTGGAACTGGGAGTTGCGCAATATGAGCGACCGCGAGCTGCTGGCCGCGGCTGAGTATGCGCGCCGCCTGGAACTGCTGGACCGCACCGTCAACTCCGCTGACCGCACCCGCAACGAACATGACTTCACGCTGCGTTTCCTGATGCCGTACCGCGACATCATGCAGCGTGCCACCGACGATGTCGGCCTGGACATGGCGTGGGTGTACGGCCTGATCCGCCAGGAATCGCGCTTCCTCATGAACGCGCGCTCGTCGGCGGGCGCACATGGCCTGATGCAGGTGATGCCGGCCACGGCCAAGTACGTCGCGCGCAAGATCGGCATGGCCGACTTTTCGCCGTCGATGATGGCCGATCCCAATATCAACATCCTGCTTGGCACCAACTACCTGAGCATGGTGCTGACCGACCTGGACAGCTCGTGGACGCTGGCTTCGGCTGCGTACAACGCCGGCCCGGGCCGGCCCAAGGCCTGGCGCAGCACGCTGGCGCGGCCGGTGGAAGGCGCGATCTTTGCAGAGACCATTCCGTTCAATGAAACGCGCGGCTATGTGAAGAATGTGCTTTCCAACGCCACGTACTATGCTGCATTGATGAGTGGCCGGCCGCAGTCGCTGAAATCGCGCCTGGGCATGGTCGCGCCGTCGGCGGTGACTACCACCAGCCTGCCCTGAAGTTGCCCCTGCGGGGGCGGGCAGGACGGGCCCTGCCGGGACGATCCGGCGGGCCCGGGCTGGCGCAGGGTGCCGCGGCGTGCAGTTTTCTTGGCACGGAGGCATCATGCAGACCAGCAACGTCCTCGTCATCGGTGGCGCCGGCTTTATCGGCAGCCACCTCGTCTCGCGCCTGGCCGGGGCTGCCTCGGCCTCGGGCGCGCCGCTGGAGCCCGGCGCCAACCCCGATTCCCCCATCGCCCCCGACCGCATCGTAGTCGGCACGCGCAATATCGAGCACGCGCAGCACCTGCTGCTGCTGCCGCGCGTGGAAGTGGTGGAGCTGGGCCTGGCCGACAATGCCGCGCTGGACGACGCCATCGGCTCGCTGGGCGTGGATGGCATCGTCGTCAACCTGGTGGGCGTGCTGCACGGCGAGCGCGCCGACCCCTACGGCGAAGCCTTTGCCAGCGCGCATGTGGAGATGGTGCGGCAGATCGCGGCGTCGTGCCTGTCCACCGGCGTGCGCCGGCTGTTGCATATGAGCGCGCTGGGCGCGGACAGCAACGGGCCGTCGATGTACCTGCGCAGCAAAGGCGACGGCGAGCGCGTCGTGCGCGTCAGCGGGCTGGACTGGACCATCTTCCGGCCCTCGGTGGTGTTCGGCCCCGATGATCACTTCCTGAACCTGTTCGCCCATATGCAACAGATGGCGCCGGTGGTGCCGCTGGCGTGCGCGCATGCGCGCTTCCAGCCGGTATTCGTGCAGGATGTCGTGCAGGCCTACCTGAATGCCATGGTGAACCCGGCCACGATCGGCCACGGCTATGAGCTGGGCGGCCCGCAGGTCTATACGCTGGAAGAGCTGGTGCGCTTTGCCGGCCGTGCTTCCGGGCATCCGCGCCCGGTGATCGCGCTGCCCGATGCGCTGGCACGGGTGCAGGCCAGCATCATGGAGCATATGCCGGGCGAACCGCTGCTGTCGCGCGACAACCTGGACTCGATGCGGCTCGACAATGTGCTGGAACACCCGGTCGCACCCGAACTGAACCTGCATCCGGCCAGCCTGGAGTCGGTCATGACCGACGCGCTGGCCGGGCGCAACCGCGATACCGCGATGACGCATATGCGGGCCAGCGTGCACCGCTGACGCGCCGGCGGCCCGGTGCGGCCTATGTGACCGGATTTCATATCGGTTGCTAGCGCAATTCACTTTGACGCGGGCGGCCGCACTGGCAGAATGACCAGTCCGGCGCGCGGCCGCCACGCCGTCCTGCAGGCCGCAGGCGCCGCGCCTGCGCCGTCTCCCTCCGTTTCCTCCCCCAAGGACCCACGATGAAGCTCGTCATCGGCAACAAGAACTATTCCTCCTGGTCGCTGCGCCCGTGGCTGTTGCTGCGCCAGGCCGGCATTGATTTCGAAGAAGTGCAGGTGCGCCTGTTCACCGGCAGCTTCGCCGCCGAGATCGCGCGCTATTCGCCCGCGGGCAAGGTGCCGGCGCTGGTCGATGGCGAGGTCACGGTGTGGGATTCGCTGGCGATCTCCGAATACCTGGCCGAGCGCTTCCCGGAAAAGCACTTGTGGCCGGCCGACCGCGCCCAGCGCGCGGTGGCGCGCGCCGTCTGCGCCGAGATGCATTCGGGCTTCGGCAACCTGCGCAGCCAGTTGCCGATGAACGTGACTGCGGTGCTGCCCGGGTGCGGCTGGAACGTGGCCGTGCAGCGCGACGTGGAGCGCATCGCCGCGATCTGGGAAGGGCTGCGCAAGCAGCACGGCGCGAGCGGGCCGTTCCTGTTCGGCGACTTCACCGTGGCCGACGCGTTCTTTGCGCCGGTGGTGAGCCGCTTTGCCACCTACGGCATCCACCTGCCCGATGACGCCGAAGCGGCCAAGGCCTACGCCGACTTCATGCTGGCTCTGCCCGCGATGCAGCAATGGATTGCCGGCGCACGCGAGGAACGCGACTTCCTGGCCGACGACGAGCCGTACCGCCTGGTCCCGGATCGCCCTGATGCGATAATCGTCAATCACTAGTCCACTGAATCATTGACATGGCAGGCACCGAACAATTTCAGTGATTCAGTGGACCAGCAACACCGCCGGCGTTGGGCACCTGCCCGGCGCCGGCCCATGACGAGGCCAGAACGATGCAGGTGTATGCCGTCGGCGGCGCGATCCGCGACGAATTGCTGGGCAAGCCCAGCCAGGACCGCGACTACGTGGTCGTTGGCGCGACCCCGGCGCAGATGGAGGCCGCGGGCTTTCGCCCGGTGGGCAAGGATTTCCCGGTCTTCCTGCATCCGCGCACCCAGGAGGAGTACGCGCTGGCCCGCACCGAGCGCAAGACCGCCATGGGCTACAAGGGCTTTGCCTTCTACTGCGAGCCCGATGTCACGCTTGAGGACGACCTGGTCCGGCGCGACCTGACCATCAACGCAATGGCGCGCGCCGTCGATGCCGACGGCAACCTGGCCGGTCCCGTGATCGATCCGCACGGCGGCCAGCGCGACCTGGCCGCGCGCTTGTTCCGCCATGTTTCCGACGCCTTTGCCGAAGACCCGGTGCGCATCCTGCGGCTGGCGCGCTTTGCCGCGCGCTTCCAGGACTTCACCGTTGCCGCCGAGACCATGCGCCTGATGCGCGAGATGGTGGCCGCTGGCGAAGTCGATGCCCTGGTCCCCGAGCGCGTCTGGCAGGAACTGGCGCGCGGGCTGATGGAGGCGCGCCCGTCGCGCATGTTCGAGGTGCTGCGCGAATGCGGCGCGCTGGCGCGGCTGCTGCCCGAGCTGGACCGGCTGTGGGGCGTGCCGCAGCGCGCCGACTACCACCCCGAGGTCGATACCGGCGTGCACGTAATGATGGTGATTGACCGCGCCGCCGCGATGGGCACGCCGCTGCCGGTGCGCTTTGCCGCGCTGGTGCACGACCTGGGCAAGGGCACCACGCCCGAGGACGTGCTGCCGCGCCATACCGGCCACGAGATGCGCAGCGTGAAATTGCTGGAGGACGTTTGCGCGCGCCTGCGCGTGCCCAACGAGTGCCGCGACTTGGCACTGGTGGTGGCGCGCGAGCACGGCAATATCCACCGCTCGCTGGAGATCGGCGCGGCGGCCGTGATGCGCCTGCTCGAACGCTGCGATGCATTGCGCAAGCCGGCCCGCTTTGCCGAAGCACTGCAGGCCTGCGAGGCCGACATGCGCGGACGCAAGGGCTTCGAATCGAGCGCGTACCCCCAGGCGGCGCGCTTGCTGACCGCGCTGGGCGCAGCGGCGGCCGTCGACGCCGGCGCCATTGCGCGCGCCTGCGGTGACGATGTCGGCCAGATCCGCGACCGCATCCATGCGGCGCGCGTGGCGGCGGTGGCGCAGCGGATAGACAGCTAGCGATAGACCAGCACTGGAATCTTGGTATGCGTCAGCACCTTGTGCGTTTCGCTGCCGATCAGCAGTGCCTGCACCCCGCGCCTCCCGTGCGAGGCCATCACGATCAGGTCGCATTGCCGGCGTTCGGCCTCGTCGATGATGGCCTGGAAGATGTGGTCGCCGGTGACGCAGGCGGTATCGCAGGTCACGCCAGCCGCAGCGGCGTCCTTCGCAATCGTCTCCAGGTACGCTTCGGCCTGCCGGTAGGCTTCCTGCATATAGCGCTCCCGGGTTTCGCTCAGCATGGCGGTCTGCAGGCGCATCACGTCATAGTGCGCAATGACCTGGATGGCGGTGATGCTGGCCTGCAGCGGCTGGGCCAGCGCGATGGCGTTGCGATAGGCCGTATCGGACAAGGTCGAACCGTCGACCGCCACGAGCAGATGCTTGAACATTTTGGTCTCCTTGCAAGCTGGCGCCCGACCGCTGGTGTCGCTCAGGCGCCGAGAAACAGCCGGCCGACTTCCGGGTCCCGGCCCAGTTCGCCACCGGTGCCGGCCATGGCCAGCTGCCCGGCCACCAGGACATAGCCGAGGTCGGCGAATGCTAGCCCTTTGCGGGCATTCTGTTCGACCAGGATGATGGTCTTGCCCTCGTCTTGCTGCAGATGGCGCAGCAGTTCGAACACCATGTCGACAAAGCGCGGCTGCAGCCCGATCGAGGGCTCGTCCACCAGCAGCACGGCGGGGTCCATTATCAGCGCGCGCGAGATTTCCAGCAGCCTGCGTTCCCCGCCGGAGAGCACGCTGGCGCGCTGGCCGCGCCGTAGCGCGAGCGCGCCATGGCGCTGGAAGATGCGCTCGGCGGCGGCCGCGGCGTCTCGCGGGTGCCGCATCAGGTACCCGCCCATCAGCAGGTTTTCTTCGACCGTCATGTCGGGGAAGAGCGAACCCTCCTGCAGCACATAGGCTATGCCTGCCTGCCGCAGCTTCTGCTCGGCACGCAGATGGGTGACCGGCGCGCCGGCCACGGTGATGGTCCCCGACATGACCCGGGCCAGGCCGTAGATGGCGCGCAGCACCGTGGACTTACCCGCGCCGTTCGGGCCGATCAGGCACAGCGAACCGCCGCGCGCCACGCGCAGGCTGAAGCCGTGCAGGATCTCCATGCCGCCGTAGCCGGCGACCAGGTTGTCCACGGCGACCATCGGCGTGCCGCCGGCCAGTTGCTCGAGTTGCGCGAGGGTTGGCCGGGGGCGCGAGAGGGCGGCGGCGAGCGTGGCGGCAGGCGCCTGGGCAAGCGGCTGGGCCGCGGTGTGCGCGGCGATCATGGCTGTCCTCCCAGGTAGGCCTCGATCACTGCACGGTTGGCGGTGATCTGCGCCGGCGAACCTTGCGCCAGTACCTCGCCATGCGCCAGGCAGTAGACGTGGCCGGCCAGCTGCATCATCACCCGCATATTGTGTTCGATCACCAGCAGCGCGATGCCGAGCCGCGCGTTGATGTCCCTGAGCAGGGCGATCAGGCTGTCGATCATCACCGGATTCACGCCAGCGGTCGGCTCATCGAGCAGCAGCAGCCTGGGCTCGTTCATCAGGGCCATGCAGATCTCGAGCAGCTTCTGCTGCCCGAACGACAGGTCGGCGCCGCGCTGGTCCGCGTGGTCCTGCAGCCCGGCCATGCGCAGGGTCTTGTGGGCCTGTTCTGCCACTGCCGGTGCCTGCCGCGTGCACATGGCGGCGAGTCCCTCATGCACATGGGGCACGCTGACCAGCAGGTTCTGCAGGCAGCTCATCTTGCCGAACACCCGGGTCTGCTGGAAGGTGCGTACCAGGCCCAGACGCGCGATCTCGGGAACGCGCAGCCGCGAGATCTCGCGCCCGTCGAATGCGATCGATCCGCCGTCGATCGGGTGGTAGCCGACAATCGAATTGAACAGGGTCGTCTTGCCCGAACCGTTCGGCCCGATCAGGCCCACGATGCTGCCGTGCGGCACCTGCAGGGAGATCTCATGGTTGGCGACGACGCCGCCGAAGCGCTTGGTGACGCCGCGCACCGCAAGCAGGTCGGTCATGGCGCGGCACTCCCCGTCATGCGGCGGCGGTTTGCACTGTAGTCGCGCAGCCAGCCCATGATGCCGGTCGGGAACAGCACCACGATCAACACGATCAGCACGCCCAGCGCAACGCGCTGCCAGTTCAGCAGGTAAGTCCAGAACAGCTCCTGGGTCAGGTGGAACAGCGCGGCGCCGATCACCGGCCCCCACAGCGTTCCCTTGCCGCCCAGGATTGCCATCACCACCATCCACACGCCGAAGGTGGCGCCGGCAAAGGCCAGCTCGCGGGGATCGATGAAGCCCACCAGGTTGCCCGTCAGGGCGCCCGCCATGCCGAGGAAGACGGCACACACGCACCAGGCCAGGATCTTGTAGCGCGTGGTGTGCAGGCCGAGCGCCTCGGCCTTGTCCTCGTCGTCGCGGATGGCATTGAGCGCGAGACCGAATGGCCGCGCATAGAGCCAGCGCAGCGCCAGCAGGGTCACCACGGCCAGCACCAGCATCGCGTAGTAGAAGAACGGCTCGCGGCTGCCGGCAGCACCCGGGAACAGCGGCAGCGTCATGCCCGATCCCGCGCCGATGAAATCCCAGCCGGCGGCGCCATCGGCGCAGGCGATGCCCAGGCCCAGCGTGCCGATGGCGAAGTAGTGGCCGCGCAAGCCCAGCATGGCCGGGCCCAGCGCCAGCGCCGCAGCCACGGCCGCCAGCGCCGCCAGGCCGGTACCTGCTGCCAGGCCGGCGAAGTAGCCCAGTCCGAAGTCGCGCTGCGCCACCGCGCAGACATAGGCGCCCACGCCGAAGAACACGATGTTGCCGAAGGAGTTGTAGCCCATCTGCCCGCCCATCACGTCCCACGTCAGCGCGAACAGCACCATCAGCCAGAGAAAGGTCAGTTGCGTGGTGATGCCGGCGAACAGCCACGGCGCTGTCAGCGCGCCCAGGCTGCCCGCAAGCAGCGCCAGCCAGGCCACCGGGGAGGTGGCCGGGACATCCGATGCGGACCGGCGCGCGCCGCGCAGGTGCGGGTTCATCGCAGGTAGCCGCGCCGCCGGCGCAGCATCAGGTTGCGGCTCACCAGGATCACCACCAGCAGCGCGTAGAGAAAGGCGGTCTGGTATTCGGTGCCGAGCAGGAAGCCGGCATAGTTCTCGGCAATGCCCAGCCCGCCCCCTGCGCCGAGCACCGGCAGCATGCTGCCCAGCCCGGCCACCACCACGATCATGAAGGCGCGCACGGTATAGGGCAGGCCCAGGTAGGGGTGGATGATCCAGGTCATTGCCACCAGTGCGCCGGCCGCGCCGCAGATGGCGGCATTGAGGGCGAAGGTCGAGGCGTAGATGCGATCGGCGTCCACCCCCAGCACACGGGCAGCGCGCGCGTTCTGGGCGGTAGCCCGGATCGCCTGGCCGCGGCGCGAATGCCTGAGGAACAGCATCAGGCTGGCGCCCAGCGCCAGGGCTGCGGCGAACGCCGCCAGCTTGATTTTCGGCACCACCAGTCCGCCCGGCAGGAGCAGGCTGCCCAGCCCTGCATCGACCGTGCGCACATTGGCGCCGAAGGCCAGGTTGGCGAGCTGCTGCAGCACGATGCTCAGGCCGAAGGTGGCCAGCACCGAGACAAAGAGATCGCGCTCGACCAGGCGGAAGATGACGAGGCGATAGAGTCCCCAGCCCACGCCGTACATCACCGCCGCGGCAACCGGCACAGCCAGCATTGCGGGCACGCCCTTGCCAACCAGCCAGATCACGATATAGCCGCCCAGCATCACCAGCTCCCCCTGGGCCACGTTGATGAGGTTCATCACGCCCCATACCAGCGCCATGCCGTAGGCGGCCAGCGCAAAGATCGCGCCGGCCAGCAGGCCATCCACCACGAGCTGCAGGTTCAGCTCAGGACTCTGGACGAGGACCGCGAGATTGCTCATCTGCGTCAGGCCGCGCAGCAGCCCCCTATTTGCGCCGCGCCCAGGCAGGTGCCGGATAGATGACCTTCGACGACGCCCACTTGCCCGGCGCGACCACCTTGAACTTGCCGTCCTGTACCTGGTACAGCACCATCGACTTGGCGATATTCTTGCCGCTCTGGTCGAACTTGAGCGGGCCGTAGAACGTCATCAAGTCGGTCTTGGCCAGGGCATCTCGGACCTTTTCCGTATCGAACGAACCGGCGCGCTCGAAGGCGTCGGCAAAGGCCAGCACCGCGGCGGTGGACTCGGCCGCCTGGTATGGCGCCTCGTAGCGGTACTCCTGCTCGAAGCGCTGCGCGTACTGGTCGGCCGTGCCGAACCAGCGGTCCTTGTAGCTCAGCGTGCGGTCCCATTGCGAGCCGCACACCGCGTACTCGGCGCTCTTGCCGAATTTCTCGATGATCTGCGCGGAGTCGCAGTGGGTCAGGGCCAGCATCGGCACGTCAATGCGCATCTCTGCCACCTGCCGCACCGCCAGCGCCGCGCCCTTTTCATGGCCGGATACCACCAGGATGTCCGGCTTGAGCGCCTTCACCTTGGCCAACGTGACCGACATGTCGTTCAGCTCGGGCGGCAGCTTGTCGTCGATGACCACCTGCATGCCCAGGCGTTTCGCATCCTCTTCCACGCCGTCGCGCACGTCCTGCGAGAAGTTGTCGTTCTCGATGGCGATGGCCACCTTGAGGTTCTTCGGCGACTTGCCTGCCCGCTGCGCTTCCTCGGCGGCGAGCTGGACGGCCGAGCGCAGATAGTAGTCGGAAGTGTTGAGCACCGCGAACATGTAGCGGTAGCCCTGTGTGAACAGGTTGCGGTCCGCGCCGTTGCCCTCGACCATCGGGATCCGGTACTTCTCCGTGACCGGGGCGATCGCCTTGGTAAGCCCGGAGCTGTAGGGCCCCAGCACGAACTTGACGCCGTCCTGGCTGATCAGCCGCTCGGCCAGCTGCGCGCCGCGGGCCGAGGTGGATTCATCGTCGTAGAAGATGATCTTCAGCTGGTAGGCCTTGCCGCCGACCTTGACGCCGCCCATCTCGTTGATGCGCTTCGCGGCAAGCGTGTAGCCGTCCTGGGTGTTCTTGCCATTGGTGGAGTACTTGCCGGTCAGCGAGACCGCGGCACCGAGGACGATGGTGTCGCCCTCCACCTTGGCTGCCACGGGGAACGACAGGGCCAGGCCAAGGCCGGCCAGGGTGCAGAGGGTGGCAAGGCGTATGTGGAAGGCGCGCCTGGCACCGGCTGGCAAGCTGCGTGTGGATGCGGTTTTCATATCACCTCCTCACTCTTTCCAGCTTAGGACTCATTTCGGAAAGGGGAAGGGCTGCAAGTCACGGTTCCATCACTTCATGACATGTATCGGGATTTCCTATTCATGAAATGAAGCCTACCCTTGAGGGTGGGGTAGCTGGCTACCTGAACCGGGGTGGGAGCCGACCGCTTTCTCGTACAAGGAGATAGCCATGGCCAAGACAGTGCATCCAGGTGGTACCGACACGGCCGCCGCCACCAGCACCAATGCGGACACCAGCACCGGCAGGCGCAGATTCATCCGGACCACGGGCGCCGTCGGGCTTGCGGCCGGCCTCGGGCCCTTCCTGATCCCCAGGCATGCCCATGCGGCAAAGCACACCCTCAAGATCCTGCAGTGGAACCACTTCGTGCCGGGCTACGACAAGTGGTTCGACGACACCTATGTGAAGCAGTGGGGCCAGAAGAATGACACCGAGGTGGTGGTCGACCACGTCGGCATTCCCGCGCTGGCCACGCGTGCCGCCGCCGAAGTGTCGGCACAGAAGGGACATGACCTGTTCATGTTCCTGTCGCCGCCGCCGGTCTACGAGGAGCAGGTGATCGACCATCGCGAGCTTTATGAGGAATGCCAGCGCAAGCATGGCAAGCCGATGGAGCTGGCGATCAAGAGCACCTACAACCCGAAGACGAAGAAGTACTTCGGCTTCTCTGACAGCTTCGTGCCCGACCCGATGAACTACCGCAAGGACCTCTGGGACGACGTCGGCATGAAGCCGCCGGACACCTGGCTGGACGTCCTCGCCGCCGGCCGCAAGATCAAGGCCAAGCATGGCATTCCAGTTGGCGTCGGGCTGTCCGCGGAACTTGACACCGCGATGGCGATGCGCGCCATCCTGTATGCCT
The DNA here is from genome assembly GCF_054072015.1 of Cupriavidus sp. CP313. Lineage (NCBI taxonomy): Bacteria > Pseudomonadati > Pseudomonadota > Betaproteobacteria > Burkholderiales > Burkholderiaceae > Cupriavidus > Cupriavidus sp. CP313. The sequence continues at coordinate 425,258 of NZ_JBSVZB010000002.1, read as the reverse complement.
TCGGCGGCTCGGTCCAGGACGACCGGCACACCGTGGTGCTGAACTCGAAGAACACCCTGGAAGCGGTGAAGTTCGTCAAGGCGCTGTTCCAGGAAGCCATGACGCCGGAAGTGCTGGCATGGGACCCGTCGTCCAACAATCGCGCCATGCTGGCAGGCAAGATCTCGCTTTGCCTGAACGCCATCTCCATCACCCGCGAGGCCGAGAGCAAGAACCTGCCGATCGGGCGGGACATCTGGCTCACGCAGGCGCTGCAGGGGCCGGTGCGGCGCATCGCGCTGGAGCACGTGATGGACTGCTACGTGATCTGGAAATTCGCCGAGAACATCGCCGGCGCGAAGAAGTTCCTGGTCGACTATATCGACAACTTCCGGCAGGGATTCCTGGGCAGCGAGTTCTACAACTTCCCCTGCTTCCCCAGCACCGTGCCCGACCTGCAGAAGCTGATCGCCGACGACCCGAAGGCCACGCCGCGCGACAAGTACAAGGTGCTTGGCGCGCTGATGAACCAGGCGACCAATGTCGGCTACCCCGGCTACGCCAACGCGGCCGTCGACGAGATCTTCAATACCTGGGTCCTCAACACCATGTTCGCCAAGGCCGCCACGGGCGACGAGACGCCGGAGAACGCGGTCCGGATCGCCGATGCCGCGTGCAAGCGCATCTTCGCCAAGTGGCGCGACAAGGGCATGGTGTAGCGCGCGGCTGGATATGGCTTCCGTAGAAGTTCGCTCGCTCACCAAGCATTTCGATGGCGCCAACGCGGTCGACAACGTCGACCTTGGCGCCCGCGATGCCGAGTTCCTGGTCCTGCTGGGGCCGTCCGGCTCCGGCAAGACCACGCTGCTGCGCCTGATTGCCGGGCTCGAGGCGCCCAGCCGCGGCGATATCCTGGTGGATGGCCGGGTCGTCACGGCGCTGCCGCCCAGGCTGCGCAACATGGCGATGGTGTTCCAGAGCTACGCCCTGTACCCGCACCTCAATGTGTTCGACAACATCGCCTTCCCGCTGCGGGCCAGGCACATGTCGCGCGAGGAGGTCGGGCGCAAGGTGGACTGGGCCGCACAATTGTTCGGCATCGGCCATCTGCTGCAGCGCAAGCCGCGCCAGCTGTCGGGCGGCGAGCGCCAGCGGGTGGCGCTGGCGCGCGCGGTGGTGCGCGAGCCGGTGGCGTTCCTGCTCGACGAGCCCTTGTCCAATCTCGACGCCAAGCTGCGGACCTCGGCCCGCGACGAGCTGCAGCGCTTCCAGCGCCGGCTGGCCATCACCACCATCTACGTCACGCATGACCAGATCGAGGCGCTGGGCCTGGGCGATCGCATCGCCATCCTCGACCATGGCAGGATTCACCAGATCGGCACGCCGCAGGAGGTCTATGAACATCCCGCCAATCTCTTCGTCGCCACCTTTATCGGCTCGCCGCCGATGAACCTGATCGAGGCCGACGGGGTCGTGACCGGGTTCCGGCCCGAGCATTTCCTGCCGCGCGAAGCCTATCCCGCGGCGGATGCGCTGCGCGCCTTTGCCGTGGACGTGACGCGCATCGAGAACCTGGGTTCGGACCGCCTGGTGTATGGCAAGCTGGAAGCGCCGCTGCCGCCGGCCAGCGTGGTTTCGCGCATTCCCTGCACGGTGACGGTCCCGATCGAGGCCGGCACCGGCCACCGCTTCGTGGTGCGCGAGCGCGACCTGCGCCGCTTCGATGCGAAATCCGGGGCCAGCCTGGGAGCCGCGCCGTGAAGCCCCTGCACATCGTCACCGGGCGGCCGGCGACGGATCTGGCGTTGCAGCCCGCGCAGCGCCTGACTGACGACGACCGCTGGCTCGGCCGTGCCATGCTCGCCCCGGCGGTGATCTACATCGCGCTGCTGGTCGGCTTTCCGTTCATGCTGTCGATCTACTACAGCCTTTCGGATGCCACGGTAGGCAGCCAGGTGCTGCACTTCGTCGGCCTGGAGAACTTCCGTCGCGTGCTGGAAAGCGACACGTTCTGGCGTTCGCTGCGCAACGCGCTGGTCTTCACGCTGGTATCGCAGGCGCTGGTAGTGGTGTTGGCCAAGATACTGGCAATGGCCCTGTACCAGGACTTCCGCGGCAAATGGCTGGTGCGGCTGCTGATCCTGCTGCCGTGGGTGGCGCCGATCTCGCTCGGCACCATCGGCTGGCTGTGGATCTTCGATCCGGTCTACAGCATCATCAACTGGACCCTGGCCGCGGTCGGCGTGCTGGGGCCGCGCAACTGGCCGGTGTGGCTCGGCCAGCCGGAACTGGCGATGGCCTCGGTCATCGTGGTGGACGTCTGGCGCCTGCTGCCGCTGGCCACGGTGATCATCCTCGCCGGGCTGAGCGGCATCCCGCAGGACATCCACGACGCCGCCGCCATGGATGGCGCCGGCTTCTGGCGGCACCTGTTCCTCATCAACATTCCGCTGGTGATGCCCATCATGCTGGTGGCGCTGCTGTTCGGCATCGTGTTCACCTTCACCGACATGATCATCATCTACGTGCTGACCCGGGGCGGGCCGTACGACACCACCCAGGTGCTGGCCAGCCTGGCCTTCTTCACCGGCATCCAGGGCGGCGACCTGGCGGAAGGGGCCGCCATCTCGCTGTTCCTGTTCCCGGTGCTGGTGGCGGTCGTGATTGCGCTGCTGACCGTGGCGCGCCGCACCGAGGTGACCTGAAATGCGCCACGCTGCCATCACCTGGCGACGCTGGGCCGCGCGCAGCGCCCATTTCGGCGTCCTCGCCGCGTTCGCGGCGTTCTGCGCGTTTCCCTTCTACTGGATGCTGATCACGACCTTCAAGGATGTGCACGACCTGATCAACACCGCCAACAACCCGTTCCTGTTCAACCTGCCGCCGACGATGGAGAACCTGCGGATCCTGTTCGGCGAGACCCGCTATCTGCGCTGGGTGCTCAATACCCTGGTCGTGTCCGTAGGCGTAGTGCTGATCACGCTGCTGCTGGCCGTGCCCGCTGGCTACAGCCTGGCCCGGCTGTCGGGCCGCTGGGGCCGGCAGTGGGCCATCGGCATCTTCCTGACCTACCTGATTCCGCCCACCATCCTGTTCATCCCGTTCTCGCGCATCATCGGCGCGCTGGGCCTGCAGGATTCGCTGTGGTCGCTGGTGCTGGTGTACCCCAGCTTCACGGTGCCATTCTGCAGCTGGCTGATGATGGGGTTCTTCAAGGCGGTGCCGCGCGACATCGAGGAAGCCGCGATGATGGATGGCCTGAGCCGTTTCGGCGCGTTCCTGAAGGTGGTAGTGCCGCTGTCGTCGAGCGGGATACTGACCGTGGTCATCTTCAGCGCTACGCTGGCGATGCAGGAATTCATCTATGCGCTGACCTTCATCACCAGTTCATCGCAGTACACGGTCAGCGTCGGCGTGCCGACCTTCCTGGTGCGGGGCGATGTCTATTTCTGGGGTTCGCTGATGGGCGCCTGCCTGATCGTCAGCGTGCCGGTGGCTGCGCTCTACAACAGTTTCCTTGACCGCTTCGTCGCCGGGTTTACCGTCGGCGCGATCAAGTGATTCACTGCACTAAAGCAGCTTGCCGATCACCAGCGCAATCATCGAAATCAGGATCGTCGACGCAAACGGCAGCACGAACTCGCGCCCGAACACGCGGAAGCGCACATCGCCGGGCAGCCGTCCCAGCCCGACCTTCTGCAGCCACGGCAGCGCCGCGGACAGGATGATCACGCTCAGGAAAATCGTCAGGGTCCAGCGCAGCATGGTGGCTCCGGTGCCGTTACAGGGTGTGGCAGCGGTCGCCGCGGGCAAAGCCGTCCATCGGTTCGCTGTCGTCCAGGCCGCGCGTGAGCGCGATCACCTTGAACAGCTCGCCCATCTCGGCTTCTGACAACAACTTCTGCACCGCATTGGCCTGCGGCAGGAAGGCGCGGGCGTCGGACGGGTCCAGCGCCATCAGCAGCTCGGTGATGCCTGCATTCATCAGGAAGCGCGCCTGCGAGGCAAAGCCCGCCACGTTCAGCCCCGCATCCACCGCGGCATGGGCGATGCCGCTGAAATTCACGTGCGCGGTGATGTCCTGCAGGCCCGGGTACAGGAACGGGTCCGGGTGCGCATGATGGCGGTAGTGGCACATCAGCGTGCCGCCGGCGCGCTGCGGGTGGTAGTACTCGCCCGCCGGGAAGCCGTAGTCGATAAAGAAGGCCGCGCCGCGCGCCAGCATGGCGCCGACCGCGCGTGCAAAGCCCTCGGCTTCGGCATGGGTCTCGGTGACGAGGTCGTGGTCGCCGGGGATGGCGCGCAGTGCCTCGGGCACGTCGGCATCGGCAAGCGGGCGGTCCTTGAAGCGGAAGGCGGGTGTGGCATCGTCGCCGCGCACTACGCCGCGCTCATGCCAGCGGCCGCCGCTGCGTGCGTAGAGCTGTACCGGCATCGCATCCAGCACTTCATTGCCGATGATCACGCCTTCAAAGCTGGCAGGCAGCGTATCGAGCCAGGTGACGCGGTCCGCCAGGTGTGGCGCGCGCTGCGCCAGTGTGGCCTGCTGGCGCGCGCGCAGTTCGCCCGACAGCTCGACGATGGCGTAGGTGTCCGGCAACTGGCCTTCCTGCTCCAGCCCCAGCAGCAGGTCCGCCGCCAGCCGGCCGGTGCCTGCGCCGAATTCCAGCATGCGCGGCAATCCCTGCGCCAGCAGCGGCGCGAACTGGCGCGCCAGCGTGCGCGCGAAAAAGGGGCTCAGCTCCGGGGCGGTGATGAAGTCGCTGCCGTCGCGGGCATCGCGCCCGAACTTGGCCGAGCCGCCGCTGTAATAGCCCAGGCCGGGTGCGTACAGTGCCAGCGCCATATAGCGGTCAAAGCCGATCCAGCCGCCGGCCGCATCGATGGATTCGCCAATGCGGGCCGTAAGGGTATCGGACGCAGCCTGCGCGTCGGCGGGGGGAAGGGGTAAACTAGCGGCTTTCTGCATCCTGCGATTGTAGCAATGCCCGCATCCAAAACTCCTGCCAGCCAGACCAGTGACCAGACCGGTGGCCAGCGCGCCACCGCCCGCGGCGTGGCGCTGGTGACCGGCGGCGCGCGCCGCCTGGGCCGCGCCATCGCGCTTGAACTGGCCGCGCAGGGCTGGGACGTGGCCGTGCACTGCCATCGCTCGGTGGACGAGGCCGAGGCCCTGGCCGCGCAGATCCGCGCGCTGGGCCGCCGTGCCGCGGTGCTGCGCGCCGACCTGGCCGACGAGGCCGCCACCGGCCGCCTGGTGGCCGACTGCACCGCCGCGCTGGGCGTGCCCACTTGCCTGGTCAACAACGCTTCGCTGTTCCAGTACGATGTGGCGACCAGCTTCTCATATGCGTCGCTGGATACGCATATGCGCACCAACGTCGCCGCGCCGCTGCTGCTGGCGCGCGAGCTGCACAAGGCGCTGGGCGCCGCTGCCAGCAACGACAAGGCCGCCGAGCCGCGCGGCGTGGTGATCAACCTGCTGGACCAGAAGCTGGATAACCTGAACCCGGACTTCCTGTCGTACACGCTGTCCAAGGCCGCGCTGCAGACCGCCACGGTGCAGCTGGCGCAGGCGCTGGCGCCGCGCCTGCGCGTGGTCGGCGTGGCCCCGGGCATCACGCTGGTGTCGGGCGAGCAGTCCGAGCAGAGCTTCCGCCGCGCGCATCGCGTGACGCCGCTGGGCCAGTCGTCCACGCCCGAGGACATCGCCCAGGCGGTGGCCTACCTGGCGCAGGCGCGCGCCGTGACCGGCACCACGCTGTATGTGGACGGCGGCCAGCACCTGATGCCGCTGGCGCGCGACGTGATGTTCCTGACCGAGTAAGCTGGAAGCCAGCAACCGAATACCGTAGTGCCTGATGTGCCGCGCCCGCCGGGCGCGGCTTCCTTTTTCCCCTCAGCAGCCCGCTCATGACCATGCTCGCCGCCCTTTCCCACCCCAGCCTGCAAGACTGCCGACGCATGTTCCTGCGCAACTACGAAGTGCAGATCAATATCGGCGTGCACGAATTCGAGAAGAAGGGCGAACAGCGGGTGCTGATCAATATCGACCTGTTCGTGCCGCTGGCGCAGAGCACCCCGCAGGCCGACAAGCTCGATGAAGTGGTCGACTACGACTTCATGCGCAACACCGTGGCCGAGCGCATGGCGCAGGGCCACGTGCACCTGCAGGAAACGCTGTGCGACGACGTGGCGCGCGCCATGCTCAAGCACCCCAAGGTGCGCGCCGTGCGCGTGTCGACCGAGAAGCCTGACGTGTACCCGGATTGCGATTCGGTCGGCGTAGAGGTATTCCATATCAAGCAGGCCTGAGCCGCGGGCCACTGGCGCCAGCACCGTGCGGGCGCCTAAAGTAAGATGTTGCCCCTTCGCGCCGCGCCGGCCATTCCATCCGGCGGGCGCCACGCAACAGGATGCTCCATGAGCCACTCGAACAACTTCTACCGCCTCGAGACGAGGCTGCAATCGCAAACCGGCAAGGCCATCGGCGACTTCGGCATGATCGAGGACGGCGACACCGTGCTGGTCTGCATGAGCGGCGGCAAGGACTCGTACACCATGCTGTCGGTCCTGATGGCGCTGCAGAAGCGCGCGCCGATCCAGTTCAAGCTGATCGCGATGAACCTGGACCAGAAGCAGCCTGGCTTCCCGGAACACATCCTGCCGGCGTACCTGAAGTCGGTCGGCGTGGAATATGTGATCGTCGAGGCGGATACCTACTCGATCGTCAAGGAGAAGGTGCCCGAGGGCAAGACCACCTGCTCGCTGTGCTCGCGCCTGCGCCGCGGCGTGATCTACCGCACCGCCAAGGAGCTGGGCGCCAACAAGATCGCGCTGGGCCACCACCGCGACGACATCGTCCAGACCTTCTTCCTGAACATGTTCTTCGGCGGCAAGATGAAGGCGATGCCGCCCAAGCTGTCGACCGACGACGGCCAGCACATCGTGATCCGCCCGCTGGCGTACTGCTCGGAGAAGGACATCGCGTCGTACGCGCGCGCCATGGAGTTCCCGATCATCCCGTGCAACCTGTGCGGCTCGCAGGAAAACCTGCAGCGCAAGAAGGTCAGCGAGATGCTGCAGGACTGGGAGCGCCAGAACCCGGGCCGTATCGACAATATCTTCGCGGCGCTGCGCAACGTGGTGCCGTCGCACCTGGCCGATACCGACCTGTTCCCGTTCACCGGGCTGGCCACCGGCCTGGCCAAGGTGGATGAAGCGTCACTGTTCGGCGAAACCACCTTCCAGCAGCAGCCGCTGATGTTTGCCGGAAATGTGGAAGAGAACCGGATGGAGTTCGTGCGCTTCGAGCGTCCGCCAGCGGCTGCCGCGTCACCGGCGGCGGAGCAGGCCGGCACGCAGTAGCGCCAGCGCCCGCCGCATGGCAAAACGCCCGCTTGCGCGGGCGTACTTCGTTTTGAGCAGGGCTTCAGTTCGTCGCCGCCGACTGCACCGGGGCCTTTGCCTTCTCGCGTACCAGCGCATGCGTGTCGTCGATCCATTTCTGGAACCGGTCTTGCGCATGCGCCATCTGCTGCGGCGTGGCCATGTTGGCGATCGCCACGGTCAGCGCAATGCCCGCATTGTTGCTGGCTTCATGGCTGGCAGCATACTTGGCTGGCGGGTTCTGCCAGTATTCGCGGAAGCGGCGCAGCACGTCTATCACCTGCGCCTTGGGTGGCTGCGTGGCCTGCACGAAGCGCACCATCCTGAGCCATTCCTGCTGCCGGGCGACGCGCTCGGCGTAGCGCGCCTCGGCATTCTGCACCACCGGGCCCATCCTGGCGCGGATGGCCTTTTCCTGATCGCTGGAGAAGCTGCCGTAGACCAGCCGCGCGTAGTCCATCACCTTGTCATAGCGCGCCTCCTCGCGCTCGGCAGGGTCTGGATTCAGGAATTTCTTGCGGTACTTGGCATTGCCGTCGGCAAATTTCTTTTCCATGCGGCCGATCTGCTCAGGCGTCAGCGTCAGCAACAGGTCGGCGAGGTCGGGCATCGCCTGTTCGAACGACTTGCGCGCCAGCTGCTGCGAGGCCTCCTGGAAGTGCTCGACCGTGGCCGGTGTCACCGGTTGGCGCACGTCGGCCTTGGCCTGCTGCAGCAAGGTGGCGATTTCCGGCAACTGCGCCTTGCGATGCCAGGCAAAAAAGCGCGCAATGGCCTCGCGCGTGAGCGGCTCCTGGGCCGTGCTGACATCGACATAGTTGTCGATCCACCAGTACGCCAGGTGGTCACCCTGCTGGTATCCCAGCTTCATGGCGCTGCAGGCGCACAAAGCCGCCGCGCCCAGAATCGCGAAAATCCGCCGGACCCAGCAATTGTGAAATTCAGAAACGGCGGTCCGATGCGCAGAAACCGCCATGTTAAAATCGGCACGCATCGCAACCGGGCCACCCAGATGACTGCCAGCCAAGTCCTGGCAAGGGTTTGCGGGATTATGCGCAGGCCTGGTCGCACGTTTTCGCCAAGCCTGGCGGCGCAGTCCGCCAAACACCCGGCTGGCGTTTTCAAGAATATTTTCGGACACACTCACTTAGGGGTCTCCTTGTGAATATCGTCATTCTCGCCGCGGGCATGGGCAAGCGGATGTATTCCGATTTGCCCAAGGTACTGCACCCGGTAGCCGGGCGGCCCATGCTCGCGCATGTCCTGGACACGGCACGTGCGCTGTCGCCGTCGCGGCTGGTGGTCGTGGTCGGCCACGGTGCCGAGCGCGTGCGCGAGGCTGTTGCCGCCGACGATGTCGCCTTTGCCGAACAGCCCCAGCAGTTTGGCACGGGCCATGCGGTGATGCAGGCACTTCCCTTGTTGGACGACAGCCAGCCCACGTTGGTTCTGTACGGTGACGTGCCGCTCACCAGCGCTGCCACGCTCCAGGCACTCGTGGCCGAAGCCGGCACGCAGCGCTTTGGCGTGCTGACCGTGGAAATGCCCGACCCGACCGGCTATGGCCGCATCGTGCGCGATGCTGCGGGCAGCATCGTCCGCATCGTCGAGCAGAAAGACGCCAGCGACGCCGAGAAGGCGATCCGCGAGATCAACACCGGCATTATCGTGTGCCCCACTGGCCACCTGCGCAAGTGGCTGTCGACGCTGCGCAACGACAATGCCCAGGGCGAGTACTACCTGACCGACACGGTCGAGCGCGCCGTGGCCGATGGCGTGGAGACCGTCTCGGCCCAGCCGGCGGCGATCTGGGAGACGCTCGGCGTCAACAGCAAGCTGCAACTGGCCGAGGTCGAGCGCATCCACCAGGGCAACCAGGCCCGGCGCCTGCTGGAAGCCGGCGTGACGCTGCTGGATCCGGCCCGCATCGACGTGCGCGGCGAACTGAGCTGCGGGCGCGACGTTACCATCGACGTCGGCTGCGTATTCGAAGGGCGCGTGCACCTGGACGACGGTGCGCGCATCGGCGCCCATTGCGTGATCCGCAACAGCACCGTCGGCGCCGGCGCCCAGGTGCACCCGTTCTGCCATATCGACGAGGCCAAGGTTGGCCCCGCCGGCCGCATCGGGCCGTACGCGCGCCTGCGCCCTGGCACCGAGCTGGGCGAGGACGTGCATATCGGCAATTTTGTCGAGGTCAAGAACGCCCAGGTGGCCGCGCACAGCAAGGCCAACCACCTGGCTTATGTGGGCGATGCCACGGTGGGGTCGCGCGTCAATATTGGCGCGGGTACCATCACCTGCAACTATGACGGGGTGAACAAGCACCGCACGGTGATCGAGGACGATGTCTTTATCGGCTCCGACACCCAGCTGGTGGCCCCGGTGACGGTGCGCCGCGGCGCCACGCTGGGCGCCGGCACCACGCTGACCAAGGAGGCACCCGCCGACAAGCTGACGCTGTCGCGGGCCAAGCAGCTGACCATCGACGCCTGGCAGCGCCCGGTCAAGCAGCCGAAGCAGTAAGCGTCAGAGGGCCGCCCGCGGGCGGCCAGGGCACGCGCCGCCTCGGCGAGGCGGCGCCACAGGATTCATACCGGCGCCGGAAGTCTACGGGCAGGCGCCAGCAAACGGGGGTTCAGCATGTGTGGCATCGTCGGCGCGGTTTCCACGCGCAATATCGTTCCGGTCCTGATCGAAGGGCTGCGCCGCCTGGAGTATCGCGGCTATGACTCGTGCGGCGTCGCCGTCGTGCGCGACGATGCGGTCGAGCGCGCGCGCACCGTGTCGCGCGTGGCCGACCTGGAGGCGCAGACGCAGGCTTCCGGCCTGTCCGGCTTCACCGGCGTGGCGCATACGCGCTGGGCCACGCATGGCAAGCCCGATACCGTCAACGCCCACCCGCACCTGTCGGGCGAGACCATCGCCCTGGTGCACAACGGCATCATCGAGAACTACGAGCCGTTGCGCGAAGAACTGCGCGCGGTCGGCTACGGCTTTGAATCGCAGACCGATACCGAGGTGGTTGCCCACCTGATCCACCAGGCCTACACCTACCCCAGCAGTGCCACGCGCGGCGACCTGTTCGCCTCGGTGCGCGCGGTCACCAAGCGCCTGCACGGCGCCTACGCCATCGCCGTGTTCGCCAAGGACCTGCCCGGCGTGGTGGTCGGCGCGCGCGCCGGTTCGCCGCTGGTGGTGGCGCTGGGCGAGAACGAGGCCTTCCTGGCCTCCGACGCGCTGGCCGTGGCCGGCACCGCCAACCGCATCATCTACCTGGAAGAGGGCGATGTGGTCGAGATCACGCTGGACGGCGTGACCATCCACGACGTCGACGACCACCCGGTCGAGCGCGAGGCGCGCGTGGTCGAAGCGCACGCCGCATCGGTGGAACTGGGCCCGTACCGCCACTTCATGCAGAAGGAGATCTTCGAGCAGCCGCGCGCGCTGGGCGACACGCTGGAAGGCATTGAAAGCATTTCGCCGGAGCTGTTCGGCAGCGGCGCCGCCGAGGTCTTTGCCGGCATCGACAGCGTGCTGATCCTGGCCTGCGGCACCAGCTACTACTCCGGCTGCACCGCCAAATACTGGCTGGAGAGCATTGCCAAGATCCCGACCCAGGTCGAGGTCGCCAGCGAATACCGCTACCGCGAAACCGTGCCCAACCCGCGCGCGCTGGTGGTGGTGATCTCGCAGTCCGGCGAGACCGCCGACACCATGGCCGCGCTGCGCCATGCGCGCGCGCTTGGCCACGTGCACACGCTGGCGGTCTGCAATGTGGCCACCAGCGCCATGGTGCGCGAGACCGAGCTGCGCTTCCTGACGCGCGCCGGCACCGAGATCGGCGTGGCCTCGACCAAGGCCTTCACCACGCAGCTGGCCGCGCTCTACATGCTGACGCTGGCGCTGGCCAAGGTGCGCGGCCTGCTGACCGAAGACGCCGAGGCCAAGGCCCTGACCAACCTGCGCCACCTGCCCGCGGCGCTGCATGGCGTGCTGGCGCTGGAGCCGCAGATCATCGCCTGGTCGGAAGACTTCGCGCGCCGCGAGAACGCACTGTTCCTCGGCCGCGGCCTGCATTACCCGATCGCCCTGGAAGGTGCACTCAAGCTCAAGGAAATCTCCTATATCCACGCCGAGGCCTACCCGGCCGGCGAGCTCAAGCACGGCCCGCTGGCGCTGGTCACCGAAGCGATGCCGGTGGTTACCGTCGCCCCCAACGACGCACTGCTGGAAAAGCTCAAGTCCAACATCCAGGAAGTGCGCGCCCGCGGTGGCCGCCTGTACGTGTTTGCCGACAGCGACACGCAGATCCAGTCGTCCGACGGCATCCAGGTGATCCGCTTGCCTGAGCACTACGGCGACCTCTCGCCGATCCTGCACGTGGTGCCGCTGCAGCTGCTGGCGTATCACACGGCCTGCGCGCGTGGCACTGACGTGGACAAGCCGCGTAATCTGGCGAAGTCGGTGACGGTGGAGTAAGGCGAGGGCAGCCCCGCTGCGCTTGCTGGAAGAACCAAGAGGCCCCGCGGGGCCTCTTTGCATTGGCGGCGCGTGGGCCTACGGCCCGGCACCGCCGCTGGCTTGCGCCACCGCTTCATGCACCAGCGCCGTGAATGCGCGCATGGCCGGCGACGGTGAGCGCCCGGCCAGCGACACGATCCCATACTGCGCCCTCAGCTCGGTTGGCGGGTGCATCGGCAGGGCCACGGCCATGCCTTGCGCGCAGGCGTCGGCCATCATCGCCACGGGCACCAGCGCCACGGCATCGACGGCCAGCAGCAGCGAGCGCAGCGCGTGCATGTCGTTGCAGGTGACGGTCATCAGCCCGGGCGCGTCCTCGGAGACCGGGCCGCTGCCACCGCTGGCCTCATGCAGTGCCTGCCGGAAGAAGCGCAGGATATGCGCCGGCAGCCGGGTCCCGGCCACCGGATAGGCGCGCAGCTCAGCCAGGGTGACTTCGCGCTGCCAGGCCAGCGGATGCCCGCTGCGCACGAAGAATGCCGTTTCCAGTGCCGGCAGCCGGTCAATCTGCAGATGTCCCAGTTCCGCCAGGCTGCGGCTTTCGCCGACAAAGACATCGAGGCGTTCCGCTTCAAGCGAACGCCGCATGGCCGGCGTGTCCGCGGTCTCCAGGTCGATGCGCAGATGTGGGTAGCGCCGCACCAGCGCCTCGAGCACGGGATCGAGCAGGAACGATGCCGCAAACGGCCCGAAGCCCGCGCGGATCGTGCCGATCTCTACTTCCTCCAGCAGTTGCAGGTCGCGCTGCAGCTCGCGCTGTTCGCGCAGCATGCGGCGCGCGCGCTCGAGCGCCAGCATGCCGGCCGCGGTTGGCCGCACCTTGCCGTAGCTGCGGTCGATCAGCGGCCCCAGGTCCGCTTCCAGCGCCTGGATGCTGCGTGTGAGCGCCGGCTGCGACAGGTGCAGGGCGCTGGCGGCACGGGCAAAACTGCCTTGCTCGACCAGCGTGACGAAGTGATGCAGCTGCCTTAGCCCCACGTTAGCCCCATGAATTAACCAATTCTGCATCAAAAATTGAAAAATATTGCATTGGACGTAATTTCTCAAGCCCGCTAACGTTGTCCTCCAAAACCATAAAGACGACCTGGAGACGACATGAACCGACGCGCATGGCTCGCGCTGGCCGCTGTTTGGCTGATTGGCGGGCTTTCGCTCAGCCTGGCCCTGCCCGCCGCGGCACAGACCTATCCCGCCAAACCGATCCGCATCGTGGTGCCTTATGTGGCCGGTGGCGGCACTGACACCATCGCCCGTGCCATGGGCGAAAAGCTCAGCAAGCGCCTGGGCCAGCCCGTGGTGGTGGACAACAAGGCGGGCGCCTCGGGCATCATCGGCACCGACGCCGTGGCCAAGGCCGCGCCGGATGGCTACACGCTGTTGATGACCCTGACGCAGTCGGTGCTGACCAACCAGTTCCTGTACCAGAAGCTGCCCTACGACCCGCGCAAGGACCTGACCATGATCAGCGTGCTGGCCGATGCGCAGCTGGTGCTGGTGGCCCATCCGTCGGTGCCGGCGCGCACCGTGCGTGAACTGGGCGAATACGCGCGCAGCCGGCCGGGCAAGCTCAGCTATGCCTCGTGGGGCGTGGGTTCGCTGTCGCACCTGAGCGGCGCCTACTACAGCAAGCTGGTGCATGGCCAGGCCACGCACGTGCCCTACAAGGGCGAGGCGCCGATGATGCAGGACCTGCTGGGCGGGCAGGTGCAGTTTGGCTTTGCCAGCATCCTGACCGCCAAGCCTTATATCCAGAGCGGCAAGCTCAAGGCGCTGGCGGTCACCGGCACGCAGCGCAGCAGCGCATTGCCTGACATGCCCACCTTCGCTGAGTCCGGCATGCAGGACAGCGCCTTCAAGACCGTGGGCTGGATCGGCCTGGTGGCGCCGGTGGGCGTGCCCGCGCCGATTCTCGTCAGGCTTGAAGGCGAAGTGCGCGCAATCCTGCAGGCGCCCGACATGCAGGAGCGACTGGTCGCGCTGGGGCTGCGCACGGTGGGCAGCTCGCCGGCCGAGGCGCAGGCGCTGTATGCGCGCGACTGGCCGGTGCTGAAGACGCTGGTGGCGGATTCGGGCGCGAAGCTCGACTGATTTTCACGACTGGCTCCCGATGGCGGGCGGCGCGGCAATTGCCGTGTGCGCCCGCTTTTCTATTTGCACAATGCCGCGCGGAGCGCTTTTGAAAACCGAATGGAAACCATTGGCATTCGCATCCGCAATGGCGCGTGAAAACCCGGCAAAAATGCGGCGGCGAGGCCGAATTTGCTTGATGTCCGCTCTTGCCGGACTACCATGAAATTCGCGGCGGGATTATCACTGCGGGGTTTTCGTGATTACGAAAATGAGAGTGGGTCCATCAGTTTCGAGGGGTCGTTGGGGGCAGTCATGAAAAGCGACAAGAAGGTGATCCAGTTGCTCAATGGCCAGCTCCGCCATGAGTTGACCGCGATCAACCAGTATTTCCTGCATGCCCGCATGTACCGGCATTGGGGGCTCGGTGCCCTGGGCAAGCACGAGTACGAGGAATCGATCGAGGAAATGAAGCACGCGGACAAGCTGATCGAGCGCATCCTGTTGCTCGATGGCCTGCCCAACCTGCAGGACCTGGACAAGCTGCTGGTCGGCGAGAACACCGAGGAGATGCTCGGCTGCGACCTGAAGCTCGAACAGGTGTCGCAGGCCAGCTGCAAGGAAGCGATCAAGTTTTTCGAGTCGGTCGGCGATTATGTCTCGCGCGAGATCGTGGTCGATATCCTCGCTGACACCGAGGAACATATCGACTGGCTCGAGGCGCAGCTGGAACTGGTGAACAAGGTCGGGCTGCAGAACTACATCCAGTCCGCGATGGGTTAGGGTCCGGCCCCGTCTCCTGCAAAGATTTCCATTTCCCGCTACACTGCGGCCCGCAGCACGTAGCGTCGCACAGACGCGGCGTCAGCGGCGGGGTGGCAGAGTGGTGATGCAACGGCCTGCAAAGCCGTATACGACGGTTCGATTCCGTATCCCCGCCTCCAGTTTTTCTTTGCCTGGCACTAGTTGCCGGGCAGTCTTGCGCGCGCCCGCGCAATTTCCCCGATTTTCATGCGCCTGTCACAGTGACCCGTCATGCACGGCAGCCATGCCGTGGTGCGCGTAATTGCCGCGATGGCGCGGGCCATTTCACCCCCCTTTTTCCGTTACTTCCCCAATAGAACAACGCCACCGAATCGGGTAATGTTGCCTGACAGGCCACATGGCCTGCGTGCAACCCGTGCCGCCGGATGGCGGCACAACCATGTCCGGGCTTCCATGGTGTTCCCGTCGCGAGGTGATGTGAAAAAGAGAGGCTCCAGATGATCAAAGACTTGCGGATCCGGGCGGCCATGCCCTCGGACGCGCCAGCCGTGGGCAGCGTGCTGGAACGCTGCGGCCTGCCCGTGGACGATGTGGTCCGCTTGCTCGAGCACTTCCACGTTGCCATCCTTGGATCGCAGATCATTGCTTGCGCTGCCGGCGAGCGTTTCGGCGAGACCGTGGTGATCCGCAGCGTTGCCGTATTGCCGGAACACCGCGACCAGGGCGTGGCCACGCATGTGGTGCGCGCCGCGCTGATGCGCGCACGCGCCAATGGCGCGCGGCGCGCGGTGCTGCTGGCCTCAAGCTGCCCGAGCTATTTCGCGCGCTACGGTTTTACGCTGGTGCCGGCGGCGAAGCTGCCGGCCGAGGTCATGTCATCGAGCGAATTCCACCGCCATACCGATACACCGCCGCTATGCATGTGGTGCGAGCTGGACTGAACCCGCACGCACCGATGGCACGCCTCAGTGCGCGCCCTCGCAGCGGCTGATCTCCACCGTCACGTGCACCAGTTCCTCATGCACGGATAGCGCCTCGCGCACGCGCTGCGGGGTCAGCGCCGGATCGTGCGTGACCAGGCAGGCGATGCAGGCAAACTGCTGCCGGCCCACGCGCCAGACATGCAGGTCGGTCACACGGGTGCGCTCCTCGCCGTTGGCGTCGGCAGGGTCCAGGCCCGCCAGCACCTCGCGCACTTCTTCCACCACCGGGTGGTCCATCTCGCGATCCAGCAGCACGGCGCCGCTCTGGCGCAGCAGGCCGACAGCCCACCTGCCGACCAGCACGGCGCCCACCAGGCCCATCACCGGATCCAGCCACGCCCAGCCCAGCCACCAGCCGCCGGCCAGCGCGACAAGCGCCAGCACCGAGGTCGCGGCGTCGGCCAGCACATGCACATAGGCGGCGCGCAGGTTGATGTCGTGGTGGTGGCCGTGGCCGTGATCATGGTCATGGCCGTGGTGATGGTGGTCATGGTCGTGCCCGTGCGCATGGCCACCCAGGATCAGCGCGCAGCCCAGGTTGACCAGCAGGCCGAGCGCGGTCACGGCCATGGCCTCGCGGTAGTGGATGTCCTGCGGGCTGAACAGCCGCTCGACCGAGCCGGCCGCCATCAGCGCCGCGATGCCAAGCAGGAACACCGCGCTGGCAAAGCCGGCCAGCACTTCGATCTTCCACGTGCCGAAGGCAAAGCGCCGGTCGCCGGCGTAGCGGCGCGCGGCGGTGTAAGCGAAGGCCGACAGGCCGATGGCCAGGGCGTGCGAGCTCATGTGCCAGCCATCGGCCAGCAGCGCCATCGAGTTGAACCAAAGGCCGGCAGCGATCTCTACCACCATGGTGGCGGCGGTGATTGCCATCACCAGGCGTGTGCCGCATTCGGCGGCGCGGTTGCCGGCGTCGAAGGCGTGGCTGTGGGTCCAGGCGGACAGGTCGTGGCTATGCATGGTCGGGTTCTGCTGAGCGCTTGAGAGCTGAAATCGTCACCCCGCGTGGGGCAATGCAGGCACAAGGGTAGCAGAGCCCCGGCGCTTCGGCGGCCGCGTCCCTGACGGCGGCAGGGACAGCTGGCGCGTACTTTGTGTGCTGCCCGAGATACAAATAGCCCCTGGCTGCCAGCGGGAAATCCACACGATCCTTACATACATTCATGAATGGATGTATGATTCAACGAAGAATTCACACTGCCTTAACGATTTTGTTGTCCATTCCGAGATGAGTTATCGATTTATTGCTATCTGCCTGACCGCCTGGCTGGGCCTCTGCGCCACCGCGGGTTGGTTCGTCGAGCGCCTCTGGAGCTGACCCCTCCGTCTTGCGCGCGTGCTACGCGGCGCGCGGCGCCTGCGCCAGTCGGTCAAAGAATTGCCACAGCTGTGGCGCATCGCCGGTGGCCACGTTGAAGCGGATCCACGGCGAATCCGTCTCGTCCGGCTCGAAATACGACCCTGGCGCCAGCCAGATGCCATGCTGCAGCGCCAGCGTGGCCAGGCGGTTGCCGTGCAGCGGCTCGCCGCGGCGGCTGGCCTGCAGCCGCGCCTGTGCCGCCTCGTTCAGGCGCGCCCAGGCGAACATCCCGCCCTCCGGGCGCAGCAGCACCTCCAGCCCGTGGGCTTCCATCTTTTCCGTCACGCGATCCTGCTGCGCGCGCAGCCGCTCGGCCAGCGCCGCCACGTGGCGGCCGTAGTGGCCGCTGGTCAGCACCGAGTAGACCAGCCGCTCGGTCACTTCCGATGAGGTCAGGCCGACCGCCATCTTGGTGCGCGCGAAGGCCTTGGCCAGGTCGGGGCTGGCGGCCAGATAGCCGACGCGCAGCGACGGCGTGATGGTCTTGGAAAAGCCGTTGATGTAGACCACCTGCGACAGCCCGTCCATGGCCGCCAGCATCGGCGAGCCGGCCGGCGCCAGCTCGCGGTAGATATCGTCCTCCACCACCAGCAGCCGGTGCTGCTCGGCCAGCTGCAGCACGCGGAAGGCGTTCATGCTGCTCAGGCTGGCGCCGGTCGGGTTCTGCAGCACGGTGTTGATAAAGAGCGCGCGCGGGGCATGGGCGCGGATGGCATCGTCCAACGCGTCGGTATCCAGCCCCGCCGCCGAGCGCGGCACGCCCACCACGCGCAGCCCCGCCAGCCGCAGGATCTGCAAGAGGTTGCAGTAGCAGGGCGATTCCACCAGCACCGTATCGCCGGCACGCAGCAGCGTGCGCACCACCAGGTCCAGCGCCTGCGTGGCGCCCTGCGTCAGTACCACCTGCTGCGCCTGCAGCGGGATGCCGTACTGGCCCAGGCCGGCGGCGATATGCTCGCGCAGCGGTGCAAAGCCGTACGGATGGCCGTAGCCCGACAGCTGCGCCGCCGGCACGCGCGCTGAGGCGCGCATGGCCTGGTGCAGCCCTTCCTCGTTGAGCCAGTCGCCGGGCAGCCAGCCGGCGCCGGCCTTGATCGGCACCGAGTGGTCGGCGAACACATCCGACAGCAGCCACGCCGCGTTCAGTCCCGGCGCCTCCCAGTGCGGCGCGCGCGCGTGCCCGGCCGGGGCATGGCGGTGCGCCACGGTATAGCCCGAGCCCGGGCGCGCCGCCAGGTAGCCCAGCGCGGTCAGCCGGCCGTAGGCCTCGGCCACGGTGAAGGTGCTGACGTGGTGGTGCTGCGCAAAGCGGCGCACCGAGGGCAGGGCGGTGCCGGCGCGCAGCGCGCGCTGCTCCACCAGTGCGGCGATGCCGGCGACGATCTGCTCGGTCAGGGTGTCGCCGTCGCGGCGGCTGCGGGTCAGGTTCAGGGTCAGCATCAGGCACTCTGGCAGGCGTGAACCTGTACAGTTTAGCGGCTGGAGGCAGGCCAGGCTGCGGTGGTCTTCCGCAAAGCGAAATTTGCCGCAGTGCAGCGTGGGATGACGCACCGCGGTCCAGGGCGGGTCGTGGCACGGTGGCGGGCTGGCGGCACCCCGATGGCGCTTGCCTGTACGGTTTGGCGTGTTCAAACTGCACGGTAAGGCAGTCTTGTCCGGACTGTATATTTTGTCGGCCAGACGCCGCCGGTAGAGTGGCCCTCATTGCCGCCGCGCTGCCAGCCAGCGTGCTACCCGCCAATCCGACCTGATTCCCCCTAGGAGGACGTATGGACGCCGCCAAGACCGTGATTCCCGATCTCGATGCCCTGTGGATGCCCTTCACCGCCAACCGCCAGTACAAGGCGGCGCCGCGCCTGCTGGCGTCGGCCAGCGGCATGTACTACACCACCCACGACGGCCGCCAGATCCTGGACGGTTGCGCCGGCCTGTGGTGCGTGGCCGCCGGCCACTGCCGCAAGGAAATCTCCGAGGCCGTAGCGCGCCAGGCTGCCACGCTGGACTATGCGCCGCCGTTCCAGATGGGCCATCCGCTGTCGTTCGAGGCCGCCACCAAGGTGGCCGCGATCATGCCGCAGGGGCTGGACCGCATCTTCTTCACCAACTCGGGCTCGGAGTCGGTCGACACCGCGCTGAAGATCGCGCTGGCCTACCACCGTGCACGCGGCGAAGGCCAGCGCACGCGTTTTATCGGGCGCGAGCGCGGCTACCACGGCGTGGGCTTCGGCGGCATGGCGGTGGGCGGCATCGGCCCCAACCGCAAGGCGTTCTCGGCCAACCTGATGCCGGGCACCGACCACCTGCCGGCCACGCTGAATATCGCCGAGGCCGCCTTCTCCAAGGGCCAGCCGCAATGGGGCGCGCACCTGGCCGATGAGCTGGAGCGCATCCTGGCGCTGCACGACCCATCCAACGTTGCCGCCGTGATTGTCGAGCCGCTGGCCGGCTCCGCCGGCGTGCTGGTGCCGCCGGTCGGCTACCTGGAAAAGCTGCGCGAGATCACCAGCCGCCACGGCATCCTGCTGATCTTCGACGAAGTGATCACCGCCTTCGGCCGCCTGGGCGCCGCCACCGCGGCCGAGCGCTTCAATGTCACGCCGGACCTGATCACCATGGCCAAGGCGATCAACAACGCCGCGGTGCCGATGGGCGCCGTCGCCGTGCGCCGCGAAGTGCATGACACCGTGGTCAATTCGGCCGCGCCGGGCGCGATCGAGCTGCTGCATGGCTACACCTACTCCGGCCACCCGCTGGCCGCGGCTGCCGCCATTGCCACCCTCGACCTGTACCAGCGCGAGAACCTGTTCGGCCGCGCCGCCGAACTGGCGCCGGTATTCGAGGCCGCAGTGCACGGCGTACGCAGCGCGCCGCACGTGAAGGACATCCGCAACTACGGCCTGGTCGCCGGCATCGAGCTGGAGCCGCGTCCCGGCCAGCCCGGCGCGCGCGCGTATGAGGCCTTCCTGAAGTGCCTGGAGCTCGGCGTGCTGGTGCGCTACACCGGCGACATCCTGGCGTTCTCGCCGCCGCTGATCATCTCTGAAGCCCAGATCGGCGAACTGTTCGATACGGTGAAGAAGGTGCTGCAGGACATCAAGTAAGCGGCGCGCGCCGCATCGCATTGCCGCCGGACCTGCGGGTCCGGCCTCTCTGATTGCACGCCGGGGCGCGCGCTGACTTGCGTGCCGCGGCAATCGAAGGAAATCCCAAGTGAGCATCGCAGAAAACCGGCAACTGGCCGAGATCCACCATTTCATCGGCGGCGCCGTGCGCCGCGCCGGCGGCCAGCGCCTGGCGGACGTATTCAACCCCGCCACCGGCGAAGTTGCAGCACGCGTGGCGCTCGGCACCACGCAGGACGTGGCCGATGCCGTCGCCGCCGCCCATGCCGCATTCCCGGCCTGGTCCGACACCCCGCCGCTGCGCCGCGCGCGCATCCTGTTCAAGTTCAAGGAACTGCTCGACCAGCACCACGACGACCTGGCCGCGCTGATCACGCGCGAGCACGGCAAGGTGTTCTCGGACGCCAAGGGCGAAGTCACGCGCGGCATCGAAGTGGTGGAGTTTGCCTGCGGCATCCCCAACCTGCTCAAGACCGACTTCACCGACAACATCGGCGGCGGCATCGACAACTGGAACCTGCGCCAGCCGCTGGGCGTGGTGGCCGGCATCACGCCGTTCAACTTCCCGGTGATGGTGCCGATGTGGATGTTCCCGGTGGCGCTGGCGTGCGGGAATACCTTCGTGCTGAAGCCGTCGGAGCGCGATCCGTCGCCGAGCCTGCTGATTGCCGACCTGCTGCGCCAGGCTGGTTTGCCCGACGGCGTGTTCAATGTCGTGCAGGGTGACAAGGAAGCCGTGGACGCGCTGCTCGCACATCCGGACGTGCAGGCGCTGTCGTTCGTCGGCTCGACGCCGATCGCGGAGTACATCTACACGGAAGGGACGAAGCATGGCAAGCGCGTGCAGGCGCTGGGCGGCGCCAAGAACCACCTGGTGGTAATGCCCGATGCCGATCTTGATCAGGCGGTCGATGCGCTGATTGGCGCGGCCTATGGTTCCGCTGGCGAGCGCTGCATGGCGATCTCGGTAGCCGTGGCAGTCGGCGATGTTGCCGACAAGCTGGTGCCGCGCCTCGCCGAGCGCGCGCGCACGCTGAAGATCCGCAACGGCATGGAGTCCGATGCCGAGATGGGCCCGCTGGTGACCGGTGCGCACAAGGCCAAGGTCGAAGGCTATATCGCCAAGGGCGTGGAAGAGGGCGCGACGCTGGTCACCGATGGCCGCGGTCACAAAGTCGATGGCCATGAGAATGGCTTCTATGTCGGCGGCACGCTGTTCGACAACGTCAAGCCCGACATGACGATCTACAAGGAGGAGATCTTCGGTCCGGTGTTGTCGGTGGTGCGTGTGCATGACTTTGCCGAAGCGGTGTCGCTGATCAATGCGCACGAGTACGGCAACGGCGTGTCGTGCTACACCAGCGATGGCGGCATTGCGCGCGCGTTCGCACGGCAGATCCAGGTGGGCATGGTCGGCATCAATGTGCCGATTCCGGTGCCGATGGCGTGGCATTCGTTTGGCGGCTGGAAGCGCTCGCTGTTCGGTGACCACCATGCCTATGGCGAAGAGGGCGTGCGCTTCTACACGCGCTACAAGAGCGTGATGCAGCGTTGGCCGGATTCGATTGCCAAGGGCGCTGAGTTCACGATGCCGGTGGCTAAGTAGGTTGTTGTGGTGGACGGCTTTCAAGTGCCGTCCTACCGATTGCGCGCACTCGGAGTGGCTCCTCGCATCCGGGGCTGGAGGAAGATGTCGATGCCTGAGCGCGGTTACCCCGCGCTGCGCGTGCTGGCTTGCCGGTAGGCGCTTGGCGTGCCGGCTTCTCCCTTGTTCCAGCAGGCGCGGAAGGCCTGTACGCTGGCGAAGCCGCTCTTCAACGCGATTTCTTCCACTGGCAGCGTCGATGCGGCCAGCAGCTTGCGCGCGCGTGCCATGCGCAGGGTCAGCTGGTATTGCTTCGGCGTGAGGCCGGTTTCCTCATGGAACAGGCGCGACAGGTGCCTGACGCTGACCGCGAAACGCTGCGCAAAGCGCGGGTCAGCGACGTTGGCTTCCAGGTCGCGCGAGATCGCATCCTGCACTGCATGCACGAGCGGGTTGCCGTGCGAGCGTGCGCTGAACTGTGGATCAAGCTGCGGATCGGCGCCGAAGCGCCGGAACGGCACTACGTTATCGCGCGCCACCGCAATCGCGGCCTCGTCGCCGTAGGCGTTGGCCACCAGCCGCAGCGCCAGGTCGATGCCGGAGGCCACGCCGGCCGAGGTCCAGACATTGCCGTCGCGGACGAACACCCGGTTGTCGATCACGGAGGCATCCGGATGGCGCGCGCGCAGGCGCTTGATATGTGCATGGTGTGTCGTGCACAGGCGCCCGTCGAGCAGGCCCGCTGCGCCGAGCAGGAAGGCGCCGGTGCAGACTGCGGCCACCTGCACGCCGCCATTCCTGCCCTCACCAAAGCTTTCCCTCAACCATGCCGCGCTATCGTGCCACGCAGGCGATGTAGTCAATGTGTCCAGAAGTTTGCTGCCAATGGCAATGACCACGTCGCCGGCTTCGAGCCGGGCGGGCAGGCGTTCAACGCGGCCAAGCGCCGGACCCTGGAAGGAAGTGACGCTGGAATGCGGGCCGACGCAACGCACAGTGAGTGGCGCAAGCCCAAGTTCAGCCACACTCGACAGGATCTGTAGCGGCCCGCCGAGGTCGAGCATGTGGACATTGGGCAGCACCAGGAAATAGGCGGTAGTCATCACCAGTGTGGAGATCGCAAGGCCGATGCCGGCATTCTCGCGCGAATGGCAGGCTTTGTATTGGCGATGGCCGAAAATTTGCTTTTCTGGTCCATTGCGTTGCTCCGGCAGGCCGCCGGCTTTCCTTAGCATGGTCAACGAACCCCCTGCCAAAGAGAGATCGCCATGCACCGCACCCGCCTGCCCGCAGTCACCGTGGCCCTGGTCGCCATCGGCTTTGCCGTGATGTTCGTGTCGACCGCGGTGAAGGGCCTCTACCAGGTGTACTTCGTCGACCTCGCCACGCACTTCGGGCAGGGCCGTGCGCAGTTTGCCTGGTCCGGCAGTGTCTTTATGCTGGCCACCGGGCTGATGTCGCCGGTCGTCGGCGCGCTCAGCGACCGCGTCGGCCCGCTGCGCACCGCGGCCGCTGGTGCGCTGGCGGCAGGCATTGCGCTGGGTAGCGCGGCGCTGTGGCCGGGATCGCTGACGTTCTTCGTGCTGATGTTCGGCCTTGCCGGCGCGTTCGGGCTGGCGGCCATGACCTTTGTGCCGATGGGCATCCTGGTGGACCGGCTGTTCGAGGAACGCAAGAAGGGGCTGGCCTATGCGGTGGTTACCAACGGCACCGCGATCGGCTTTATCGTGCTGTCGCCGCTGTGGATCTGGCTGCAGCCGCAGGCGGGCTGGATCACGGCGTTCGGCGTGGCGGGTGCGGTGTTTGCGTTGCCGGTGGCCGGCGCCTTGTGGCTGGCTTCGCGCTGGGAGCCGGCGTCCGCACCGGCGCCACGCACGGCCGAGGCCGAAGTGTCGGCATGGACGGTGGTGCGGCGCGACCCGGTGTTCTATGCGCTGGCGGCCGGCTTCTTCGGCTGCGGCGCCACGATGGCCTTTATCGACGTGCACCTGATCGCGTACTGGCAGGGGCAGGGCGTGCCGCGGCTGGCGATGGGCTATGCGATGAGCACGCTCGGCGCGCTGGAGCTGGCCAGCGGCCTGGTCTCCGGCGCGCTGGCACTGCGCTGGGACAAGCACCGGCTGCTGGCCGCGTTCTACGCGCTGCGCTCGGCATCGATGCTGTTGCTGCTGGTGCCGGGCCTGGGCGTGCTGCCGTTTGCGATCGGCTTTGGCGCCAGCTACCTGGGCACGGTGATCCTGACCTCGATGTTCTGCTTCGAGCGCTACGGCAGCCGGATCAAGGGCAAGGTGTTCGGCCTGCTGTTCCTGGGGCACCAGCTGGGTGCCTTCCTGACGGTGCAGCTGGGGGCGTGGTCGTTCGATGCCACGCGCAGCTACCAGCACACTATCACGGCGCTGGTGGCGGTGACGCTGTGCTCCGCCGCGTGCTCATGGTTTGGCCTGCGCCGCGCGGGGCCGTTGCCGGCACTGGCCAAAGGCCCGGCGCACGCCGCGGTGCCCGAGGCTGCCAGCCGCTGAAGTGCTGATGCTGCCGCGGCTCCTTCTTGCCTGCGCGGCCTTCGCTCCGCTGGGTCTGGCGGCCTGGGCGATGCCGTGGGCGCTGCGCGCAAGGATTGCCGCGCTGGCGGCACTGGCCCTTGCCGGCGCCGCACTGCTGGCGCTCGATCCGCTTGCCGCCGCACTGGCGCGCGTGGACGGCATCTTGTCGGCGCCTGGCTGCGGCGGCTGACGTCGTCCTCATGCATGCCGTGCTGCATAACCACGGCGGCTGAGCGCCTTCATTTACCAGTGCTCAACTGCCGCGCTCGGCGGCGGCCTTCATGAAGGCCACCGCGCGCGGCTCGTTGGCGTAGGCGGCGTTGATCCGGATCCATGCCGAGGTCTCGCCGCCCGGGCGGAAGTAGTTGCCCGGCGCCAGCGTCACGCCGTATTCCTCGCCCAGCGTCACCAGTTCGCGCGAATCCTCGATGCCGGGCGGGCGCGCCCACAGGAAGTTGCCGCCGGACGGCTGGCAGAACACCTCCCAGCCGTTGCCGGTCAGCTGCCGCACGGCATTGGCCGAGGCCTCGCGCACGCGCAGGCGCAGCCGCTCCACATACTTGCGGTAGCCGCCGCGTTCCAGCAGCGCCGCGGTGACCGCTTCCGCAAAGTGCGAGCCGGCCACGCTGGTGAGCACCTTCACATCGACCAGGTCCTTGATCAGCGCCTTGTCGGCCACCAGGTAACCGACCCGCAGCGAGGCCGACACCGTCTTGGAAAAGCCGCCGATGTAGATCACGTGCTCGAGCTGGTCCAGCGTGGCCAGCCGGTCGGTGAAGTGGGTCTGGAAGTCCGAGAAGATGTCGTCCTCGACAAAGCGGAAGCCATGCCGGCGCGCCAGCTCCAGCAGCCGGAATGCCACCGGCGGCGCCAGCGTCGACCCGGTCGGGTTCTGCAGCACGCTGTTGGTGAAGAACAGCTTGGGCTTGTGCTGGCGCAGCAGCGCCTCGGTGGCGTCCGGGTCGGGGCCTTTGGGCGTGTGCGGCACGCCCACCAGCTGCACCCCGTGCAGCCGCAACAGGCCGAACAGGTTGTAGTAGCCGGGATCTTCCACGAACACCGTATCGCCGGGCTTGAGCAGGTGGCGCACCACCAGGTCCAGCGCCTGGCTGGCACCGGTGGTGATCAGCACTTGCGGCAGTTCGGCGGCGATGCCCAGTTGGTGCACGCGCAGCAGCACCTGGCGGCGCAGTTCCGGATGCCCCATCGGCGTGGCGTAGTGGATCACGCTGTCGATCTCGTTGCGCGAGATCGCGCGGATCGCCTGCGTCAGCCCCTCAACGTCGCGCCAGGTCTCGGGCACGAAACCGCCGGCCAGCTTGAGCGTGCCGCTGGGGTGGTTGAACTGCTCGAGGATGTGGTCGGAAAGCTCCTCGGCCAGGCTCGGATCGGACCAGCCGCACGCTGAGCGCCCCGCCAGCGGACTATCCGCCACATAGAAGCCCGAACCCTGGCGCGAATCCAGCAGCCCCTGCGATACCAGCCGGTCATAGGCTTCGATCACCGGGAAGCGGCTGATGCCGTTCGCGGCTGCCAGCTGACGGATCGACGGCAGCTTTGCGCCAGGCCGAGCCTCGCGGTTGCCGATCCACGACTTCACGCCGTTGACGATCTGATCGGTCAGTGGAATTCCGGTAGAAGCATCTAAGATTAGTTTCATAAGGCAGGGCAGCCGGGGGAAACCGGAGGACGCAACTGTCAGGGAAAACTACTGAACAGTTCACCGAAAACTGTTCACAACTGTACATGGGATTGTAGTGAAGGATGCGAATAATGGAAGCGTGGCGGAGAAAGGCGCCGGCTCCTGTGGTCATTCGGCATCCAGGAGTCGGCACCGGACCAGACCGCCGGGCTGATGAGGAGTGCGACATGCGCGAACTACGGACTTTCGAACTGGACGAGCCCGGACAGCCAGTGAGCTGGCGCGCCGGTTACGGGCAGACCGTCTGCGCGGCGGCGGGCAAGCTGTGGGTGACGGTGGAAGGCAATCCCAACGACATCTGGCTGGAGCCGGGCGCCGAACTGCCGTTGCCGGAGGGCTACCGGGTGTGGCTGTCGGGCGATGGCGCGGGCGCGCGCTTCACGCTGGCACAGGTGCCGGCACCGTGGTCGCTGCGGCGGCTGGCGGCGTGGCTGCGGGTGATGCGGCACCGGGTGGAGGAGCACAGCACGGATGCGTTCGGGGAGTGCCCCAGGATCTGGGCCTGAGCGGCCACTCACGCTTTGCCGGAACGGCCACCTGCGGGTGGCCTTTTGTTTGCCCGGGCGCTTGCGCGGCGCCTGCCGCGGGCGCCTACTCTATAGGGACAGCCCCGTCCCACGCACGCCGGTCTCGGGGTTCCGCCCCATTGCTTTACGTTAACGTCAACTTCATATAATCGATCGGCCCCGACCCGGGGCACAGCCCGCGCATTTGCAGCTAAGCCGGCACAGAACGGCACGTCCGGCGCACGTCGCGGTAGCAGCCAACACCAGAAACGGTGGAGACAATGACCGACCTTTCCGATGTGCATGATGTGCGCCGCGGTGCGCCCCAGCCCAAGCCCACCGCGCAAGGCCGCGGTCCGGTCAACAAGGTGCGCTTTGTCACGGCGGCGTCGCTGTTCGACGGCCATGACGCCTCGATCAACATCATGCGCCGCATCCTGCAGTCGCATGGCTGCGAGGTGGTCCACCTCGGCCACAACCGCTCGGTCGAGGAAGTGGTGACGGCGGCGCTGCAGGAAGACGCGCAGGGCATCGCGATTTCCAGCTACCAGGGGGGTCATGTCGAGTTCTTCAAGTACATGGTCGACCTGCTGCGCGAGAAGGGCGGCGAGCATGTGCAGGTCTTTGGCGGCGGCGGCGGCGTGATCGTGCCGGACGAGATCCGCGAGCTGCAGGCCTACGGCGTGGCGCGCATCTTCAGCCCCGAGGACGGCCAGCGCATGGGCCTGGCCGGCATGATTGCCGACATGGTGCAGCGCTGCGACATCGACCTGTCGCGCTATGCGCCGGCCTCGCTCGACCCCGTCGCCGGCGGCGACCGCCGCGCGCTGGCGCAGCTCATTACCGCACTAGAGAACGGCAAGGCCGATCCGGCGCTGGTGCAGGCGATGCATGCGCAAGCGGCAGCGGCATCGATCCCGGTGCTCGGCATCACCGGCACCGGCGGCGCCGGCAAGTCGTCACTGACCGACGAACTGATCCGCCGCTTCCGCCTCGACCAGCAGGATGCACTGTCGATCGCCGTGATCTCGATCGACCCGTCGCGGCGCAAGTCAGGCGGCGCGCTGCTGGGCGACCGCATCCGCATGAACGCGATCAACCACCCGAACATCTTCATGCGCTCGATGGCCACGCGCGAGGCGGGCTCCGAGATCTCGCAGGCACTGCCGGACGTGATCGCCGCGTGCAAGGTGGCGGGCTTCGACCTGGTGATCGTTGAGACCTCTGGCATCGGCCAGGGCGACGCGGCCATCGTGCCGCACGTGGACCGGTCGCTGTACGTCATGACGCCGGAATTCGGCGCGGCCAGCCAGCTCGAGAAGATCGACATGCTGGACTTCGCCGACTTCGTCGCCATCAACAAGTTCGACCGCAAGGGTGCGCAGGACGCGTGGCGCGATGTGGCCAAGCAGGTGCAGCGCAACCGCGAGCAATGGCACGGCAAGGCCGAAGACATGCCGGTGTACGGCACGCAGGCCTCGCGCTTCAATGACGACGGCGTGACCATGCTGTACCAGGGCCTGCGCGAGGCACTGGCCGAACGCGGCCTGAAGCTGCAGCCGGGCACGCTGCCCGCGCTGTGGGGGCGCATCTCCACCGGCCAGAACGTGATCGTGCCCCCCGCGCGCAGCCGCTACCTGGCGGAACTGGCCGACACGGTGCGCGGCTACCACCGCCGTGTGATGGAACAGAGCCGCATCGCGCGCGAGCGCCAGCAACTGCGTGAATCGAGCCGCATGCTGCAAGCCGTGCAGGGAGATGGCGCCGCGCTGGATGCGCTGGCGGCGGAGCGCGACACTGCCCTCGGCCAGGTCGAGCGCAAGCTGCTGGCGATGTGGCCGCAGATGCGCGAAGCCTACAGCGGCGACGAGTACGTGGTGAAGATCCGCGACAAGGAGATCCGCACCGGGCTGGTCACCACCACGCTGTCTGGCACCAAGGTGCGCAAGGTGGTGCTGCCACGCTTCGAGGATGACGGCGAGGTGCTGAAGTGGCTGATGCGCGAGAACGTGCCCGGCAGCTTCCCCTACACCGCCGGCGTGTTCGCCTTCAAGCGCGAGAACGAGGATCCCACGCGCATGTTCGCTGGCGAGGGCGATGCCTTCCGCACCAACCGGCGCTTCAAGCTGGTGTCCGAAGGCATGGATGCCAAGCGCCTGTCGACCGCGTTCGACTCGGTCACGCTGTATGGCGAAGACCCGCATGTGCGTCCGGACATCTACGGCAAGGTCGGGAACTCCGGCGTGTCGATCGCTACGCTCGACGACTTGAAGGTGCTGTACGACGGCTTCGACCTGACCAACCCGTCGACCTCGGTGTCGATGACCATCAACGGCCCGGCGCCGACCATCCTGGCGATGTTCATGAACACCGCCATCGACCAGCAGCTCGACAAGTTCCGCGCCGACAACCAGCGCGAGCCCACCGCCGACGAGGAAGCCAAGATCCGCGCCTGGGTGCTGCAGAACGTGCGCGGCACGGTGCAGGCGGACATCCTCAAGGAAGACCAGGGCCAGAACACCTGCATCTTCTCCACCGAGTTTTCGCTCAAGGTGATGGGCGATATCCAGGAGTACTTTGTCCACCACCAGGTGCGCAACTTCTACTCGGTGTCGATCTCCGGCTACCACATTGCCGAGGCCGGCGCGAACCCGATCTCGCAGCTGGCGTTCACGCTGTCCAACGGCTTCACCTATGTGGAAGCGTACCTGGCGCGCGGCATGCATATCGATGATTTCGCGCCCAACCTGTCGTTCTTCTTCTCCAACGGCATGGACCCCGAGTACAGCGTGCTGGGCCGCGTGGCGCGCCGCATCTGGGCCGTGACCATGCGCGACAAGTACGGCGCCAACGAGCGCAGCCAGAAGCTGAAGTACCACATCCAGACCTCGGGCCGCTCGCTGCATGCGCAGGAGATCGACTTCAACGATATCCGCACCACGCTGCAGGCGCTGATCGCGATCTACGACAACTGCAATTCGCTGCACACCAACGCCTACGACGAGGCCATCACCACGCCCACCGGCGAGTCGGTGCGCCGCGCGCTGGCGATCCAGCTGATCATCAACCGAGAGTGGGGTGTCGCCAAATGCGAGAACCCCAATCAGGGCAGCTTCCTGATCGAAGAGCTGACCGACCTGGTGGAAGAGGCGGTGCTGCAGGAATTCGAGCGCATCGCCGAGCGCGGCGGCGTGCTGGGCGCGATGGAGACCGGCTACCAGCGCGGCAAGATCCAGGAAGAGTCGCTCTACTATGAGCAGCTCAAGCACGACGGCACGCTGCCCATCATCGGCGTGAACACGTTCCGCAACCCGGACGGCGACCCGATCCCGCAGAAGCTGGAACTGGCGCGCTCCAGCGAGGCCGAGAAGCAGAGCCAGCTCGACCGCCTGCAGGCGTTCCAGCAGGCCCATGCGGCCGAGGCGCCGGCGGTGCTGGCGCAGCTGCGCCAGGCCGTGATCGACAACCAGAACGTATTCGCGGTGCTGATGGACGCAGTGCGGGTTTGCTCGCTGGGGCAGATCACCCATGCGCTGTTCGAGGTGGGCGGGCAGTACCGGCGCAATATGTAGACCCGGCGGCACCGCGCAGCAAGCAGTGCCCGATTACCGCGCAGGGCGGCCGCAGTGAAGGGCCGCCCTGCGTTACACTCGAAGGCTGCGCCGGCGGCCGCGCCACGGCAAACGTATTCGAGACAACCGCAAGCCAAAGACCATGAACACCCAGTACAACCCGACCAATATCTTCGCGAAGATCCTGCGCGGCGAGCTGCCGTGCATCAAGGTGTACGAGGACGACGACACCATCGCCTTCATGGACATCATGCCGCAGGCCGACGGCCATACGCTGGTGGTGCCCAAGGAAGCCGCGGTCAACCTGTTCGACCTGTCCGAGCAGGGCGCGCAGGCCGCCATCGTTGCCACGCAGCGGGTGGCGCGCGCGGTGCGCGCGGCGTTTGCGCCCGACGGCATCTCCATCGGCCAGTTCAACGGCGCGGCCGCGGGCCAGACCGTGCCGCACGTGCATTTCCATATCGTGCCGCGCTATGCCGACAGCGCGCTGCGCGGCCACGCGCGCGAGATGCAGGACCCGGAACAGCTCAAGGGCCATGCCGAGCGCATCATTGCCGCGCTGCGCGAGCAGGGCGCCTGAACCGCGCCTGAACCGATCAATCAGCAATCCAACCAAGCAGAGGAAGACAAGATGAGCATCAGGACAGTGGGCATCGTCGGTGCCGGCACCATGGGCAATGGCATCGCCCAGGCCTGCGCAGTGGTAGGTCTCAACGTGGTGATGGTCGACATCAGCGACGCCGCCGTGCAGAAGGGTGTTGCCACCGTGGCGGGCAGCCTGGACCGGCTGATCAAGAAGGAAAAGCTGACCGAGGCCGACAAGGCCGCCGCGCTGGCGCGCATCAAGGGCAGCACCTCGTATGACGATCTCAAGGCCACCGATATCGTGATCGAGGCCGCCACCGAGAACTACGACCTGAAGGTCAAGATCCTCAAGCAGATCGACGGCATCGTCGGCGACAACGTGATCATCGCGTCCAACACCTCGTCGATCTCGATCACCAAGCTGGCCGCGGTGACCTCGCGCGCCGACCGCTTTATCGGCATGCACTTCTTCAACCCGGTGCCGGTGATGGCGCTGGTGGAGCTGATCCGCGGCCTGCAGACCAGCGACGCCACCCACGCCGCCGTCGAGGCCCTGTCCAAGCAGCTCGGCAAGTACCCGATCACGGTCAAGAACAGCCCGGGCTTCGTCGTCAACCGCATCCTGTGCCCGATGATCAATGAGGCCTTCTGCGTGCTGGGCGAAGGCCTGGCCTCGCCGGAAGAGATCGACGAAGGCATGAAGCTGGGCTGCAACCACCCGATCGGGCCGCTGGCGCTGGCTGACATGATCGGCCTGGACACCATGCTGGCCGTGATGGAAGTGCTGTACACGGAGTTTGCCGATCCGAAGTACCGCCCGGCGATGCTGATGCGCGAAATGGTGGCCGCGGGCTACCTGGGCCGCAAGACCGGCCGCGGCGTGTACGTCTACAGCAAGTAATCAGTGCGTTGGCCCGCCCCTTTGCAGGGCGGGTTTGTTGGTAAAGGGCCGGCGACTGGACTAGGGTTCAGCGCTGGCCCTTTCCATTCTTGCTGCCCGTCGAAAATCGCATCGCAACTGTCCATAACAAATTCGGCGATTCCTTCGGTTAGTCTCTTGGGCTGGGCTGCCACATTGTTTTTCCATGGAATCGTTTCCGGGTAGTGCAAAGAACGGCTTTCGAGAGGATCTACGCCTATGAGCGCTGGCGAACTTATCCTGTACACCACTGAGGACGGTGCGGCCCAGATCCGGCTCAGGACGGCTGACGGCACGGTTTGGCTGACGCAGGCGGAAATGGCGGAGCTGTTCCAGACGAGTCCGCAAAACATGACCTTGCATATCAAGGCTGTCTACGCGGAGGGGGAACTGGCGGTAGAAGCAACTTGTAAGGAAGACTTACAAGTTCGCGTTGAAGGCGGTCGCCAGGTCCAGCGCCGGTTGAAGCAGTACAACCTCAACATGATCCTGGCGGTTGGGTACCGTGTTCGCTCGCACCGCGGCACGCAGTTCCGCCAGTGGGCCACGACTCACTTGCGAGAACTCCTGGTCAAGGGCTTCGTCATGGACGACGAGCGGCTTAAAGACCCGGACGGCTGGGACTATTTCGATGAGCTGATAGAGCGCATCCGGGACATCCGGGCATCTGAACAGCGGTTCTACCAGAAAGTGCGCGACATCTATGCCACGGCTGTCGACTACGACGGCAAGGCCGAGGAAGCCCAGCGATTCTTTGCAAAGGTTCAGAACAAGATGCTATGGGCCATCACCGGCCACACGGCGGCGGAACTCATTTCAGCCCGAGCAGATGCCGGCCGGCCCAATATGGGCTTGACCAGTTGGAAAGGCGGGCGCGTGCGGCAGGCTGACGTCACGGTAGCCAAGAACTACCTGCAGCCAGCAGAAGTGGATGCGCTCAACCGCATTGTTGTGATGTATCTCGACTACGCCGATAGCATGGCGCAGCGGCGCAAAGTCGTGACCATGCAGCAATGGGCAGAAAAGCTTGATGCGTTCCTGGAATTCAATGAGCGCGATGTCCTGAGGAATGCGGGAAAGATCTCAGCGCAGGTCGCCGAGCGCGTGGCCTTGGAGCGCTACGCCGAGTTCGCCGGCAAGCGCCGTGAGGCAGCGCGTCTTTCGGCGGATGCACAGGATGCAAATGCGCTGGAGGAGATCGCTCAACAGTTGGAGGGCCAACGGAAGACGCGCAGAAAATAAGCGATATCGCTTGACCTCGGCGACCCCAGTTTATTGAGCCTATTGTGCTGCATGCGACGCCCGGCATGCCGAATGGTGACGGGCGGCCGAACATGCACAACGGCGCATGCCCCGTGCCACGACGCCCGCCGCCAAATCCCGCTTACACGGCGTTATATGCCGAAACACTCCGCCGCATCCGGTAACAGGAATGCGCGGTAGAGTGCACCCTTCCGTTTACGACAAGACAAGCTCCATGGCTCACCCGATTCTCTTTGCTGCGCTGCTCGCGGGCGCAATGTCCCTGCTGGCGGCCCGTTCGGCGATGGCTCATGTGGATGTGGGCGTGCAGATCGGCGCGCCGGTCTATGTGGCCCCGGCCCCTGTGTATGTGGCGCCCCCGCCGCCCGTGGTCTATGCGCCGCGCTACCACGGCTGGCATGGCGACCGCTATTGGGACGGACGCCGCTGGTATGGCCGCGGTGAGTGGCGCGGCCGCCATCACCACTACCATCGGCATCATCACTACCGCCACCACGGCCATGGGCATCACGGTCATCACGGGCATCACGGCCATCGCGGCCACGGCCACTGAGCGCCGCACCGGCTGAGGCGCCGGCCGGCACCTCCGCTCGGCCCGGCGCTCAGCGCAGCAGCACCAGCCGCGGCACCGCGTCCGCGTCGCTCCAGACCACCGCGTTCTGTTCGTACTTCTCGCCGAGTGCCTGTGCATCCGCCAGCGACAGCCCCGGCACCAGGAGGCTCGGCTCGGCCGGCCAACCATTGCACGGGTGTTCGCCGGCGGCTTCGATTGCGCGCAACCCCATCTTTGCCACGTCCTGCGCCAGCGCCTGCTGGCGCCATGCGTTGGCGTCGTCGTCGCAGCGCAGGCTGAACGGGTTGGCGGCGGTAATGAAGGCGCTCGATGCCACGCCCAGCGCGCGGTGCAGCGCCGCCAGCGGGGCGCTGGGTTGGTCTACCCGCAATATCATCGGCAGGTCGCCCAGCACGCGGTAATGCGTCTCGCGATAGGCCTGCAGCGTGGCGGCATCGATGGTGCTGGCCATGCTATTCCCCGTACTGCCGCAACCCCTCCAGGTCCAGCACCTCGATCACGCCGTAGTCCACCCGCACCAGGCCCTGCTGTTCCAGCACCTTGAGCGCCTGGTTGGCGCGCTGGCGCGAAATGCCTGCAAGCAGGCCGATCTCTTCCTGCGAGATCTCCAGCGTCTTGCCGATCCCCGGATACAGGTGCTCATTGAACAGCGACGACACCGCGCGCGCCACGCGCGAATCGATGTCGAGCAGCCGCTCATATTCCACCGCCGCGATGAACTGCCCAAGGCGCTCGTTGAACTGCGTCAGCAGGAAGCGCGTGAACGGCAGGCTGGTATCCAGCAGCCACTGAAAAGTGTCGCGCGGCAGGAAGGCGATGGTCGAGCGGCGCAGCGCCATCACGTCGTACTTGCGGATCTCCGACTTGAGCACCGCGCCTTCGCCGAACCAGCCGCCGGTGGGTACGCCGGTGAAGGTGACCGACTTGCCCGACGGCGACACCGTGGTGATCTTGACGATGCCGTCGAGCACGCCCATCCAGTGCTCGGCCTTGTCACCCTTGTGACAGACGTAGTCGCCCTGGGTGTACTCGTGCACGAACATGGCGCGGCGCACGCGCTCGCGCTGCTCCGGGCTCAGGTCTGCTGCCCACACGCAGCGGTCGACAAAATCGTTCAGCATGGCCTGAATTCGCTCGGTAGGGATTAACCCGGAATTGTCACCGGCGTGACAACCCGGGTGGAAGGCATGGGCTATCTTACGATCACCACGGAGCCGGGAAGTGCCGCAAAACAAGGCACCACGGGCTTGATGCGCTGCGGCATGACTGCCGCCAGGCAAAACAAGCCAAGTATAACCACCGGACCGACGCTTGACACCGGGCGTGGATCCCCACGCCGGAGGGACAGGAGACAGCGATGCAGGAATCGTCGGCGACGACCTTCCCGCGATGGCTGCTGGCGCACGCCCAGCAGCGGCCGGATCATCCGGCTCATCGCGAGAAGGATCTCGGCATCTGGCAGACATACAGCTGGGCCCAGGCGGCCCAGCAGGTGAGGGCGCTGGCTTGCGGGCTGGCCGCGCTCGGTTTCAGGCGAGGCATGAACCTGGCGGTGGTGGGCGACAACCGCCCGCGGCTGTACTGGGCCATGACCGCGGCGCAGGCGTTGGGTGGCGTGCCGGTGCCGCTGTACCAGGACGCCATCGCCAACGAGATGGTCTACGTGCTCAACGATGCGGAAA
Organism: Cupriavidus sp. CP313; assembly: GCF_054072015.1. Lineage (NCBI taxonomy): Bacteria > Pseudomonadati > Pseudomonadota > Betaproteobacteria > Burkholderiales > Burkholderiaceae > Cupriavidus > Cupriavidus sp. CP313. Next base: position 390,141 of record NZ_JBSVZB010000002.1, on the reverse strand, counting down.
TCGAGTTCGCCATCGTCGAGGACCAGGAGCAGGTTGACAAGCTGCTGGAAGTGGAAGCGCAGCTGGCCGAGTCCGGCCGCGCCGTGCGCCACGTCATCTTTGAAGACCCGCGCGGCCTGATGGACTACGACCACCCGTCGCTGATGTCTTATGAACGGCTGCAGGAGCTGGGCCGCGAGTTCGACCAGGCGCACCCGGGCTTCTATGACGAGGCCATCGCCGCCGGCCAGCCCGACGACACCGCGATCATCCTCTATACCTCCGGCACAACCGGCAAGCCCAAGGGCGTATGCCATTCGCACTACGGCCTGATCGGCGCGGCGCGCAACGGCTGCGCCTTCGACAAGCTCAGCGCGGACGACGACGTGCTGTCCTACCTGCCGATGGCATGGGTGGGCGACAACCTGTTCTCGTACGCGCAGGCGATGGTGGCGGGCTTCACGGTGAACTGCCCGGAATCGCGCGAAACGGTGATGACCGACCTGCGCGAGATCGGCCCCACCTACTACTTTGCGCCGCCGCGCATCTATGAAGGCCTGCTGACGCAGGTGATGATCCGCATGGAGGACGCCGGCTGGATCAAGCGCAAACTGTTCCACTGGGCCATGGACGTGGCGAAGCGCTGCGGCACCGATATCCTCGACGGCCAGCCGGTATCGCTCGCGGACCGCGCGCGCTACGCCCTGGGCGAAGCGCTGGTCTACGGCCCGCTGCGCAATGTGCTGGGCATGAGCCGCATCCGCGTGGGCTATACCGCGGGCGAGGCGATCGGACCGGATCTGTTCCGCTTCTACCGCTCGATCGGCGTGAACCTGAAGCAGTTCTACGGCCAGACCGAGACCTGCGCCTATGTGTGCCTGCAGCCTGACGGCAAGGTCAAGTTCGATTCAGTGGGGCCGGCTGCGCCGGGGATGGAAATCCGCATCGCCGACAACGGCGAGGTGCTGGTGCGCGGCGTGGGCCTGCTCAAGTCCTACTACAAGCGCGACGACGCCACGCGCGAGGCCATCAACGACGAGGGCTACTTCATGACCGGCGACGCCGGCGTGATCGACGCCGACGGCCACCTGAAGATCATCGACCGCGCCAAGGACGTGGGCAAGCTGGCCGATGGCTCGATGTTCGCGCCCAAGTACATCGAGAACAAGCTCAAGTTCTTCCCGTACATCAAGGAAGCGGTGGCCTTCGGCAGTGACCGCGACCAAGTCTGCGCCTTCATCAATATCGACTTCGAGGCCGTGGGCAACTGGGCCGAGCGCCGCCACCTGCCGTATGCCGGCTATGTCGACCTGGCCGCGCAGCCCGAGGTGCTGGAAATGATCGGCGAATGCGTGAACCAGGTGAATGCCGACCTGGCCAACGACCCGATGCTGGCCGGTTCGCAGGTGGCACGCTTCCTGGTCCTGCACAAGGAACTGGACCCGGACGACGACGAGCTCACGCGCACGCGCAAGGTGCGCCGCGGCTTTATCGCCGAGAAGTACGGCGTGCTGGTGGAGGCGCTCTATGCGGGCAAGTCCGAGCAGTTCATCGAGACGCGCGTCAAGTTTGAAGACGGACGCGAGGGCAGCGTGTCGGCCACGCTGAAGCTGGTCAATGCGAAGCGCCTGCCGGTGGCGGCGCGCGCGGCATGAGCGAGGGCAGCAAGATGACGCAAGTAGCCTGGCAAGGCGCGGGGCAGCGCGAATGGGCGGGGACGGCACGCACGGATGCCAGCGGTGCCGGCAGCGGCGGCGCGATCGCACCGGCGGGTCCGATGTCTCCCGCGGAACTGACGGATGACAGCGGCGCGCATCCCGGCACGCAGCGCGCACAGCGCACCGGCGAGCAGGCGCGCACCGGCGGCGAGGTGATCCTGGACCTGCAGCATATCTCGCTGTCGTTCGGCGGGGTCAAGGCGCTGACCGATATCTCGTTCGATGTGTGCGAACACGAGGTGCGCGCCATCATCGGCCCCAACGGCGCCGGCAAGAGTTCGATGCTCAACGTGATCAACGGCGTCTACCACCCGCAGCAGGGACGCATCGTGTTCCGCGGCGAGGAGCGCAAGCAGATGCACCCGACCGCCGCGGCGCGCCAGGGCATTGCGCGCACCTTCCAGAACATCGCGCTGTTCAAGGGCATGACGGTGCTGGACAACATCATGACCGGGCGCAACACGCAGTTCCGCACCGGGGTCTTTGCCCACGCGCTGTGGTGGGGCCCGGCGCGCAACGAAGAGATGCGCCATCGGCAGAAGGTAGAGGAAGTGATCGACTTCCTCGAGATCCAGTCGATCCGCAAGACCCCGGTGGGGCGCCTGCCGTATGGCCTGCAGAAGCGCGTGGAGCTGGCGCGCGCGCTGGCGGCCGAGCCCTCGATGCTGCTGCTGGACGAGCCCATGGCCGGCATGAACGTGGAAGAGAAGCAGGACATGTGCCGCTTCATCCTGGACGTGAACCGGCAGTTCGGCACCACCATCGTGCTGATCGAGCACGACATGGGCGTGGTGATGGATATCTCCGACCGCGTGGTGGTGCTCGACTACGGCAAGAAGATCGGCGACGGCACGCCGGAAGAGGTCAAGGGCAACCCTGACGTGATCAAGGCGTACCTGGGCACTTCGCACTGAGGCTCTGAACCATGACGTTCTTCTTTGAAATCCTGATCGGCGGCTTGCTGTCGGGCCTGATGTACTCGCTGGTGGCGCTGGGCTTCGTGCTGATCTACAAGGCCTCGGGCGTGTTCAACTTCGCGCAGGGCGCGATGGTGTACTTTGCCGCGCTGGCGGTGGTGGGGCTGATGGACAAGGGCATGCCGATGTGGGCCGCCGTGATCGGCGCCTTCGTGGTGATGATCCTGGTCGGCATGAGCACCGAGCGCTTCGTGCTGCGCAAGCTGGTCAACCAGCCGCCGATCACGCTGTTCATGGCGACCATCGGGCTGTCGTTCTTCCTCGAAGGCCTGGGGCCGCTGCTGTTCGGCAATGAAGTGCGCCCGATCAACCTGGGCATCGTCGACGAGCCAATCGAGTCGATTCTGACCAATTTCAATATCGTGCTGTCCAAGTTCGACATCGCGGCGGCGGCCATCGCCGGCGTCCTGGTGGGCTCGCTGGCGCTGTTCTTCCAGTACACCAAGGTCGGCCGCGCGCTGCGCGCGGTGGCAGACGACCACCAGGCGGCGCTGTCGCTGGGCATCCCGCTGCAGAACATCTGGGCGATCGTATGGGGCGTGGCGGGCTTCGTTGCGCTGGTGGCCGGCATGCTGTGGGGCTCGCGCAATGGCGTGCAGTTCGCGCTCACGCTGACCGCGCTCAAGGCGCTGCCGGTGCTGATCCTGGGCGGCTTCACCTCGGTGCCCGGCGCCATCGTCGGCGGGCTGATCATCGGCGCCTCGGAGAAGCTGGCCGAGATCTATATCCCGCCGGTGTTCCAGTCGATGTTCGGGGGCAACTTCGGCGGCATCGAAGGGTGGTTCCCGTATGTGTTTGCCCTGCTGTTCCTGCTGGTTCGGCCCGAAGGGCTGTTCGGCGAAAAACATATTGATCGCGTCTGACCGCCTTCGCACAGGAGACTTGCCATGTTTTATCGTGAAGCCGGCCAGTTCAAGACCAGCTACGTCGCCGACAGCCAGATCTTCCCCATCCGCCAGGACCGCATCGGCTTTGCCGTGCTGATGGCCGTGGCCTTCGTGGCGATCCCGTTCGTCGGCTCGGAATACTGGTTCTCGGCCATCCTGATCCCATTCCTGATTTTTTCGCTGGCGGCGCTGGGGCTGAATATCCTGACCGGCTATGCCGGCCAGCTGTCGCTCGGCACCGCGGCCTTCATGGCGGTGGGTGCCTACGCGGCCTACAACTTCCAGTTGCGCATCGAAGGCATCCCGGTGTTGCTGTCATTCCTGCTGGCCGGGCTGTCGGCGGCGCTGGTGGGGGTGGCCTTCGGCCTGCCGTCGCTGCGCATCAAGGGCTTCTACCTCGCCGTGGCGACGCTGGCGGCGCAGTTCTTCGTGGTGTGGGCGCTGACCAAGTTCCCCTGGTTCTCCAACAACAGCTCGTCGGGCGTGATCACGGCGCAGCGGCTGGACCTGTTCGGCGTCGCCATCGACACCCCGGTGAAGAAGTACCTGTTCGTGCTGGCCATCGTCACGGTGCTGGCGCTGGCGGCCAAGAACCTGGTGCGCTCGGCCACCGGGCGCGCGTGGATGTCGGTGCGCGACATGGATGTGGCGGCCGAGGTGATCGGCATCCCGCTGATGCGCACCAAGCTGCTCGCGTTCGCGGTCAGCTCGTTCTACTGCGGCGTGGCCGGCGCGCTGTACGCGTTCTGCTACCTGGGCTCGGTCGAGCCCGACGGCTTCTCGCTGGACCTGTCGTTCCGCGTGCTGTTCATGATCATCATCGGCGGCGTGGGCAGCATCCTGGGCTCGTTCCTGGGCGCGGCCTTCATCCTGCTGCTGCCGATCTTCCTGGATAACGTGCTGCCGACGCTGGCCGCGCTGCTGCACCTGCCGTTCACCAATGCCACCGTGTCGCACATCCAGCTGATGGTGTTCGGCGGGCTGATCATCTTCTTCCTGATCGTGGAGCCGCACGGGCTGGCCCGGCTGTGGCAGATCGCCAAGGAGAAGCTGAGGCTGTGGCCGTTCCCTCATTGACGGGAGGGGTGCCTGTGTTACCGCAGTTCCTGTGTGAAGTTCTGAAGCTTACGCATAACGAAACGCTCCCTTGAGGGCGATGGAGACTGTCATGACCAACCTGATTCGCAATGTGCAACGCGCCGCCCTGGTGGTCAGCGCCGCGGCGGCACTGCTGGCGCCGGCGGCGCCGGCCATGGCGCAGAGCAACGAGCAGTTCGTGGCGCTGCCAAGCTACCGCGTGGGGCCGTATGGCGCCAACGGACAGTCCTGGTATGGCGGCTTCATCGACTACCTCAACTACGTCAACCTGAAGGAAGGCGGGGTCAACGGCGTCAAGCTGTCGTGGGAAGAGTGCGAGACCGAGTACAACAACGCCAAGGGCGTGGAGTGCTATGAACGGCTGAAGTCCAAGAACGCCACCACCAAGGGCACGGCCTACCACGCCATGTCCACCGGCATCTCGTACGCGCTGGTCGACAAGACCGCTGCCGACAAGGTGCCGCTGGTGATGATGGGCTACGGCCGCACCGACGCGGTGGATGGCTCGGTGTTCCCGTACGCGTTCCCGCTGGTGACCACGTACCAGATGCAGGTCTCGGCCATCGTCAAGTACCTGGCCTCGAAGAACGGCGGCTCGCTGGCCGGCAAGAAGATCGTCTACCTGTACCACGACTCGGCCTATGGCAAGGAGCCGATCGTGGCGCTGCAGGCCGAGTCCAGGCTGGGCAAGTTCAACCTGGTGGAGATCCCGGTGGCGCACCCGGGCAACGAGCAGGGCGCGCAGTGGCTGAAGATCCGCCAGGAGAACCCCGACTACGTGATCTTCTGGGGCTGGGGCGTGATGAACCAGACCGCGCTGAAGGCCGCGCAGAAGGTGGGCTTCGCCCGCGACAAGATAATCGGCTCCTGGTGGGCTGGCTCGGAAGAGGACACGGTGCCGGCAGGTGACGCGTCCAAGGGCTATATGAGCGCGACCTGGAACGTGGCCGGCCGCAACGTGCCGCTGATCGCCGATATCGAGAAGGTGGTCTACGGTGCCGGCAAGGGCAATATGCAGGACAAGAACAAGGTGGGTTCGGTGCTGTACAACCGCGGCGTCTCGGCGGCGGTGGTAACGGTGGAAGCGGTGCGCGTGGCGCAGGCCAAGTTCGGCAAGGGCAAGCCCATGACCGGCGAGCAGATGCGCTGGGCCTTCGAGAACCTGAACCTGACCAACGCGCGCCTGCAGCAACTGGGCGCCACCGGCCTGCTGCCTGAGATCAAGACCAGCTGCGACAACCACGAGGGCTCGGGCAAGGTGAAGATCCAGCAGTGGGACGGCACCAAGTGGGTGGTGGTATCGGACTGGATCGAGGGCAACAAGAGCCTGATCCACCCGCTGTTCAAGGCCACGGCGGCGCAGTACGCGAAGGAGAAGGGGATTACGCCGGCTTGTTCGAAGTCTTGATAGCAACCTGGCGGGCATGCGGTGCCTGGCGCCGCGTGCCTGCCTGAGCCGAACCGTCTTACCAACACGAGCCGCACCATGAGCCTTCTGTCCGTCAACAATATCGAAGTCATCTACGATCACGTGATCCTGGTGCTCAAGGGCGTCTCGCTCGAAGTGCCGGAAGGCAAGATCGTGGCGCTGCTCGGCGCCAACGGCGCGGGCAAGACCACCACGCTCAAGGCCATCTCCAACCTGCTGCAGGCCGAGCGCGGCGATGTCACCAAGGGCTCGATCGAGTATCGCGGCGACCGCGTCGACCAGCTCACGCCCAACGACCTGGTGCGCCGCGGCGTGATCCAGGTGATGGAAGGGCGCCACTGCTTCGCGCACCTGACCATCGAAGAGAACCTGCTCACCGGTGCCTACACGCGCGGCCTGTCGCGCGGCCAGACGCGCGACGAGCTGGAAAAGATCTACGAGTACTTCCCGCGCCTGAAGACGCGCCGCAAGTCGCAGGCCGGCTACACCTCCGGCGGCGAGCAGCAGATGTGCGCGATCGGCCGGGCCATGATGGCCAAGCCCGCGATGATCCTGCTGGACGAGCCTTCGATGGGGCTGGCGCCGCAGATCGTCGAGGAGATCTTCGAGATCGTGCGCGGCCTGAATTCGCGTGAGAACGTCAGCTTCCTGCTGGCCGAGCAGAACACCATGGTGGCGCTGCGCTATGCCGACTACGGCTACATCCTGGAGAACGGCCGCGTGGTGATGGACGGCGACGCCGAGTCGCTGCGCACCAACGAGGACGTCAAGGAGTTTTACCTCGGCGTGGCCGCCAACGACGCCGACGGCCCCGGCCGCAAGTCGTTCCGCGACGTGAAGAGCTACCGGCGCCGCAAGCGCTGGCTGGCGTAAGCACCCGACCGGTTCCATCCGGCATTGCCACCACGCGCCTGCGGCGCGGCGGCATGCCGCATCCCATTCCCTGACGCACAGCACCATGCCAGAACACTTCGATTCGCTCGAAACCCGCGCGCCGGAAGTCCGCGAGCAGGCGCTCCTTGCCGCCCTGGCACGCCAGGTGGCCCATGCGCGCGACAACGCGCCTTACTTTGCCGAGATGCTGGACGGCGTCGACCCGCGCCTGCTGACCTCGCGCGCGGCGCTGGCGGCGCTGCCGGTCACGCGCAAGTCGGACCTGACCGCGCGGCAGCGCGCGCTGCCGCCGCTGGGCGGGCTCAACGCGACGCCGCTGGGCAAGCTGCGCCATGTGTTCCAGTCGCCCGGCCCGATCCACGAACCCGACGGCCATGACGCCGACTGGTGGCGCGTGGCCCGCGCCATGCATGCGGCGGGCTTCCGCGCCGGCGAGCTGGTCTACAACACCTTCTCCTACCACTTCACCCCGGCCGGCATGATGATGGAGACAGGCGCGCACCGGCTGGGCTGCTGCGTGTTCCCGGCCGGTGTCGGCCAGACCGATTCGCAGGTGCAGGCGCTGGCCAGCCTGCAGCCCACGGCCTACGCCGGCACACCGTCGTTCCTGAAGCTGCTGCTGGAGCGTGGCGACGAGCTGGGCACGCCCTGCACCAGCCTGGCCAAGGCTATGGTCTCGGGCGAGGCGCTGCCGCCGTCGCTGCGTGCCTGGTTCCAGGCGCGCGGCGTGCGCGTGCAGCAGATGTATGGCACTGCGGACGTCGGCCTGATTGCCTATGAGACCGAGGGCGGCGACGGCTGGGTGGTGGACGAGGGTGTGCTGGTAGAGATCGTCGAGCCCGGCGGTTCCCGGCCGATGCCCGAAGGCGAGACCGGCGAGGTGGTGGTGACGGTGCTGGGCAACGGCGACTACCCGCTGATCCGCTTCGGCACCGGCGACCTGTCGGCCATCGTCGCGGAGTCGTCGCAACGGCCCAGCCCGTGCGGCCGCACCAATATCCGGCTCAAGGGCTGGCTGGGGCGTGCCGACCAGGCCACCAAGGTCAAGGGCATGTTCGTGCATCCGGGGCAGGTGGCGGACGTGCTGCGGCGCCATCCGGAGATCCGCGCGGCGCGGCTGGTGGTGACTGGCGACCCCGGTGCGGACGTGATGACGCTGCGCTGCGAGGCTACGCGCGAGGATGATGACTTGCAGCGTGCGGTGGCGGAATCGCTGCGCGAAGTGATGCGGCTGCGCGGAGAGGTGGCCTTCGTGGCGGCGGGGTCGTTGCCGCAGGATGGGAGGCTGATCGAGGATGCGCGGCGATACGACTGAAGACAAGTCAAAGGCCCCGCACGGGCGGGGCCTTTGATGCAGGGCAGGTCAGGACTTCCCCCCCTCCACCGGCCGCGTCGGCAGCCTGACCATCCACACACTCACCCCCACCGCACAAGCCAGCAACGCCGCCGACGCCAGCGGCCGTCCGCGCAGCAGCCATGCGGTGGTGCCCATCGACACCCACATCATCGACAGCGCCAGGCACTTGGCCCGGAAGGGAATGCTGCGATAGCGCTGCCAGTCGCTGACCAGCGGCCCGAAGCGGGGATGCCCCAGCAGCCATTCATGGAATCGCTGGGACCCCCGCGCGAAGCATGCCGCGGCCAGCAGCACGAATGGCGTGGTCGGCAGCACCGGCAGGAAGATGCCGATCACACCTAGCAGCAGGAAGGCTGCGCCCAGCACCACCCACATGGCGCGCAGCGCCTGCTGCCGGCGGCTCAGCGTGGCGTCGGCGTCCGGAGCGGAATCGGGCGGGGTGGCGGGGCTAGGACCAGGCAATGGATGGAGGAAGGGCCGCAACAGCGGCCCGGTGGTGACCAGGGTTTAGCGCGCGATGCCCAGGCGCGCCTTGGCGGCATCGTACTCCGCTTTCATGCGCGCGACGATTTCGCCGGCGGTGGGGATGTCGTGGATCTGGCCCACGCCCTGGCCGGCGCCCCAGACGTCCTTCCACGCCTTGGCCTTGGAGGCGCCGCTGGAGAAGTCCATCTTGCTCTTGTCGGCCACCGGCAGGTTGTCTGGATCCAGCCCCGCGTTGCTGATGCTTTCGCGGATGTAGTTGCCGTGCACGCCGGTGAACAGGTTGGTGTAGATGATATCGGCGGCGGCCGAGCTGGTGATCGACTGCTTGTACGTTTCTGCCGCGTGGGCCTCCTGCGAGGCGATAAAGCGCGTGCCGACGTAGGCAAAGTCCGCGCCCATGGCCTGCGCGGCCAGCACCGCCTCGCCGGTGGCGATCGAGCCCGACAGCGCGATCGGGCCGTCGAAGATCTTGCGCACCTCGCCCACCAGCGCAAACGGCGACAGCATGCCGGCATGGCCGCCAGCGCCGGCCGCCACCAGGATCAGACCGTCGACGCCGGCCTCGATCGCCTTCTCGGCATGGCGCATGCTGATCACGTCGTGCAGCACGATGCCGCCGTAGCTGTGCACCGCGTCGATCATCTCCTTGACCGGGGCGCGCAGCGAGGTGATGAAGACCGGCACCTTGTGGTCCACGCACACCTTCACGTCGTGTTCGAGCCGTGCGTTGGAGGTATGCACGATCTGGTTGACCGCGACCGGGCCCACCTGCGCGCCCGGGTTGGCGGCCTTGAAGGTGGCCAGCTCGCCTTCGATCTGGGTGAGCCACTCGTCGAGCAGCTCCGCCGGGCGCGCATTGAGCGCCGGGAACGAGCCGACGATGCCGGCCTTGCACTGCGCCAGCACCAGCTCCGGGTAGCTGACGATGAACATGGGCGAGGCGATGACGGGCAGGGCCAGGTTCTGCAGGGCCTGGGGCAGTTGCTTGGCGGCGGGCATGGTGTCTCCTGAACTACTGGGCGGGCCTCGCGGGCGCCCTAAATGAACGGTCGTTCGATTATAGGGAGTTTCAGCGCGATCACGTTAGAAGCCCCAGTCTATGCCGGTCCGGTCACCTCGTGGAACTACCCGGCCGGAAGGGTCAGTTCCGCCAGCGCGCCGCCGCCGGGGCGGTTGGCCAGCGTCACATCGCCATGATGCAACGTTGCCACCTCGCGTGCAAAGCACAGGCCCAGGCCGGTGCTCTTGTCCGCACCGTGCGGGCGTGGCAGCGAATAGAAGCGCTCGAACACGCGCGGCAGCGCGTAGTCGGGGATGCCCGGGCCCTGGTCGGCCACGGCGATGGCCAGCGTGCCGCCGCGGCGCTCCAGCCGCACCGTGACTTCGCTGTCCGGCGGGGCGAAGTCGATGGCGTTCTCCAGCAGGTTGGCGATGGCCTGGCGCAGCAGGAACGGATCGCCGGCGACCAGGTCCGGGCTGGCGTCGGCGGCCAGCCGCAGCGTGACGCCGCGCTGGCGGGCGCGCGGTTCCAGCTCGCTGCCCAGTTGGGCCAGCAGCGGGGCCAGCCGCACCGGCTCGCGCACTTCCAGGCGCTGGCGCTGCTCCACGTCGGCCAGTGCCAGCAGCTTGCGGATCATGGTTTCAAGCCGCCCGGATTGCGCACGGATATTGGCGACGAAGCGCTGGCGGTCCGCCGCCGGCATCGCTTCCTGCAGCAGCTCGGCGGCGCCGCCGATCGCGGCCAGCGGGCTTTTCATCTCATGGGTCAGCGTGTGGATGTAGTGCTCGACATACTGCTTGTCTTCCAGCCGCTCGCGCATGCCCTGCACCGCGCGGCCCAGCTCGGCCAGCTCGCTGCCGCCGCGCAGCGGCATCTCGGCGCGCTCGCCGGCCGCCACCGCGCGCGCATACCCGCGCAGCCGGCTCAGTCCATGCGCCAGCCACAGCGTGCAGGCCAGCCCGATCACGCAGGCAGCGCCGATCAGCAGGCCGCCGTAGAGCAGGATCTTGCGCTGGCTGCGCTTGATAAAGGGCGCCATCGCCGCATTGGGCTTGGCCACGGTCAGCACGCCGATGATGCGCTCGCCGTTGCCGTCCCCGTCGCGTATTGGCGCGGCCACGTGCATCACGGTGCTGGCCTCGTCGTCGGGGTTGGTGCGCGTGCTGCGTGCGCCGTACTTGCCGCGCAGCGTCAGGTAGACATCGTTCCAGCGCGAATAGTCGCGGCCCACGTCAGTGCCGGTGGAGTCAAAGCGCACGATGCCCCTGGCATCGGTCACGTAGACGCGGTAGCCGATGCTGTCCTTGTGCAGGCCCGACACATCGGCGTCCACCGGCATGTCGCGCAGCGCCGCCATGTGCCGCGCGAAATCGCCGTCGGCAATGCGGCCGGCCTTCATGTCGTCGGCGGCAAGCGCCGCCAGCACGTGCGCGGTGTCGATCAGCGTGTCTTCCATGGCCTGGCGCACGCCGGGCTTGACCTCCTGCACGAACACGCGCAGCGTCAGCACCGTGGCCAGTCCCACGATCAGGAAGAAGCCGAAGAAGATGCGCAGGCCGATATGCATGGCGCGCTCAGGGTTCCAGCGAATAGCCCATGCCGCGATGGGTGCGGATGCGCTCGGCGCCGTCGGGGGAAGCCTCCCGCAGCTTGGCGCGCAGGGTCTTGATATGGGTGTCGACGGTGCGGTCGCTGGTGTCGAGTGCATCTTCCCAGACGCACTCCATCAGCTGCGCGCGCGAATAGATGCGGCCGGGATGCGCCACCAGCCAGGCCAGCAGCAGGTACTCGTAGCGGGTCAGCTCCAGCCAGCGGCCGCGGTAGGCCAGGCGCGCGCCGTCCTTGTCGTGCGTGAAGCCGGCGACCTCGTCGCCCTTCGCCACCGCTTTGCTGCCGCCGCGCGCCCGGCGCAGGATGGCGCGCACGCGCGCGGCCAGTTCGCGCGGCGAGAAGGGCTTGACCACGTAGTCGTCGGCGCCGATCTCCAGCCCGACGATGCGGTCGATCTCTTCATGGCGCGCGGTCAGGAAGACCACCGGCGCATTGCTGAAGGTGCGCAGCGTGCGGCAGACCTCGAAGCCGCTCAGATCCGGCAGGCCCACGTCCAGGATCACCAGGTCGGCGCCGCCGGCGCGCATGCGCTCGAGCGCGGCACCGCCGAGCGTGCAGTGCTCGGCCAGCATGCCGTCTGTGCGCAAGGCATAGAGGATGGTGTCGGCGATGGCCTGCTCGTCTTCCACCACCAGGATCCGCGGTTGTTCCATGCCCGGCATTCTAGCCGGTCAGACACTGGTTGCCGTGCGGGCCGCCGGCGCGGGTTCTTCGCCGCGGCGCTTGTGGAAATAGATCTGCTCCGCGGCCCAGCGCAGCGGCGGCGAATACAGCATCAGGTCGAAGGGCCAGTCGCACTGGAAGCGGTCGAACATCCAGCGCAGCGCACGCTTGGCGCGAAAGCGCGGCGCGCTGGCGGTGGCGACGGCCTCCGGGGCCGGGCCGCCGCGCAGCAGGTGCGCGGCCACGGCCTGGCCGACCGACTCGCCATGGGCAAAGGCATAGTGGATGCCGCCCGCGGTGACCGGCGACACGATGCCGGCGGCATCTCCCGTCAGGATCACGCCATCGCGCGCCAGCGGGAAGACCGGGCCGCCGCACGGGATCAGGCCCGCGCGCGTCGCCGCCGGCTGCGCCAGTTGCGGCAGGCCGGCGCGCTTGCGCACATGCGCCAGCAGCCCGTCGAGGTCCGGCGCGCGGCCGTGCCGCGGCAGGTAGCGCAGCGCCAGGCCAGCCTGCACGCCGGTGGGGTTCTGCGCGATCCAGCCGATATAGCCGGGCGCGAAGCGCCGGGTGATAAAGCAGTGCAGCGCGCCTGGCTCGGGCAGCGCCAGTCCCGGAAACTCGTATTCCACGCCATACAGGAAGCTGTGCACGCGCCCCAGCCCGGCACATTGCGCCACGCGCGACTTCGCGCCATCCGCGCCGACCAGATAGCGCGTATTGCCCACGCCGGTCACATGCCAGCCGCCGTTGCGCGGCACCGCGCCCACAAACGCCTGGCCCAGGCGCAGTTCGACCCGATGGCGCACCAGCTCGGCAGCCAGCCAGCGCATCAGCCGCGGCGTATCCGTGGTGTGGAAGTAATAGCCCGGCGCGCTCAGCTTGATGCTGCGCAGCTTCGGCGAGTACAGCCGCACCTGCTCCACCCGGTGCACGCAGTCGGCCGGCGCGCGGCCCAGCCAGGTTTGCTCGATGGCTTCCTTGACCAGGATGCCGGTGGTGTGGAGCTTGTCGCCCGGATCGGTCTTGCGTTCCAGCACCAGCACGCGCAGGCCGGCGCGTGCCGCGGCCAGGGCGCAGGCGGCGCCGGCAAAGCTGGCGCCGGCGATGACGATGTCGTAGTCGAAGGAGGGCATGGCAGTTCCCGGAGATGGAAGAGCTCCAGTCTGGCCAGCGGGGGTGAGGGGAATGTGTGGGGAGTGTGAAGTGGCGGGGCGGGGTGAATAACCCAAAAAAAACGCCCCGCATACGCGGGGCCGTCAATTACCACGAAGATTGATACACACGGTGGGCACCTGCCAATGCCGCGACCGCCACCGAAGAATAGGCCGCTAATGTGACGGCGGCATGGCAGCGCAATGAAGGCAGCGTGACATCACAGCCCATAGCGCTTGATCTTGTCATAGAGCGTAGCCTTGCCGACTTGCAGCAAGTCCGCCGCCTGGCTGACCGCGCCACCGGTGCGCGCCAGTGCATCCGCAATCACGGCGCGCTCGAAGTGCTCCATCCGCTCGCGCAGCGGCGCGGCTTCATCGGGGGCCGCGGCCTGCGCACCTGCCTGCCCGCCCTCCGGCACGCCCAGCACCATCCGATCCGCGGCATTGCGCAGCTCGCGCACATTGCCCGGCCAGGGACGCTGGGCCAGGGCCTGGCGTTGCGCCTCGGACAGGATCGGCGCCGGGCGCTGGTAGCGCACCGCAGACACCAGCGAGAAATGCTCGAACAGCGGCACGATGTCCTCGCGCCGCTCGCGCAGCGGCGGCAGCGCGATGGTGACCACGTTCAGCCGGTAGTACAGGTCTTCGCGGAAGCTGCCCTGCGCCACCAGCGCATCCATGTCGCCCTTGGCCGCGGCGACGATGCGCACATCGATCTTCACCGAGGCATTTGACCCCAGCCGCTCCAGCGAGCCTTCCTGCAGCACCCGCAGCAGCTTGACCTGCAGCGCCAGCGGCATGCTCTCGATCTCGTCGAGGAAGAGCGTGCCGCCCGAGGCATGTTCGAGCTTGCCGATGCGGCGCTTGCCGGCGCCGGTGAAGGCGCCGGCCTCGTGGCCGAACATCTCGCTCTCGAAGATGGCCTCGGGCACCGCGCCGCAGTTCAGCGCGATAAACGGGCCTTCGGCGCGGCCGGACAGCGCATGCAGGCTGCGCGCGACCAGTTCCTTGCCGGTGCCGGTCTCGCCGTTGATCATCACCGGCACGTCGGTGGGTGCGACATTGGCCACCAGCGCGCGCACCTGCCCGATCGCGGGCGAGCGGCCGATGATGCGCGTGCCCGCCGCAGGGCCGGCCAGTTCGCGGCGCAGCGCCTGGTTTTCCAGTTCCAGCGCGCGGCGTTCCAGCGCGCGGCGCACGGTGTCGGTCAGGCGGTCGGCGCCGAAGGGTTTTTCGATAAAGTCGTAGGCGCCTTCGCGCATGGCCTGCACGGCCATGGTGATGTCGCCATGGCCGGTCACCAGGATCACCGGCACGCCCGGCGCGGCGTTGCGGCAGTGCTGCAGCAGGTCCAGGCCGCTGGCGCCGGGCAGGCGCACGTCGGTCACCACCACGCCGGCAAAGGCGCCGTGCAGGTGCGGGATCGCGGCCTCGGCGGAGGGCAGCGCCAGCACCCGGAAGCCGGCCAGCTCCAGGCTCTGCGCGGTGGCCTGGCGCACCAGCGGCTCGTCTTCGACAAACAGGACACGCAGACCGTCTTGCATGGCAATACTCATTGAGAGGCGGAAACCGATGGCGCCGGATCGATGGCGGGGGCGCGCGCCAGCACCAGCGTGAACTGCGCGCCGCCGCCGGGCACGTTGGCCACGCTCAGCTGGCCGGCGAACTCGCGCACGATCGACGACGAGATCGCCAGCCCCAGCCCCAGGCCCTGCCCGGTTTCCTTGGTGGTGAAGAAGGGTTCGAACAGGCGCGGCAGCGCTTCCGGCGCGATGCCGGTGCCGTTGTCGTGCACGACGATGGTGACGGCGTGGTCTTCTGCCTGCACGTCGAGATCGATCTGTCCCTGCGCCGGTGCGGCCGCCGCAATCGCATCCAGCGCGTTGCCGAGCAGGTTCAGCAGCACTTGCTCCAGCTTCAGCTCATCGGCGCGCACGGCCAGCCCGGGCAGGGCGTCCAGGCCGGCGACGCTGACCGTGACCGCGCCCAGCCGCGGCGCCAGCAGCGCCAGCACGTGATCGACCGCCGCCCGCAGCGCCACCGGCCGGCGCACCGGGCGGGCCTTGCCGGCAAACAGCTTGAGCTGGCCGGTGATCTTGCCCATGCGCTCGGTCAGGTCGGCAATGGCGGTGAGGTTGCCTTCGGCCGCGGCCAGCTGGCCGCGCTCCAGCAGCACGCGGGTGTTGTCCGAGAACGTGCGCAGCGCCGCCAGCGGCTGGTTCAGCTCATGCGTGATGCCGGCCGCCATCTGCCCCAGCGCGGCCAGCTTGCTGGCCTGCACCAGTTCGTCCTGGGCCGCGCGCAGCTCGCTTTCAGCACGGGTGCGTTCGGCCACTTCGTCTTCGAGCTTTTCATTGATCGCCATCAGGTCGGCGGTGCGCGCCTCGACGCGGCGCTCCAGCTGGTCGTAGGCGGCCTCCAGCAGGCGGCGGCTGTACTGCATGTCGCGCGCGCGCTGGCGGCGCTGGCGCCAGTTGACCAGCAGCAGGCAGATGCAGGCATAGGCCAGCGCCGCCGCCACGGTGGCGTTGCGCGCATTGGCCAGCACCGGCTCCAGCGGCGCCATCACCTGCATGGTCCAGCCAGCGGGGCCGACCGTGCGGCCCAGTTCCAGGTAGCGGACGGCGCGCTCGGCGCCGTCCGGGGCAAAGGTGGTCTTGGCGGCGGGCGATTCGTCGCGCACGCGCACCAGCCGCGCGCCGTCGGTCAGTGTGGTGTCCGCCAGCCAGCGTGTGACTGGCGAGGTCAGCGGCTCCAGCGGCAGCGGCGTCACCGCGCGGCCGTGGTACTGGCGGGTCTTTTCCATCTCGGCCTGCAGCGCCGGCGGCAGCGGGCGCAGGGTGCGGTACTGCCAGGCCGACACCGACGACAGGAAGATCACGCCATGGTCGTCGCTGACCATCAGCGGCTCGGCGCCGCTGCCGGCGCGCTGGAACCACTCCAGGTTGAGCTTGACCACGGTCACGCCGATGACCTTGCCGCCGGACTCGACCGGCTGCGCGAGGTAGTAGCCGGGCTCGTCGCTGGTGATGCCGATGGCATAGAAGCGCCCCATCTTGCCGCCCGCGGCGGTCTGGAAGTAGGGGCGGAAGCGGTAGTCGGTGCCGACAAAGCTGCCGGGCTGGCCGTGGTTGCTGGCCGCCAGCGCAATGCCGTTGGCGGCAATCACATAGGTAGCCGAGGCATGCGCGCGGCGATTGACCTCCACCAGGTACTGGTTGGCGGCGGCCACGCGTTGCGGGTCGTTGGGGGAGTCCAGCAGCCCGCGCACGAAGGGGTGCAGCGAGACCAGCGCGGGCAGGAATTCGTAGCGGTCGAGGGTGCTTTCCAGCGTGGCGGCGTAGCGGTCGGCGCGCGTGGCCGTGCTTTGCTGCAGGCTGGCCAGGCCGCGCTGGACCGAGACCAGCCAGGTCAGCGCGCACAGCAGCAGCAGGCCCGCGGCCAGGGCGACCGCAAAGCCCCACCAGCGGCCGTTGCCGCTGTCCGGCGCATGGGCCGGATGCGCGGCAGACGGGGCGGCGGGGTCATGCACGGCGAGAAAGTCGTCGGAGTGTGGCATCGGCGCGCGCGAAGGCTGTCGCGCCGATGATACTCGCTGGCGGGCGGCCGGGGCAGCCACCCGCATGGCGTCAGACGTTCTGGCCGGCGTCGGCCAGTACTTCAGCATCGCGGCCGCCGTGTTGCAGCTCACTGTTGAGCTTCTTGCGGTCAAGCTCGCGCTCCCATGCCGAGACCACCACCGTGGCCACGCCGTTGCCGATGATGTTGGTCAGCGCGCGGCACTCGCTCATGAAGCGGTCGATGCCAAGGATCAGCACCATGCCCGCCACCGGGATGGTCGGCACCACCGCCAGCGTCGCGGCCAGCGTGATGAAGCCCGAGCCGGTCACGCCGCTGGCGCCCTTGGAGGTGATCATCGCCACCGTCAGGATGGTCAGCTGCTGCATCAGCGTCAGCTCGATGCCGGTTGCCTGTGCAATGAAGATCACCGCCATCGTCATGTAGATGTTGGTGCCGTCCAGGTTGAACGAGTAGCCGGTGGGCACCACCAGGCCCACCACCGAGCGCGAGCAGCCGAGCTTTTCCAGCTTCTCCATCATGTGCGGCAGCGCCGCTTCCGACGAGCTGGTGCCCAGCACGATCAGCAGTTCTTCCTTGATGTACGAGATGAAGCGCAGGATGCTGAAGCCGGTCAGGCGCGCCACCGTGCCCAGCACGAACACCACGAAGACGATGGCCGTGAAGTAGAAGGTGCCGATCAGCTTGAGCAGCGGCACCAGCGAGCCCAGGCCGTACTTGCCGATGGTGAACGCCATCGCGCCGAAGGCGCCGATCGGGGCCACCTTGGTGATCACGTGGACGATATGGAAGAACACCTTGGAGACCTGCTCGATCAGCTGCACCACGATGCGCGCGCGTTCGCCGAGCACGGCCAGCGCGGCGCCGAAGAACAGCGACACCAGCAGGATCTGCAGGATGTCGCCGTTGGCGAAGGCGCTGAAGACCGTGTCCGGGATGATGTGCATCAGGAACTCGACCGTGCTCTGGCCGTGCGCCTTGGACACGTACTGGGCGATGGCCTTGGTGTCCAGCGTGGCCGGGTCGATGTTGAAGCCCACGCCCGGCTTGAGCAGGTGCGCGGCGCCCAGCCCGATCAGCAATGCGAAGGTCGACACCACCTCGAAGTACAGCAGCGCCTTGCCGCCGACGCGGCCGACTTTCTTCATGTCGCTCATGCCGGCGATGCCGGTCACCACGGTGCAGAAGATGATCGGGCCGATGATCATCTTGATCAGCTTGATAAAGCCATCGCCCAGCGGCTTCATGGCCACGCCGGTGTCGGGCCAGTAGTGGCCGAGCAGGATGCCGACGCAGATGGCGAACAGGACCTGCACGTACAGGATCTTGTAGAAGGGTTTTCTCATGATGTCGTCCTCGGTGTTGACCGTACCCGGCGCGGGGCCGCGCGGGCCGCGCGCCGTCACGGTTGCGGCGCGTTCAGGGACGGGAGTTCGCAACCGCCGTGCCAGTCAAAGCGGCATTGCTAACTGGTTGATTCACAAGGAAACGCCGGCCTGGCAGGGGCGCTCGGCCTCCGGGATTCCGGAAATCCGGACGGTGCGGCTCCGGGGTTTCGGAATGCCGGATGCATCGCAGGTGCGCGAAGCGCCACCCATCGGGAGCCGGCGGCAACTTCGACGGCCGTGCCAGGGCGCCGCCATCGCGGCCATGCCGCCGCGACACCGTATAATTCCGAGCTTCCGTTCAATGCTGTCCGGGCCGTGCCGCCGTCCGGGGCCGCCTTCTCACACCGTACGCATGAGCAGCTACTACCAGCACCACGTCTTCTTCTGCCTGAACCAGCGCGAGGCCGGCGAGAACTGCTGCGCCAACCACAACGCCCAGGCGATGCAGGAATACGCCAAGAAGCGTTGCAAGGAACTGGGCATCGCCGGCGGCGAAGGCCGGGTGCGCATCAACAAGGCAGGCTGCCTGAACCGTTGTGAACTCGGCCCGGTGCTGGTGGTCTACCCCGAGGCCATCTGGTACACCTTTGTCGATGAGCACGACATCGACGAAATCATCGACAGCCACCTGATGAAGGGCAAGCCTGTCGAACGGCTGATGGTGGACCGCTGAACGAACCGAAGCCGGCGCATGCCGGCTTGTTGTTTCCCTGTTTTGCCGCTTTGCTGTATTGCCCGCCGCCCGCCAGCCGGACGGTTTTTTCATTTTTGCCCGGGCTTCCCGCCGGGCGCTTGCTTCACCGCCATCCTGACCGCCATCATGAACGCGCATACCCAGGTACTTTCCATTGCCGGTCCCGCCGGTGCGATCGATCTCTCGGTAGACCTGCCGCAAGGTGAGCCGCGCGGCCTGGCGCTGGTGGCGCATCCGCATCCGCTGTTCGGCGGCACCAAGGACAACAAGGTCGCGCAGACGCTGGCACGCAGCTTCGTGCAGCTGGGCTATGCCACGGTGCGCCCCAACTTCCGCGGCGTGGGCGGCAGCGCCGGCGAGCATGACAACGGCATCGCCGAGCAGGACGACCTGCTGGCCGTGGTGGCCTGGATGCGCCAGCAGACCGCGTGGTCGGCACAGGCCGCAACGCTGCCGCTGGCCATGGGCGGGTTCTCGTTCGGCAGCTTCGTCACCACCCACGTGGCACGCCGCCTGGCCGAGGCCGGCACGCCCGCGCAGCGCCTGGTGCTGGTGGGCACCGCCGCCAGCCGCTGGCAGGTGGCCGAGGTGCCCGCCGACACCATCGTGATCCATGGCGAACAGGACGACACCGTGCCGCTGGCCAGCGTGTTCGACTGGGCCCGCCCGCAGGAGCTGCCGGTGATCGTGATCCCCGGCGCCGACCATTTCTTTCACCGCAAGCTGCACCTGATCAAGCAGCTCGTCGTCAATGCGTGGGACCGGTGAGGCAGGCACGCCGCCACCCGGACCATCCCCGCGCCACCTCCTTACTGTCGGAAAACAGAAACATGCTGAATAGAGCCACGACACGCCTTTCGTCCGCTTTTGCCCCCGCCGCCATCGCCGCCGCCGTCGTGCTGGCCGCCGCGCCTGCCGCCGTCCTGGCGCAGGGCGTGCCGATGCCGCAGGTCGCAGCCAAGTCGTGGATGCTGTATGACGTGACCAGCGGCCAGGCCCTGGCGTCGCAGAATGCCGACGCGCGCATCGAGCCGGCTTCGCTGACCAAGCTGATGACCGCCTACCTGGCGTTCGAGGCACTCAAGGAAAAGCGCCTGACGCTGGACCAGTCCGTGGTGCCGACCAGCCTGGTGCTCAAGGTCAAAAGCGACGAGTCGCGCATGTTCATCGAGCCCAACAAGCCGGTCACCGTGCAGGACCTGCTGCTGGGCCTGATCGTGCAGTCGGGCAACGACGCCGCGCTGGCGCTGGCCGAGGCCGTGGGCGGTTCGGAAGAGGGCTTTGTCGCGATGATGAACCGCGAGGCCCAGCGCATGGGCATGAAGAACACCCACTTCACCAACACCGACGGCATTCCCGACCCGAACCACTACACCACCGCGGTGGACCTGGCGACGCTGACCACGCGCCTGATCAAGGACTTCCCCGAGTACTACGCCATGTACTCGCAGAAGGAGTTCACCTATAACAAGATCAGGCAGCCCAACCGCAACCGCCTGCTGTACATCGACCCGACCGTGGACGGCGTCAAGACCGGCCACACCAAGTCCGCCGGCTACTGCCTGATCTCGTCGGCCAAGCGGCCGCTGGCCAACGTGCCGGACGGCTCGCGCCGCCTGATCTCGATCGTGATCGGCACCACCACCGAACAGGTGCGCACCCAGGAAAGCCTGAAGATCCTCAACTACGGCTTCCAGTTCTTCGACACGCTGCGTCTGTACGACAAGGGCCAGGTGCTGGCCACGCCGGACATCTACAAGGGCAAGAGCGGCACGGTCAAGATCGGCGTGCAGAACGAGACCTTCGTCACCGTGCCCAAGGGCACCGGCGGGCGCCTGAAGCCGGTGCTGGAGCGCCAGGAACTGCTGATCGCGCCGATCTCGGCGGGCCAGCAGGTGGGCATGGTCAAGCTGATGGACGGCACCAACAAGGTGGCGGAGTTCCCGGTGGTGGCGCTGGAAGAAGTGCCCGAGGCTGGCTTCTTCGGCCGCCTGTGGGACACCATCCGCCTGTGGTTCAAGCGCAAGTGACCTGAATGCGCGCAAGCCGGCGCGCCATGAGGCGCGCCGGTTTCGTACCGGAGAATCCGACATGACAACCGACAACCAAGGCAGCGGCGGCAAGCCGGGCGACATCCCGCCGGAGCAGTCGCTGATCGAGTATCCCAGCCACTTCCCCATCAAGGTGATGGGCGCCATGCAGGACGGCTTTGCCGAGTCCATCGTCGAGCTGGTGCAGGGATTCGATCCCGACTTCCACGCCGGCAAGATGGAAATGCGCCCCTCGAGCGGCGGCAACTACCTGGGCCTGACCGTGACGGTGTGGGTGACCAGCCGCGAACAGCTCGACGACTTGTATCGGGCGCTGACTTCGCATCCGATGGTGAAGGTGGTGCTGTAAAGGCGCTGCCGCTTTCCGACCGCATTGTTTTCTCCCCTCTCCCGCTTGCGGGAGAGGGGCAGGGGGTGAGGGCAGGCACTGGCATACCGACACGCGCCACTTCGTCGACGCTCCCGCCCTCACCCCCACCCCTCTCCCGCAGGCGGGAGAGGGGAGCCCTCCGGCACGCTCATCCGCGGCTTCCACGGCCGGGCTCCGCTGTTTTCCGATACCAACATGAACACCATCACCCTGAAACCCGGCAAGGAAAAATCCCTGCTGCGCCGCCACCCGTGGATTTACGCCACCGGCATTGCCACGACCGAAGGGCGCTGCGAGCCGGGCGCGACCGTGATCGTGCGCGCCGCCGACGGCCGCTTCCTGGCCAAGGCAGCCTACAGCCCCGAGTCGCAGATCCGCGCGCGCGCGTGGACCTTCGATGAAAACGAGCCGGTCGACCACGCCCTGTTCAAGCGCCGCGTGGCCGCGGCCATTGCCTACCGGCGCCAATGGGTGAAGGACAGCGACGCGGTGCGGCTGATCTTCGGCGAATCCGACCGGCTGCCCGGCCTGATCGTCGACTACTACGGCAATGGTGAAAAGGGCCAGCTGGTGTGCCAGTTCAATTCGGCCGGCGTGGAACACTGGAAGACCGCGATCGTGCAGGCGCTGGTCAAGGAAACGGGCTGCCCCAACGTCTATGAGCGTTCCGACGCCGCCGTGCGCCAGCGCGAAGGCCTGGAGCTGGTGACCGGCGTGCTGGCCGGCGCCGAGCCGGATCCGGCGCTGTCGGTCACCGAGCACGGCGTGCGCTACTACGTCGACGTGCGCAACGGCCACAAGACCGGCTTCTATGTCGACCAGCGCGACAACCGCAAGCTGGTGGGCGATCTCGCCGCCGGGCGCGAGGTGCTGAACTGCTTCTGCTACACCGGCGGCTTCTCGCTGGCGGCGCTGCGCGGTGGCGCTACCTCGGTGACTTCGATCGATTCGTCGGGCGAGGCGCTGAAGATCGCCGCGGGCAATGTCACGCTCAACGGCTTCGAACCCGAGCGCGCCACCTGGCTCGATGCCGACGTGTTCAAGACCCTGCGTGAATTCCGCGCCGAAGGCCGCCAGTTCGACCTGATCGTGCTGGACCCGCCCAAGTTCGCCCCGTCGGCGCAGCATATCGACCGCGCCGCGCGCGCCTACAAGGAAATCAACCTGGTCGGCATGCAGCTGCTGCGCCCGGGCGGGCTGCTGTTCACCTACTCGTGCTCGGGCGCGATCAGCATGGAGCTGTTCCAGAAGATCGTGGCGGGCGCGGTCACCGATGCGCGCGCCGATGCGCGCATCCTGCGGCGTCTGTCCGCCGGCACGGATCACCCGATGCTGGCGGCGTTCCCGGAAGGGGAGTACCTGAAGGGGTTGCTGCTGGAAAAGGTGGCGTAGGCCAGCCAGGCGACGCATTCACGGACGGGCAGGCGCGAGTCATGAGCAAGCTCTCTGAAATGCATGCCTTCGTGGCCGTGGTCGATGCCGGCAGCATTACCGAGGCGGCACGGCGGCTGGGCACCACCAAGTCGGTGATCAGCCAGCGTGTTCAGCTGCTTGAGCAACGGCTCGGCGCCGTGCTGCTGCAACGCGGGCGCGGTGCCGCGCCGACCGAAGCGGGGCAGGTCTTCCACGAATACTGCGTGCGCATCCTGGCCGAGGTGGGCGAGGCCGAGGACGCCGTGCTGGCCGCCAATACCAGCCTGCGCGGCTCGCTGCGGCTGGCTGCGCCGATGGCCTTCAGCATGCAATACCTGGGCCCGATGCTGTCGGCGTTTTCGCTGCGCTACCCTGAGCTGCGCCTGGATGTGGAGTCCGACGACCGCTACGTCAACCTGCACGACGGCAACTTCGACCTGGCCATCCGCATGGGCCAGCTGCCCGATTCCTCGCTGGTGGCGCGCCCGATCGCGCCCAACCTCCACCTGATCTGCGCCAGCCCCGGCTACCTGGCCGCGCACGGCACGCCCGCGCACCCGACCGACCTGCGCCACCACGAGGGCCTGCTCTATTCCAACCGCGAGCCGCACGGCATGTGGCAGCTGCCGGTGCAGGGCGAGCTGCAGTCGTTCCGCATCCGCGGCCGCCTGCGCACGGACAGCGGCCATCACCTGCTGGCGGCCGCCTGCGGCGGGCTGGGCCTGGCCATCCTGCCGGCCTTCCTCGCCGCGCAAGCCATCGCTGCCGGCGAACTCTGCATCGTGCTGCCCGGCTACCAGCCGTCCGGCGGGCAGATTTCCGCGGTCTACCGCCGCTCGCACCGGGCCTCGCCCAAGATCCATGCGCTGGCGGATTTCCTGGCCGCGCAGATCGGCCAGCCGCCGCTCTGGGAGCTGGCCATTGCCGACCGCCTGGCAAGCGCGGGGCTCGGTTCGTAAAACACGAACT
Source organism: Cupriavidus sp. CP313 (assembly GCF_054072015.1). NCBI lineage: Bacteria > Pseudomonadati > Pseudomonadota > Betaproteobacteria > Burkholderiales > Burkholderiaceae > Cupriavidus > Cupriavidus sp. CP313. The sequence goes on along the minus strand of NZ_JBSVZB010000002.1, from coordinate 366,421 downwards.
CCGGATTCTGTAACGGCCGTCTTTTGCGGACGGCGCGGGCTGACTAGTCTGTGTGCACCGGGGCATTGCCCCAACACGGAAACGCACAGACACCATGACCCGCTCCAAGCATCGCAAGCCCAAGCCTTCCCTGCGCAAGTTCTTCAGCCACAGCCTGACGCTGGCCGCCGCGGCGGTTACCTGCGGCGGCTCGTTCGGCCGCCTCGCCCAGGCCGCCAGTGCCGACCAGCCGCGCACTGCCGGGCCGGCCCGCGCCGTCGACGTGATCGTGGTCGGCGGCGGCTCGGCTGGCGCGGTCATGGCACGGCGGCTGAGCGAGAACGGCCAGCGCAAGGTGCTGCTGCTCGAAGCCGGGCACAGCTATGCGCCGCACGGCTATCCCGAACCGATCGCCAGCAGCGACAGCGTGGCGCCGGCCGCGTTCGACTGGGGCTACAAGTCCGAGCCCGGCTACATCGACCATCCGATCGGCGCGGTGCGCGGCAAGGTGCTGGGCGGCAGCTCGGCGGTCAACGGCGCGGTGGCGCTGCGTGCGCGCCCGGAGGACTTCCGGCGCTGGAACCTGGAAGGCTGGAGCTACGACGACATGCTGCCCTTCTTCCGCAAGCTGGAGCGCCGCACCGGCGGCAGCGACGCGCTGCACGGCCGCAGCGGGCCTCTGCCGGTGCGCCAGCTGACCCGTGCCGACGTCACGCCGATGCAGCGCGCCTTTATCGATGCGGCGCTGGCCAACGGCTTCCGCGCGATTGCCGACTTCGACGACGCCGATGCGCACGGCGTCGGCCCGTATCCGATGAACGTGGTCGACCATGTGCGCGTGAACACCGGCATGGCCTACCTGACCGACGAGGTGCGGGCCCGCCCGAACCTGGCCATCCGCGCCGACGTGCTGGTCGACAAGGTGCTGTTCGCCGGCCGTCGCGCGATCGGCGTGCAACTGGCCAATGGCGAGCAGATCCAAGCCGGCGAGGTCATCCTGTCGGCCGGCAGCTACGGCAGTGCCGCCATCCTGCTGCGCTCGGGCGTGGGTCCGTTCGACCACCTGCGCGAACTCGGCATCCCGGTAGTGAAGGACGCGCCGGTGGGGCGCAACCTGGTGGACCACCCGTTCTTCTACAACGCCTACGCGGCCCGGCCGGACCGCGTAGGCGCGCAGTCGCCGGCGATCGGCGCCAAGGTGTGGACCCGCAGCACCGGCGCCACGGCCGGCGAGCTGGACCTCCATATCACCGCCACCCACCTGTTCCCGCACGACCAGAGCCCGACCGGCGTGGGCTTCGTGCTGGCGGTGGCGCTGACGCGCCCGCAGTCGCGCGGCCGGCTGTGGCTGGCCAGCCGCGATCCGGCGGTGGCGCCAAAGATCGACCTGAACTTCCTGTCGATGCTGCAGGACCGCGAGCGCCTGCTGGAAGGCATCAGGCTGGCGCGCAGCCTGGGCCGCACCGCGCCGCTGGCGGACCTGATCCATGCCGAGCTGAACCCCGGACCGCAGGCCACCAGCGACGAGGCCGTGCTGCAGGCGGTGGGCGCCACGCTCGACACCTACCACCATCCCACCTCGACCGCGCCGATGGGCCTGGCCGGCGATCCGGCGGCGGTGGTCGACCTGGAGGGCAATGTGCACGGCGTACAGGGCCTGCGCGTGGTCGATGCCTCGATCTTCCCCGATGTGCCTTCGGTGGCGACCAACATCACCACCATCGCCGCGGCCGAGCGCATCGCCAGCCGCTTCGCCTGAACTGGATAGGAACGACATGAGCACCATGCAAGCAGCCCTGAACTGGATCGACGGCGAATGGGTGGACTCCGGCCTGTACCGCGACAGCATCGATCCCGCTACCTCCGCCGTCATCGGCCGCTACGCCGACGCCGGCCGGGCCGAGGCCGAACAGGCTATCGGCGCCGCCTGCCGCGCGTTGCATGCTACGCCATGGCGGCATGACCGCGCCTTGCGCGCGAAAGTGCTCAATGAACTGGCCGCTGCCTTCGAGAACCATACCGACGCATTGGTCGACATGCTCTGCGCCGAGAACGGCAAGGTGCGCGCCGAGGCCGCCTTCGAGGTCGGCATGGTGCCGGCCAAGCTGCGCTACTACGCCGGGCTCGCGGTCACCGAATACGGCCGCGCCGCCGAGCCGAGGCCGGGGCGGCTGTCATTGGTGCTGCGCGAGCCGATGGGCGTGGCCGGCATCATCGTGCCGTGGAATTCGCCGGTGGTGCTGATGGTGCGCTCGCTGGCGCCGGCACTGGCCGCGGGCTGCACCACGGTGATCAAGATGCCGGGGCAGACGGCGCTGACCAATGCGCTGGTGGCGCGCATCATGGCGCACGCGCCGTCATTGCCGCGCGGCGTGGTCAACCTGTTCAGCGAGTCGGGCGCGGAAGGCTCGCGCGCGCTGGTGGAGTCGCCGCACGTGCCGGTGATCAGCTTCACCGGCAGCTCGGCCACGGGCCGCGCCATCAGCGCCGCGGGCGCGCGCCACCTGAAGCGGTTCGGGCTCGAGCTGGGCGGCAAGACGCCGATGATCGTGTTCGACGATGCCAGCCTCGACGCGGCGCTGCCGGTGCTGGAGAAGGCGCTCACGGTATTCGCCGGGCAGTTCTGCATGACCGGCTCGCGCCTGCTGGTGCAGCGCGGCGTGGCGGACGCGCTGCGCCAGCGGCTGGCCGAACGGCTGGCCGCGGTACGCGTCGGCCCGGCCGCCGAGGCGGCCAGCCAGATGGGGCCGCTGATCGACAAGGCCAACGTGGCGCGCGTGGACGGCATGGTAGAAGCGGCGATTGCCGACGGCGCGCGCGTGCTAGTGCGCGGCGGGCCGGTCACCGAAGGCCCGCTTGCGCGCGGCGCGTTCTACCGCCCGACGCTGCTCGAGGTGGACGACCCGGGCATGGAAATCGTGCAGAAGGAGATCTTCGGCCCGGTGCTGACGCTGCAGGTCTTCCACACCGAGGCCGAGGCGGTGGCACTGGCCAACCACAGCGAGTACGGGCTGGCTGCCAGCGTGTGGACGCGCGACGTCGACCGCGCGCTGCGCATGGCGCGCGCGCTCGAGGCGGGCACCGTGTGGATCAACAACTGGGCGTCGGTCTACGACGAATTCGAGGAGGGCGGCTACAAGCAGTCGGGGCTGGGCCGGCTCAACGGCGTGGCCGCGATCGATGACTTCGTCGAATACAAGCACATCGCGCTGGCGCCGGGGTAGCGCGCAGGCTCAGCGCCACATATTGCGCATCCGGCTGGCCAGGTCCACCGGTGCCAGCGCCGGCTTTGCCGGCGCCTCGCCCGGCATCGGCGGCGGCGGCCAGGCACGGCTGTGGAAGTTGGGCATCACGCGATTAGGCAAGAAGCGCGTGCGCGACGCGTACACATGCCGGTCGCCGAAGCCCACCTGCTGGTGCACGTAGAAGCGCTGCGGCACCACGATGTCCAGGTGGTCCTTGGCCCGCGTCATCGCCACATAGAGCAGCCGCCGTTCTTCCTCGATCTCTTCGGTGGTGCCGGTCGCCAGGTCGCTCGGCATGCAGCCGTCGACCGCATTGAGCACGTACACCGCCTTCCACTCCTGGCCCTTGGCCGAGTGGATGGTCGACAGGATCAGGTAGTCCTCGTCGCGCGAGGGCACGCCGGATTCGTCGCTGGAGGCGCTGGGCGGGTCCAGCGTCAGTTCGGTCAGGAAGCGCTCGCGCGCGCCGTAGGTGGCGGCGATGCGCTCCAGCTGCTGCAGGTCGGCCTGGCGCGCGGCGGCATCGTCGTGCAGGCGCTCCAGGTGCGGCGCGTACCAGGCCAGCACTTGCTCGAACTCCGACGGCCACGGCGAGGTGGGTGCCATCAGCGCGCGCGCCAGCGCCAGCAGGTCGGCCCAGGCGGGTGCGGCGGCCGGCGGCGGCTCGAATGCTTCCAATGAGAACAGCGGCTCGGTCGCCAGCGCCAGTGCATCCAGCACGCGCGCCGCGGTCTTGGGGCCGATGCCGGGCAGCAGCTGCAGCGTGCGGAAGCCCGCCATGCGGTCGCGCGGGTTTTCCAGCCAGCGCACCACCGCCAGCGCGTCCTTGACGTGGGTCGATTCCAGGAACTTCAGTCCGCCGAACTTCACGAACGGGATATTGCGCCGGGCCAGCTCGATCTCTACCTGCGCGCTGTGGTCGGCGGCGCGGAACAGCACCGCCTGTGCCATCAGCGTCAGGCCGGCCTCGCGCCGTGCCAGCACTTGCTCGACCACGTAGCGGGCCTGGTCGGCCTCATCGTTGACCACGATCACGCCGGGCTTTTCGGCCGAGGCGCGCTCGGACCACAGGTCCTTGGTATAGCGCTCGGCCGCCAGCCCGATCACGGCGTTGGCGGCCTGCAGGATCGGCTGCGTCGAGCGGTAGTTCTGCGACAGCGTGACCTGCTGCGCGGCCGGCGTGAACTGCGCCGGGAAGTCCAGGATATTGCGCACGGTGGCGCCGCGGAAGGCGTAGATCGACTGCGCGTCGTCCCCCACCACGGTCAGGCCGCGGCCGTCCGGTCGCATAGCCAGCAGGATCGACGCTTGCAGCGCATTGGTGTCCTGGTATTCGTCGACCAGCACATGGTCGAAGCGCGCGCCCATGTCCTGTGCGATGGTGGGCTCGGCCATGGCCTGCGCCCAGTACAGCAGCAGGTCGTCATAGTCCAGCACATGCTGCTTCTGCTTGGCCTCGACATAGCCGGCGAACAGGGTGCGCAGCGCATCGGCCCACATCGCGTAGCGCGGGAACTGCTGCTTGAGCACGTCTTCCAGCGGCGCCTGGGTGTTGACCACGCGCGAGTAGATCGCCAGGCAGGTTTCCTTCTTCGGGAAGCGGCTGGTGGTCTCCGACAGGCCCAGGTCGTGGCGCACCACGTGCATCAGGTCGGCGGCATCGCCGCGGTCGCTGATGGTGAAGGCGGGCGACAGGCCCAGGGTCTCGGCGTATTCGCGCAGCAGGCGCGCGCCGATGGCGTGGAAGGTGCCGGACCACTGCAGTGCCGCGCGCCCCGCGCCGGTCTGGGTGCCCAGCGCCTGGTCGACGATGCGTTCGACGCGCCGGCCCATCTCGGCCGCGGCGCGGCGCGAGAACGTCAGCAGCAGGATGCGGCGCGGATCGGCACCGGCCAGCACCAGGTGCGCGACCCGGTGCGCCAGCGTATTGGTCTTGCCCGAGCCGGCGCCGGCGATGATCAGCAGCGGCGCGTCGCTGCCATGCGCCACCGCGGCGCGCTGCTCCGGGTTGAGCCGGGACAGGTAGGCGGGGACGTCATCGGCTTCAGGGACGGCCGCGAGGTCGGCGGCGGGGGCTAGGTCCAAAGTCACAGGCAGGGCTCGGGGAAGGCTCGGAAAACTCAGAAAAGGCTGGCGCAAACTGTATATCCATACAGGGGTGTCGCGCAACCTGCTGCCCTGGCGATCGTGCGTAAAAACAAAAAAAGGTGCTCGATGAGCACCTTTTCGCTGCGGTTGCCGCTGGGAGCGTTACGCGGACTTTGCCAGCGCGCCATCCAGCAGCTTGTGCAGGGCATCCCACTCGGGCTCGCCCACATAGCGCTTCAGGATGCGGCCGTCCTTGTCGACCACGAAGGTGGTCGGCGTCAGCTGCACATTGCCGAAGGCCTTGGCCGCGGTGCCGTCGGAATCCATCGCCACCTTGAACGGCAGGCCGCGCGTCTTGGCGTAGTTCATCACATACATGGGCGGATCGTAGTTCATCGCCACGGCGACGAATTCCAGCCCCTTGCCCTTGAACTGCTCATAGGTGCGGACCATGTCCGGCATTTCCTTGACGCAGGTGGCGCAGCTGGTGGCCCAGAAGTTGATCATGTAGACCTTGCCCTTGAGGTCCGCGGTGCTGACCTTCTCGCCCGACAGCAGCGTGAAGGTGGCCGCCGGGGCCGTATTGGCCGGCGACAGCGCGCGGTAGCCGAACCAGCCCAGCAGCGCGAGCACGACCACGGCCACGACGATGGGCCAGGGCTTGCGGGAGGATTGGGTGGCAGGGGCAGCAGTGGTCATGGAATCCGGGTCAGGCAGGTTCGGTCAGCAATGGGACATTCTAATGCCGCGGGCGTTCGCGCGCTGCGCGGGGCCGGGCTGCGGCAATCTGCCGCAAGCACCCCAATCCATTCAGCGCCGGGTGGCGATGGCGGCGCGTGCCTGGTCCAGCGCCTGTTCCAGGTAGGCGCCGTAGAAATCCGGCTGCATGCCGCGCAGCGGGCCGGCGGCGGCGCGGCCCTGGCGGTCCAGGAACAGCACCGTGGGCGCCACCCGCACCTGGTGCGCCCGGGCCCAGGCGCGCGCGGTGGTCAGGCTGCCGTCGGCATCGCGCAGGGGGGTGTCGGCGGTCATGTCGAGCTCGCGCACGGCGATCTCGCCGGTGGCGGCCTGCGGGCCCAGGTAGTTGCGGCGCACCGCGTCGCAATAGCCGCAGCCCGGCATCGACACCAGCACCACCAGCGGCTCGCCGCGACGCGCGGCCTCGGTGCCGTGGGCGGCCAGGTCGGTGGCCGGCGGCAGGTGGGCGGGGCTGGCGGCGGCGGCGGGCATGCCGGTCGCGGCTGCCAGCAACGCGCTCGCGGCCACCCAGCGCAGGCTGGTGATGGCAAAGGCGTGGCGGGCGATGCGGGCGGCAGGCATGGCTGGAACGTGGGGGCAGGGGGATAGTGGGAGCGGCGCAGCAAGCACTGGCGCGCCGCTTCCGGGATAATACCGGTTTCCGCCCGCAGGCGATGGCGCCCGCCAGCGCCGCCCGCAGCCTGTGCGCGCCGTCCCCCATAGATTCCCGATGCGTCTTGTGCCGCCCCCGCTGAGCTTTCCTGCCGCTGTCCGCCGGCCGCTGCTGTGCCGTGCCGCCGTGCTGGCATTCGCCCTGTGCGCCTGTTCGCCGCGCTATGACTGGCGCACCATCCAGTCCGGCGAGGGCGCCTATGCCGCGCTTTATCCAGGCAAGCCCACCAGCGCCGCGCGCGATGTCACCATTGCCGGGCGCAAGCTGCCGATGACGATGGAAGCCGCGCGCGTCGATGACACGCTGTTCGCCGTGGGCGTGGTGACGCTGCCCGCCGATGACGAAGCCCTGCGGCGCGAGGCGCTGGCGGCGATGCAGGCCGGCCTGCTGGCCAACCTTGGCACGCCGTCGGGCGAGCCGCGCGCGCGGCCCGTCACCGTGATGAGTGCCGACCGTCCGGGCCGCCCGATTGCCGGCGTGGAAGTGCAGGCCAGCGGGGTGTCGCCGCAGGACCAGTCGCCGCGCCGGCTGACGGCGCGCCTGGTGGCCGTGGGTACGCGCGCGTACCAGGCGGTGGTGCTGGAATCGGGCGATGCCGCGCGCGACGCGCGCCAGGCCGAGCAGGTGGAGCAGTTCCTGGGCGGATTCCACCCGTTCTGACGCGCCGCGCTGCAGGAAAGATTGTTTGTGCCGTGGCTGCGGGATCGTGGCCCCGGCATGGTTGTCGTCAAAGGAGAGTTGGGATGCGTTGGGAAGTGTGGTTGGCTTATTTCGCCGCGTGCTGGGTGATCGCCGTGTCGCCGGGGTCGGGCGCGGTGCTGTCGATGAGCCATGGGCTCTCGTACGGGCTGCGCAGGACCACCACCACCATCTTCGGCCTGCAGGCCGGGCTGGTGATCGTGCTGCTGGTGGCGGGGGGCGGGCTGGGCGCGCTGCTGCTGGCCTCGGAGCAGGCCTTCATGGTGGTCAAGACGATTGGCGCGCTGTACCTGATCTACCTCGGCGTGCAGCAATGGCGCGCAAAGGTGGAGAGCCGGGCGGACCAGGGTGGCAGCGCCGCCCCCGTGCGCGTGGCCGTGATGAGCCGGCGCCGGCGCTTTGCCACCGGCCTGCTGACCAATGTGACCAACCCCAAGGGCATCATCTTCATGGTCGCGGTGCTGCCGCAGTTCATCGATCCCAACCGGCCGCTGGCGCTGCAGTTGGCGATCCTGGCCGCCACCATGTGCTGCGTGGACCTGGTGGTGATGCATGGCTACGCGCTGCTGGCTTCGCGCATGCAGGGGCTGTTCCGCAATGCGCGCGCGGTGCGCTGGCAGAACCGCTTCTTTGGCAGCGTGCTGATGGCGGTGGGCGCGGCGCTGTTCTTCGTGCGCCGGCAACACGCCTGAGCAGGGTCTCTGCATCAATACTGGCGCGCACCGGCCGGGTTTGCTTCAATGAGGAGGAAACCCGGCCACGGAGACCCCGCATGCCCGCCTTGCCGAACCCCCACGCCGGTGCGCGCTTGCACCCGCGCCATACCGTGCCCCCGGTCGAAGAGCCCGGGCCGCCGGGCATCCCCCCGGACTTGCCGTTGCCGCCAGAGGAAGACCCGACCCCGCCCCCGGTTGAGCCGCCGGTGGCCGGGCATGCCGGGCGCTACTGCTTCAGTTCGTAGAAGTCGTTCAGGCAGTACGCGTCGGTCAGTTCGACCGGCTGGTCGCCATGGGTGTAGCCGGTGCGTCGGATGTGCAGCAGCGGCTCGCCCGGCTCGATGCCCAGGCGCGCGGCCAGTTCCTCGGTCGCCACGATCGCGCGCAGGGTCTCGGTGACGCGCAGCACCGGCTTGCCGATCCGCTCCAGGTAGGCGTACAGCGATTCGCCGATGGCGCTGGCGTCGGGCAGCACGGCCAGCGCCAGCGTGGTCACATCCATCCAGTAGATCTGCCCGTCAGCCTTGCGCAGGCGGGTCAGCCTGACGATCTCATCGCCTTCCGGCAGTGCCAGCGCCGCGGCCTCCTGCGTCGTGGCGCGACGGCGTTCGAACGCCACCAGCTCGCTGGCCGGCGTCATGCCGCGCCGGCGCGCCAGCTCGCTGAAGTTGTCCAGCCGCGCCGCCTTTTGCTCAGGGCGCGGCGCGATAAAGGTGCCCGCGCCGCGGCTGCGCGTGATCGCGCCGTCCTCCGCCAGCACCTGCAGCGCGCGCCGGGCCGTGACGCGTGAAATCCCCAGTGAATCCACCAGCGTGCGCTCGGACGGCAGCGCGTCGCCCACCCGCCATTGGCCGGCCTGGATGGCCGCAGCCAGCCTGCGCGCCACTTGCAGGTAGATCGGCGTCGCCTCCGCTTCGTCCGGCTTGAGGGCCTGCAGCCGTTGATCCATTGCGAATCCTCGTAGGTACCAGAATGTGGCGGCGATGATACCACTTTAGGACATTTCGGGTCGATGTGGCCGGACTTGCGCCGCCTGGGCGATGGAAACGTCACAACCTCGCTTTACGTCAACTGGTATTGGAAAGGTTTCGCTGGCTATGCTGCCGGAAAGCGCTGCCGTGATTCGGAGAAATCCTAGGTATCTTCAAGGGTTATGTGATGAATCAGGCGAATGTGAGGGCCATGCAAGGGCTGCTTTGCGTTACCTCAATAAAGATGCCACTTAGATACAATGTCGTCATAGTGGTTTTCACTGGTATTTTTATTGTCGATGGCCGTCTATCTTTCCCCTGACCCTGGCGCCGTCGCATTCCTGCACCGGCCGCCGCGACTTCTGGAAGCAAAATGGCTGAGACGAGCGAAACCCTGTTGCTGCGGGCTCCGGTGAGCGGAGTGCTGCTTCCCCTCGCGGCGGTGCCGGACCCGGTTTTTGCCGACGGCATGTTCGGCGACGGCCTGGCCATCGACCCCCTGAGCGACACGCTGGTGGCGCCTTGCGACGGCACCATCGTCCACCTGGCCGCCACCGGCCACGCCCTGACGCTGCAGGCCCCGTGCGGGGCGCAGGTGCTGCTGCATGTCGGCATCGATACGGTGTCGCTGCGCGGCGAAGGCTTTGCGCCTTGCGTGGCGCAGGGCGCTGCCGTGCGCCAGGGCGATGCGCTGATCCGTTTCGATGTCGACCGCGTCGCGCAGCAGGCGCCGAGCCTGGTGACGGTGATGGCAATCGCCAATGGCGATGCCTTCACGGTCGCCGGCAGGACCGACGCGGCGCAGGCCGAGGCGGGCCGCACGGTGCTGCTGCAGGTGCGTGCCACGGGGGCTGCGGCGCCTGCGCAGGAACGCCACGCGACCGCGGCGGAACAGCGGCGCTCGGTCACGCTGGCCTGCCCTGGCGGCCTGCACGCGCGGCCCGCAGCACGGGCGCGCGAAGCCGCGCGCGGCCTGGACGCCATCGTCGCATTGCACTACGGCGGCCGGCAGGCGAGCCTGGCCAGCCTGGTGGCGCTGCTGGGCCTGGCCGCCGGCGAGGGCGCTACGGTCGAGCTGGTGGCGACCGGCCGCGATGCCGGCGCCGCGCTCGATGCGGTCGCGTACGAACTGCAGCGCGCCGGCGTGGGCGAAGAAGAAACCGTGCCCACGGTGGCCGCGCCGGTGGCGCAGCCTGGCCCGGGCGCCGACCTGCCGGCGGGTGGCATCCCCGGCGTGGCTGCCGCCCCCGGCATCGCGATCGGCACGCTGCACTGGTGGCGCGAGACCACGCCGGAGCCGGCCGAGGCCGGCCAGGGCATTGCTGCCGAGCGCGAGGCCCTGCGCGCCGCGCTGGCGGCCATCGACGCCCAGCTGGCGCATGAGAGCGAAGCCGCCACCGCGCGCCGCGCCGGCGCCGAGGCCGGCATCTTCGCCATGCATCGCGCGCTGCTGGAAGACCCGGCCCTGCAGGGCGCGGCCGAGACCATGATCGCCGCCGGCAAGAGCGCGGGCTTTGCATGGCGCGAGGCCACCCGGGCCGAAGCCGCCATGCTGTCCGCGATGGCCGACCGCCGCATGGCCGAACGTGCCGCCGACCTGCTGGATCTGGGCAAGCGCGTGCTGCGTGCGCTGGCCCCGGCGGGCAGTGTCCCCGTCCAGCTGCCCGCACCGGCTGCCGACGGCGATGTCATCGTGCTGGCCGCCGGGGAATTCACGCCCTCCGACCTGACCGGACTGGACCGCACCCGGGTTGCCGCACTGGTGATGGCGCGCGGCGGCCCGACCTCGCACGCGGCCATCATCGCGCGCCAGCTCGGCATCCCTTGCCTGGTGGCGCTGGGCAGCGCGCTGGAGCGCCTGCAGGACGGCACGCCGGTCATCGCCGACGGCGACAGCGCCCGCCTGCACGCCTGCCCCGATGCGCACTTGCTGGCCGCTGCCGCCAGCGCCGTCAGGCTGGGCACGCAGCAGCGCGAGGCCGACCTGCGCGCCGCGTACGCCGCGGCCAGCACCCGCGACGGCGTGCATATCGAGGTGGCCGCGAATATCGGCAGCCTCGACGACGCCCGCAATGCCGTGGCGCATGGTGCCGATGCGGTCGGCTTGCTGCGCACCGAACTGCTGTTCCTGCACGGCGACGCAGCCCCCGCGGCGGCGGACCACACAGCCAGCTGCCAGGCCATTGCCGATGCCCTGCAGGGCCGCAGCGCGATCGTGCGCACGCTTGATATCGGCGCCGACAAGGACGCCGCCTGGCTGCACCTGCCTGCCGAAGACAACCCCGCCCTGGGCCTGCGCGGCGTGCGACTGGCGCAGGTGCGCCCGCAACTGCTGGACGACCAGTTGCGCGGCCTGCTGGCCGTGCGCGCGAGTGCGCCGCTGCGCATCCTGCTGCCGATGGTCAGCGAGGTCGGCGAACTACTGGCCTGGCGCGAACGCATCCGTGCGCTGGCGGCCGAAGCGGGCGCCGATCCCGATATCGAGGTCGGCGTGATGATCGAAGTCCCGTCCGCCGCGCTGCTGGCCGACCAGCTGGCCGAGCACGCCGATTTCTTCTCGATCGGCACCAATGACCTGACCCAGTACACCCTGGCCATGGACCGCTGCCAGCCGGAGCTGGCGGCGCGCATGGACGGCCTGCATCCCGCGGTGCTGCGCATGATCGCCGCCACCACCGAGGGCGCCGCGCGCCACGGGCGCTGGGTGGGCGTGTGCGGCGCGCTGGCGGGCGACTCGCTGGCCGTGCCGGTGCTGGTCGGCCTGGGCGTGACCGAGCTTTCCGTCGACGCCGGGCTGGTGCCGGGCGTCAAGGCGCGCGTGCGCGCGCTCTCGCATGCCGATTGCCGGCAGCGCGCAGGCGAATTGCTGCGGCTGCCGTCAGCCGCTGCGGTGCGCGACGCGTGCCGCCGCTACTGGCCGGCATAAACGCCGGTCGACCACAACCCAATACGCGCCACGCGCGCACAGATTCGGAGAACGCCAATGAAGATGGACCTGCTGCCCAGGGTGCAACGCCTGGGCGCCACGCTGATGCTGCCGATTGCCGTGCTCCCCGTGGCCGGCCTGCTGCTGCGCCTGGGCCAGCCCGACGTATTCGACGTCAAGCTGATGGCCGAGGCCGGCAACGCGGTCTTTGCCAACCTGGCCCTGCTGTTCGCGATCGGCGTGGCGGTGGGCTTTGCGCGCGACAACAACGGCGCGGCGGCGCTGGCCGGCACCATCGGCTACCTGGTGCTGACCACGGTGATGAAGACCATCGACAAGTCGCTCGACATGGGCGTGCTGGCCGGCATCGTCGCCGGCGCGGTGGCGGGCGGGCTCTACAACCGCTATCGCAACGTCGCGCTGCCACCCTATCTGGGCTTCTTCGCCGGCAAGCGCTTCGTGCCCATCGTCACCGCGCTGTGCTGCCTGCTGCTGGGCATCGTGCTGGCCTCCGCATGGGCGCCGGTGCAGGCCGGCATCAACGCGGCCGGCGCGTGGCTGACCACGGCGGGCTCGGCCGGCGCCTTTGTGTTCGGGCTGCTGAACCGGCTGCTGCTGGTGACCGGGCTGCACCACCTGATCAATACCCTGGCGTGGTTCGTGTTCGGCAGCTACGCCGATCCGGCCACGGGGGCAGCAGTATCGGGCGACCTGCACCGCTACTTTGCCGGCGACCCTGGCGCAGGCCTGTTCATGACCGGCTTCTTCCCGGTGATGATGTTTGGCCTGCCCGCCGCCTGCCTGGCGATGTACCACGAGACGCCGCCGGCGCGGCGCGCGCTGGTGGGCGGCATGCTGTTCTCGATGGCGCTGACCTCGTTCCTGACCGGCATCACCGAGCCGATCGAGTTCAGCTTCATGTTCCTGGCGCCGGTGCTGTACGGCCTGCATGCGCTGATGACCGGCCTGTCGATGGCGCTGTGCCATGCGCTCGATATCCGGCTGGGCTTCACCTTCTCGGCGGGCGCGATCGACTATGTGCTGGGCTACGGGCTGTCCAGCCGCGGCTGGCTGGCGATTCCGCTGGGGCTGGCCTATGCGCTGGTCTATTACGGGCTGTTCCGCTTCTTTATCCGCCGCTTCAACCTGCTGACGCCGGGCCGGGATGAAGTGGTGCCCGTGGTGGCCGCCGGCGGTTCCGCGCAGCCAGCCGCGGGCAGCGTGGCGCAACGCTATGTCGAAGCGCTGGGCGGCCCCGCCAACCTGGTCGTGGTCGATGCCTGCACCACGCGGCTGCGGCTGAACGTGGCCGACATCGGCGCGGTGTCCGAGCCGCAGCTCAAGGCGCTGGGCGTGCGCGGCGTGCTCAAGCGCCCGCCCAATGTGGTGCAGGTGGTGATCGGGCCGCAGGCCGAGCAGATCGCCAGTGATATCCGCGCGGTGTTGCAGCAGGCGCCGCAGGCCACGGCTGTCGTGGCTGCTGCGCCCGCCGCTGCAACCCAGGCGTCCGCGCCGGCTGCCGGCGCCTTCGATCCCGCCTGGTGGATCGATGCGCTGGGCGGCGCCGCCAATATCGCCTCGGTCGGCGTGGTGGCACTGACGCGGCTGCGCGTGGTGGTGCGCGAGCGCGCCCGGGTGCGTGCCGACCACCTTGCCGGCAGCCAGCTGATGTGGATCGGCGATGACACCGCCCACATCGCCTTCGGCCATGCGGCAGACGGACACGCGGCCGCGTTCGAGCGCGCCCTGCAAGCCATGCCCACCTGACCCCCGCCGCCGCAGCCGTGCGCGGCTGCGGTCGACCTTCCCCATCGGCCACAACAACGACGGCCGCGACGACAGCCGCGCCGGTGGATACCGTCTGCTTATCCAGGAGTCATTGATCGTGAAACGCATTGCACTGACGGCGCTGCTCGCAGCGTCGGCCGGGGGCGCCTGCGCCCAGTCCGCCGGCACCGGCATCACCTTGTACGGCCGCGCCGTGGCCGGCCTCGACTATGTCAACGGCATCGCCCGCCCGGGCGGCGATGTGGACACCTTCCGCTTCGGCAGCAACCAGTACGGCGTCAGCTTCTGGGGCATGCGCGGCGCCGAGGACCTTGGCGGCGGCCTGCGCGGGGTCTTCAACCTGGAGGGCATGATCACCTCCGGCACCGGGCGCTCCGATCCGCTCTTCAACCGCCGCGCGCAGGTGGGCCTGGCCAGCAACGACTGGGGCACGCTGCTGCTGGGCCGGGCCATGAGCCTGACCGACGACGAGAGCGGCGCGATCGACCCGATGGGCCTGCAGGCCAGCTCGGTCGCCACGCTGGTCTATGGCCGCAACTGGGGCTCGCGCCCCAATGCCGTGACCTACAACTCGCCGGTGTGGGGCGGGCTGAGCGCGCGCGCGCAGGCCGGCAGCGACGGCGTGGCGGGCAGCTTCAACAGCGGCAAGCAGCTGAGCGCGGCCATCAAGTACGCGCAGGGCAACCTGAACCTGACCGGCATCTACGAGGAACTGCGCGGCGCGCAGGGCCGCATGGACAACCTGTATGTCAACTCGCGCCAGTACACGCTGGGCGGCAGCTACGCGCTGAACAACCTGCGCCTGTTCGCCGGCTACAACCTGACCGTGTCCTCGGGCGATACCGTGGCCACGCCGGAGAACCCCTACGCCGCCACGCGCAGCCAGATGGCATGGGTCGGCGCCAACTACCGCGTGCTGCCGGCGCTGACGCTGCTGTCCGGCGTCTACTACGCCACCCTGAACAAAAGCGGCGGGCATGGCACGCTTGTCACACTGGGCGCAAAGTATGACTTGTCGAAGCGCACCTCGCTGTATGGCACGGTGGCGTCGGTGTTCAACTCGCGCAATGCCACCTTCTCGGTGGAGGCGTCGCCGGACACCATGCCGCGCGCCGGGGCGAACCAGCAGGGCGCCTATGCCGGCATCATCCACCTGTTCTGACGGTGGCTGGCCGGTGATTTAAATGTATTGGAGAGCATTGCCATGAAAGGAAACATCCTGACGCCGGCCGGCTGGATCTTCGGAGAGATCCATGCCGGCCCGGACGGACGCATCGCGCGCATCGAGGGCGTGCCCGCCACGCCTGAGCACAACGATGCCCCGTACGTGCTGCCGGGGTTTGTCGACCTGCTCAACCACGGCGGCGGCGGCAAGGACTTCATGGATGGCGAGGCCGCGGTGCCGGTGATCCTGCGCGCGCATGTGCGCTTTGGCACCACCAGCCTGCTGGGCAGCACCATGACCTCGCCGCACGACGTGCTGCTGCCCGCACTGCAGGCGCTGGGCCGGGCCTGCGCGCAGCGCCCGCCCGGCGCGGCGCGCATGCTGGGCGTGCACCTGGAAGGGCCGTATATCAACCCCGGCAAGCTGGGCGCGCAGCCGGATACCTCGGCCACCGCCACGCCCGAAGAACTCGAGCAGTACCTGGGCGCCGCGCCGCTGAAGGTAGTGACGCTGGCGCCCGAACTGCCGGGGCATCTGGACATCATCCGCCTGCTGGCCGCGCGCGGCGTGCGCGTGCAGCTGGGCCACACGCTGGGCACCTATGAGGACGCCGTGGCCGCGCTGGATGCCGGCGCCAGCGGCTTCACCCACCTGTTCAACGCGATGACCCCGCTGCAGCACCGCGCGCCGGGCGCGGTGGCGGCAGCGCTGGCGCATGCCGAGTTTGCCGAGCTGATCCCCGACCTGCTGCACGTCCACCCCGGCGCAATCCGCGCCGCGCTGCGCGCGATCCCGCGGCTGTATGCGGTGACTGACGCCACCGCCGCCGCGGGCATGCCGGACGGCGTGTACCACCTGGGCAGCCAGACCGTCTACAAGGTCCACGGCAGCGTGCGCCTGGCCGACGGCACGCTGGCCGGCAGCGTGCTGACCATGGACCAGGCGCTGCGCAACTTTGTGTCGATCGGGCTGGACCTGGCCGATGCGTCGCGGCGCGTGTCGCTGTATCCGGCCCAGTACCTGGGCATGTCCGACCGCGGCATGCTGGCACAGGGCTGCTGGGCCGACGTGGTCGTGCTGGACCGCGCACTCTCGGTGCGCACCGTTTATGTCGAAGGAGAATGCTGTGTCGAGGATGCTTGAAGAGGCGCTGAGCGCGCCGGCCGTGGTGGCCGCGCAGTTGGCAGAGGCGCCGCGCGTGGCGGCGCTGGCTGCGCAACTCGCCGCGCAGGCCTGGCCCGCGGCGCTGACCGTGGCGCGCGGCAGCTCGGACCATGCCGCCAGCTACTTCGCCACGCTGGTCACGCGCCGGCTGGGCGTTCCGGTGGCCTCGCTGCCGATGTCGACGGTGACGCTGCACGACAGCGCGCTGCGCGTGGCCGGGCAGCTGGCGGTGGCGTTCTCGCAGTCGGGCCGCAGCCCGGACCTGGTCGAGACCATGCAGGCGCTGCGCGACGGCGGCGCCGCCACCGTGGCGCTGGTCAACGCCCCGGATTCGCCGCTGGCGCAGGCGTGTGCGCATGAACTGCCCTTGCTTGCCGGCCCCGAGCAGAGCGTGGCCGCGACCAAGAGCTATATCGCCATGCTGTCGATGTCGGCGCTGCTGGTGGGGCAACTCGAGGCCGCGCGCAGCGGCGAGCACGAACTGGTCGATGCCTGCGCAGGCTTGCCGGCCGCGCTGGCGCAAGCGGCCGCGCAGGACTGGTCGGCGCTGGTGCCCGCGCTGCGCGACGTGGAGCGCATGATCGTGCTGGGCCGCGGCGCGGGCCTGGCGATTGCGCAGGAAGCGGCGCTCAAGCTCAAGGAGACCTCCGGCATCCAGGCCGAGGCCTTCTCCGGCGCCGAAGTGCGGCACGGCCCGATGGAAATCATCGGCGACGGCTACCCGCTGCTGGTGTTCGCGCCGCGCGGACCGGAACAGGCCGGGCTGCTGGCGCTGGCCGCCGAGATGCGCAAGCGTGGTGCGCGCGTGCTGCTGGCGGCGCCTCCTGGCACGGTTGATGCGGAGCTGCCCCTAGAGTTGCCACTGGTGCCGGCCGGCCATCCGCTGCTCGATCCGATCTGCGCCATCCAGAGCTTCTATGTCGCCGCGCAGGCGCTGGCGCTGGCGCGCGGCCGCAATCCCGACCAGCCGCAGTACCTGCGCAAGGTGACCGAGACGCGCTGAGCCGGCCCATACTGCCCCAATACCGCCCCACGCCGCCCCGGCAAGCAAGGAGTCCGTCATGCAAACCACCCGAACCGCCTCTTCCTCCGGCACTGCCGACGCGCGACCGCTGGACCTCGTCATCTTCGGCGGCGCCGGCGACCTGTCGGCGCGCAAGCTGCTGCCATCGCTCTACATGTGCCACCGCGACGGCAACCTGCCCGACGGCACCCGCATCATCGGCGTGGGCCGGCACCGCTGGGACCGCGAGGCCTTTGTCAATTTTGCCGATGAAAGTGCGCAACCCTTTGTCGAAGCGCGCTATCTCGAGCCGGCCCAATGGCAGACCTTCCTGCAGCGGCTGGATTTCGTGCACGTTGACGCCTCGCAGTCCGGGGACTTCCCGGCGCTGGCCGCGCAGTTGCGCCAGGACGCGCTGCGCATCTATTACATGGCGATGCCGCCCGGATTGTTCGCGGCCACCTGCGACAACCTTGCCAGCCATGGCCTGATCGCCAATGACACACGGCTGGTGCTGGAAAAACCGCTGGGCGTGGACCTGGCCTCGGCCATCGGCATCGGCGAAGTGGTCAGCCGCTACTTCAGCGAGGACCGCACCTACCGGATCGACCACTACCTGGGCAAGGAAACGGTGCAGAACCTGATGGCGCTGCGCTTCGGCAATTCGATCTTCGAGCCGCTGTGGCGTACGCCGTTCGTGTGCAGCGTGCAGATCACCGTGGCCGAGACCGTGGGCGTGGGCACGCGCGGCGGCTTCTACGACGAGGCCGGCGCCATGCGCGACATGGTGCAGAACCACCTGCTGCAGCTGGTCAGCATCCTGGCGATGGAGCCGCCAGCATCGCTCACCTCCGATGCGGTGCGCGATGAAAAGCTCAAGGTGCTGCGCTCGCTGCGGCCGATGTCGCCCGAGGACGTGCGCCGCAATACCGTGCGCGGCCAGTACACCGCGGGCGCCATCGCCGGCGAGCTGGTGCGCGGCTACCTGCAGGAAGGAGGCATTCCGCCCGACAGCCGCACCGAGACCTTCGTCGCGATGCGCGCCGAACTGGGTACGTGGCGCTGGAACAAGGTGCCGTTCTACCTGCGCACCGGCAAGCGCATGCAGGAGCGCGTGACCGAGGTGGTGATCAACTTCGCCGAGGTGCCGCATTCGATCTTCGATGCCGGCAGCACGCTCCAGCCCAACCGCATGGTGATCCGGCTGCAGCCGGAAGAGTCGGTGCGGCTCACGCTGATGGTCAAGCAGCCGGGCGAGGGCATGAAGCTGAAACCGCTGAGCCTGGCGCTGAACCTGGACTCCGCCTTCACCACCCGGCGCGCCGAAGCCTACGAGCGCCTGCTGCTCGACGTGATACGCGGACGGCTGGCGCTGTTCGTGCGGCGCGACGAACTGCAGGCCGCCTGGACCTGGGTCGACCCGATCCTGGAAGCGTGGCGCCAGCAGGACGAAGGCCCGCGCCCCTATACCGCCGGCACCTGGGGCCCGGCGGCATCGTCGGCGTTCATGGCGCGCGAAGGCGTGCAGTGGTCGGAGGAGGCGTGATGCGGCTGACCGAACGCCCTGCATGGCGGGCTCTCGCCACGCTGGCGGCGCAGCCGCTGCCGCATCTGCGTGAACTGGTGCACGAGCCGGGCCGCGGCGACTACGCGCGCTTGTCGGCTGCCGGCATCGAACTGGACTTCACGCGGCAACGCATCAACCGCGCTGTCTACGAAGCGCTGCTGGCCCTGGCGCAAGACGCGGGCATCGAGGCGCAGCGCGACGCCATGCTCGCCGGCGAGGCCGTCAACGCCACCGAAGGCCGCGCCGTGCTGCACGTCGCGCTACGTGGCGGCGCCGACGCGCATCCACCCTGGGGCAGCCAGCTGACGACGGAAATCGATGCGGAACTGACGCGCGCCTGCGAGTTTGCCGATGCCGTGCGCGATGGCCGCGTGCGCGGCTTCGGCGGCGCGCCGATCCGGCATGTGGTCAGCCTCGGCATCGGCGGTTCCGACCTGGGCCCGCGCATGGCCTGCGAGGCGCTGGCCGTGCACGCCAGCGACGCCGTGCAGCTGCATTTCGTCTCCAATCCGGACCCGGCGCAGCTATACGCCGTGCTGCGCCAGGCCGATCCGGCCGCCACACTGTTCCTGGTCTCGTCCAAGACCTTCACGACGCACGACACGCTGATCAACGCCGCCTCGGCGCGGCAATGGTTGCTGGAGCACGGCTGCCCGGCGCAGCAAGTGCCGGCGCAGTTCGCCGCGATCACCGCCAACGCCGCGCGTGCCGTGGCCGAGGGCTACCTGCCGCAGCAGGTGTTCCGCTTCTGGGATTGGGTCGGCGGGCGCTATTCGCTGTGGTCGGCCATCGGCCTGCCGGTGATGATCGCCGCCGGGCCGCGCCAGTTCCGCGCGCTGCTGGATGGCGCGCACGCCATGGACACGCATTTCCGCAGCGCCCCGCTGGCGCAAAACATGCCGGTGGCGATGGCACTGTGCGGCATCTGGAACCGCAATTTCCTGGGCGCGCCGACGCAGCTGGTCGCGCCCTACGCGGCGCCGCTGGCCAGGCTGCCCGCCTACCTGCAGCAGCAGGACATGGAGTCGTGCGGCAAGCGCGTGGACGCGGCGGGCACGGTAGTGGGCCACGATACCGGCCCCATCGTCTGGGGCGGCCTGGGCCTGGACGGGCAGCACGCCTACTTCCAGCTGCTGCACCAGGGCACGCACCTGGTGCCCGCCGACCTGATCGGCACGCGCCGCTGCGAGGTGCCGCTGCCGCAGGCGCAGAAGCATCACCAGCTGGTGCTGGCCAATCTGCTGGCGCAGGCCAGCGCGCTGTCCTGCGGACGCACCCACGATGAAACGCTGGCTGCGCTGTCGGCATCCGGCCTGCCGCCGCAGGAAACCGAGCGGCTGGCACCGCATCGCACCTTCCCAGGCAACGTGCCGGTCAGCCTGCTCTGGCTCGACACGCTCGACGCCGCTTCCCTGGGCGCGCTGATCGCGCTGTACGAGCACAAGGTCTTCGTGCAGGCCGCGATCTGGGGCATCCACGCCTATGACCAGTGGGGCGTGGAGCTGGGCAAGGCGATCGCGTCGGACATGCAGGCGTGCCTGGCGCGGCGCGAGGTGCCGAAGGAGATGGATCCGGTGGGGGCTGCGACGCTGGCTTCGCTTGTAGGTTAGGTCGAGGCATTCAACCGCCCGCCATCCGCAGCGCCCGCCGGTACTGGATCGCCTCGCCCACGTGCGCGGCGGTCAGCACCTCGGCACCTTCCAGGTCCGCGATGGTGCGGGCCACCTTCAGCACGCGGTAGTACGACCGCGCCGACCAAGCCAGCCGCGTCATCGCGCCGCGCAACAGTGCCTGCGCCTGGGGTTCCATCGTGCAGTGCTGTTCGATCTCACGTCCGCCCAGTTCATTGTTGGGCTTGCCCTGCCGGGCCAGCTGGCGCTCGCGCGCGGCCAGCACGCGGGTGCGCACCATGGCGCTGGGTTCGCCGGGCGGGCCGTCGAGCATCTCACCCTGGTCCTGCGCGGGGACTTCCACCTGCAGGTCGATACGGTCGAGCATCGGGCCGGAGATGCGGGACTGGTAGCGCCGCACCTGGTCGGGCGTGCAGCGGCAGGGGCGGTCGGGATGGCCGAGGTAGCCGCACGGGCAGGGGTTCATCGCGGCCACGAACTGGAAGCAGGCGGGGAAGTCGGCATGCCCGGCAGCACGGGCGATGGTGATGCGGCCGGATTCCAGCGGCTCGCGCAGGACTTCCAACACCCTGCGGTCGAATTCGGGCAGCTCGTCCAGGAACAGCACGCCGTGGTGCGCCAGCGAGATCTCGCCCGGGCGCGGGTTGCCGCCGCCGCCGACCATGGCCGGCCCGGATGCCGTGTGGTGCGGCGACCGGCACGGGCGCTGGCCCCATAGCGCGGCGCGGAAGCCGCCCGGCGTCAGGCTCATGACCGCGGCGGATTCCAGTGCTTCCTGCAGCGTCATCGGCGGCAGCAGCCCGGGCAGGCGCTGCGCCAGCATCGACTTGCCGGTGCCCGGCGGGCCCACCAGCAAGGCGGAGTGTTGGCCAGCGGCGGCCACTTCCATGGCCCGGCGCGCCTGGGCCTGGCCGCGCACGTCGCGCATGTCGGGGCCGCGGTCCATGGTGGAGGGCAGCAACGCCGGCATGGCGCGGGGCAGCCGCGCCTCCGGCAGGGGGCAGAGGTGGTCGCAGGCCTGGCGCAGCGTGGCGGCGGCATGCACGGCCAGGTCCTCGATCAGCGCGGCTTCGGCGCCATTGCCTTCAGCCACCAGGAAGGCGCGCGGCGCCTCGCCGGCGGCGGCGCGGGCGGCGTTGTCGCGCGCCAGGCCCATGGCCATGGCCAGCGCGCCGCGCACGGGGCGCAGTTCGCCGGACAGGGACAGCTCGGCGGCGAACTCATGCGCATCCAGTGCCTCGGACGGGATCTGGCCGCTGGCGGCCAGGATGCCCAGCGCGATGGCGAGGTCGAAACGGCCGGATTCCTTGGGCAGGTCGGCCGGGGCCAGGTTCACGGTGATGCGGCGGTTGGGAAACTCGTAACCGCTGTTGAGGATGGCAGCGCGCACGCGCTCGCGGCTTTCGCGCACGCCGGTGTCGGCCAGGCCGACGATGGTGAAGGCCGGCAGGCCGTTGGCAAGGTGGGTCTCGACCCGCACCGGCGGCGCGGCGATGCCGGTCAGTGCCCGGCTGCGTAGGACGGCAAGGCTCATGTCATCGAACTGTTAACAAAAAAGGCCGCCAGGAGTGGCGGCCTTCAGACAGGCTGGGGGGATCGGGCAGGACCGGCGTGCTCACGCGCCCCCGGTCGAGTCCACCGAGCCGGCGCCGGGCGGGATGCCGGCGCGGCGCTCAAGCTCCGCCACGCGGCCCTCCAGTTCCTCCAGGCGGGCGCGGGTGCGGGCCAGCACCTGCGACTGGACGTCGAATTCCTCGCGCGTGACCAGGTCCAGCTTGGCAAAGCCCTGGGTCATCATGCTGCGCACGTTCTTTTCGATGTCCCTTGCCGGCGAGTTGCGCAGCGCCTCGCTGACCTTGTTCTGCAGGTCGTTGAAGAGATCGGTCGGTTTCATGGTTTCTCCTTTGCGCACCTAACTGGTGCCAATCCGGGTGGGCATCTGGCGTTTAGCGCGCTTTCGCACAGGAATTGGGCGCCCCGATTGCGGGCGCGCGGCCTGTGTGTCGCGGCACGCAGCCACCGTCAGGACTCAATTATCGCCCGTGAGGCACGTGGGCGAAAGCTCCGGCGTATCCGCGTTCACACCTTTTAACCCGATCTGGCTTCGCTGCAGGCCAGATTCAAGTTTGGCTTTGGTCACAGCACGCCATCACGGCCGACATGGAACGCCGATTTCCGAGGAGCTGGCATGGCAGTTGCAGTAGTAGGTACGCCTGCCTCATTGAATCACCGAAATCCAATAAACGAAATCCGAGCCATCAGGAAAAAGGAGAAGAAATCCATGAAGAAGTTGGCCCTTGCAGTCAGCGCGGTTGTCCTGACCAGTGCCGCCGCCACTGCCTACGCGCAGAGCACGGACGCGGCGGCCCCGGCACCGGCCGCCGCCGCTGCCGAGCCGGCATCGCCGCATACGTTCACGGCCAACGTGTCGCTGGTCTCAGACTACCGCTATCGCGGCATCAGCCAGACCAACCTGCGCCCGGCTATCCAGGGTGGCTTTGACTACGCCCACGAAAGCGGCTTCTACGTGGGCAACTGGAACTCCAGCATCAGCTGGCTCGAGGATGCCAACCCGGCGGTCTCGGCCCCGGTCGAGATGGATTTCTACGGCGGCTTCAAGAACACCTTCAAGGTTGCCGGCACCGAATTCAACTATGACGTGGGCGTGCTTGAGTACTACTACCCGGGCGGCTACAACAACCCGCGCCCGTACACCACCGAGCTGTACGCCGGCGTCGGCTGGGGCCCGGTGTTCCTGAAGTACTCGCACTCGGTCACCAACCTGTTTGGCTGGGCCGACAGCAAGAACAGCGGCTACATCGACCTGAGCGCCAACGTGCCGCTGAACTTCTGGGACCTGACCCTGAACGCGCACGTCGGCTACCAGGACGTCAAGCACAACAGCAATGCCTCATACACCGACTGGAAGATCGGCCTGACCAAGGACCTGGGCAAGGGCTTCGCGCTGGCGGTTGCCTATGTCGACACCAATGCCAAGGAAGTGGCCTACACCAGCGCCAACCGCGGCCGCTACCTGGGCAAGGCCACGGCCTGGGCCTCGATCACCAAGACTTTCTAATCATTGCCGCAGGCCGGGCGGGCAGCGCCGGCCTGCCCCGAGGAGAAATCGGATGAAACTCATCATCGCAGTCATCAAGCCGTTCAAGCTCGACGAAGTGCGCGAAGCGCTGTCGGACGTGGGCGTGTCCGGCATTACCGTGACCGAAGTGAAAGGCTTCGGCCGCCAGAAGGGCCACACCGAGCTGTACCGCGGGGCCGAATACATCGTCGACTTCCTGCCCAAGGTGAAGATCGAGGTGGCGGTGCCCGACGACGTGGTCGAGCGCGCCATCGAGGCGGTCGAGAAATCGGCCCGCACCGGCAAGATCGGCGACGGCAAGATCTTCGTGGCATCGATCGAGCAGGTCATCCGCATCCGCACCGGCGAGACCGGCGGCGATGCCCTGTGACCCGAGACAGCATAAAGACAAGAGGTTAATCACATGAAAACCTGGTTCAAGCGATTCCTGACGGCCGGCGCGATGGCGCTGGCCATCGGCACGGCGGGCGTGGGCATCTCGACGCCGGCCGCCGCACAGGACAAGCCGGCCGCCGAGGCATCAGCCCCGGCCGCCTCCGCCGCCCCCGCTGCAGCCGCTGCCGAAGCGTCGGCGCCGGCTGCTCCCGCTGCCGCTGCGCCTGCCGCGGCCGCACCGGCCGCCGCCCCCGCGGAAGCCGCCGCCGCGCCGGCCGCACCGGCGCCCAACAAGGGCGACACCGCCTGGCTGCTGGTCTCGACCGCCTTCGTGATCCTGATGACGCTGCCCGGCCTGGCGCTGTTCTACGGCGGCCTGGTGCGCTCCAAGAACATGCTGTCGGTGCTGATGCAGTGCCTGGTGATCTTCTCACTGGTGGCGCTGCTGTGGGCGATCTACGGCTACAGCTTTGCCTTCACCGAGGGTAACGCCTTCTTCGGCGGCACCGACCGGCTCTTCATGAAGGGGCTGACGGTCGATGCCGTGGCTGCCACCTTCAGCAAGGGCGTGGTGGTGCCGGAACTGGGCTACTTCGCCTTCCAGTGCGCCTTCGCCTGCATCACCTGCGGCCTGATCATCGGCGCTTTCGCCGAACGCGCCAAGTTCTCGGCCGTGCTGGTGTTCGTGGTGCTGTGGTTCACTTTCTCCTACATTCCGATGGCCCACATGGTCTGGTTCTGGCCGGGTCCGGACGCCTACACCGACGCTGCTGCGGGCGCCGCGGCGACGGCCAAGTCGGGCTGGCTGTTCCAGAAGGGCGCGCTCGACTTCGCCGGCGGCACCGTGGTGCACATCAACGCCGCCGTGGCTGGCCTGGTGGGTGCCTATATGTTCGGCAAGCGCATCGGCTTCGGCCGCGAGGCGATCCGTCCGCACAGCCTGACTTTCACCATGGTCGGCGCTTCGCTGCTGTGGTTCGGCTGGTTCGGCTTCAACGCCGGCTCGGCGCTGGAAGCCAACGGCTCGGCCGCACTGGCCTTCGTCAACACGCTGCTGGCCACCTGCGCCGCCGTGCTGGCGTGGACCTTCGGCGAGTGGATCGGCAAGGGCAAGCCGTCGATGCTGGGCGGTGCCTCGGGTGCGGTAGCCGGCCTGGTGGCGATCACCCCGGCTGCCGGCTTCGTCGGCCCGATGGGCTCGATCGTGATCGGCCTGCTCGCTGGCCTGCTGTGCCTGTGGGGCGTGACCGGCCTGAAGCGCATGCTGGGTATGGACGACTCGCTGGATGTGTTCGGCGTGCACGGCGTGGGCGGCATCCTGGGTGCGCTGCTGACCGGCGTGTTCGCTTCGCCCAGCCTGGGCGGCACGGGCATCTACGACTACGTGGCCAACAAGGTGGCGGACGACTACTCGATCGCCGGCCAGCTGTGGATCCAGTTCGAAGGCGTGCTGACCACCGTGGTGTGGTCCGGCGTGGTCGCCTTCGTGGCCTACAAGCTGGTGGACATGCTGATCGGCCTGCGGGTGCCGGAAGACGAAGAACGCGAGGGCCTGGATATCACCTCGCACGGCGAGACCGCGTATGAAGTCTGATCGCAAAAGTGTTGTGCTGGAGAGCTGATTGGGAATCTTCTCTCAGGAGTTTTGCCCGGCCGCGTGCCGGGCTTTTTTCTGTGCGCCCGGCAGGGCGCACCTACTTGGGGGTGGAAGTCCCCTACACACCCGGCAAGGGGAAGTGTTAGCCAGAGGCAAGGGTTCCCCGGGCGACTGGGGGTCTGAAGGAAGCCCGAGGCAAAGCGCTGGCCTGACGAACAGGAAGCGGATGAGGCGCCGTATCGGGATGAGGCAGCAGAAATTGCCAAAGTCCAATACTTGCACGGAACGATGCGGCGTAGATCCGACAGGCATAAGCGTGAAGGTGGGTGTGTCATACCCGGGGAGATCTGCACCGCTGCCACGGTGCTACCGGCGTCGAGAGGCGCTGGGATGGCGGTGCAGAAGTCAGCAGAGGCCATATTAGGTGCGCAGTTGGCACTGAAGGGCCGAACACGAACGAGCGCGATTAGGACGACAGACCTCGATGCTTACCGACGAAGCCCAAATGCACGAACGAGTGCAGCCCACAGCGGAGGAAGGCGGGCGGAACCTGCCTGGGGCCGATGGGGGTGCAGAGGCTGGCACGGCGGCTGTCGGGCAAACGAAAGCGCAGGCGCCATCGCTGATGGAGGCGGTGGTAGAGAGAAGCAACATGCGGCTGGCGTACCGAAGGGTGGTCGGCAATGGCGGCGCAGCTGGGGTGGATGCCCTGGAAGTGACGGCGTTGCGGGACTGGCTGAAGGTGCACTGGCCGAGCGTCAAGGCGGCGTTGCTGACCGGTCAGTACATCCCGCAGGCGGTGCGCGCGGTGGATATCCCCAAGCCTGCGGGCGGGGTGAGGACACTGGGCATCCCGACGGTGGTGGACCGGCTGATCCAGCAGGCGCTGCTGCAAGTTCTCCAACCGATCTACGAACCGGGGTTCTCCGAGTCGAGCTACGGCTTCAGGCCGGGGCGCAGCGCTCAGCAGGCGGTCTTGCAGGCACAGCGGTATGTGCAGGAAGGCCGGCGCTGGGTGGTGGACATCGACTTGGAGAAGTTCTTCGACCGGGTCAACCACGACATCCTGATGTCGCGGGTGGCGCGGCAGGTGAAGGACGACCGAGTGCTCAAGCTGATCCGGCGGTATCTGGAAGCGGGGCTGATGCGTGGCGGGATGGTCGATGCAAGGAGGCAAGGCACGCCGCAAGGCGGGCCGCTGTCACCGCTGCTGTCGAACATCCTGCTGACGGATTGGGACCGCGAATTGGAGAAGCGCGGGTTGGCGTTCTGCCGTTATGCGGACGACTGCAATATCTATGTCCGAAGCGAGACGGCGGGGCGGCGGCTGTTGGCCGGGATGACGGCGTTCCTAGCGGAGCGACTGAAGCTGCAGGTCAACGAGGCCAAGAGCACGTGTGCGCGGCCATGGACGCGCAAGTTCCTGGGCTACAGCCTGACAGCACACCGTCAGGCGCGGCTGCGCATTGCACCGGAAAGCCTGCAAAGGCTGACCGATCGGGTGCGGGAGTTGGTTCGTCCGGGGCGAGGAAGGAGTCTGGCTCACACGATCGCGGTGCTGAATCCGGTGCTGCGCGGGTGGGTCGGGTACTTCCAATACACACAGGCCAAGGGCGCACTGGAGGCGCTGGACGGGTGGGTCAGGCGGCGCCTGCGCTGCCTGCTATGGCGGCAGGCGAAGCACCGCGCCACCCGTACAGCGATGCTGCGTCGGCAGGGCTTGGAGGGAGATCGCGCATGGCACTCGGCCCGCAATGGGCGTGGCCCTTGGTGGAATGCCGGGGCCAAACACATGGGTGCGGCCTTCCCCAAACGCTACTTCGACGTCATGGGGCTGGTCTCGCTGCTGGATACTCAGCGGCGCTTACAGTCTCGTTTGTGAACCGCCGTATGCGGAACCGCACGTACGGTGGTGTGAGAGGGCTGAGGGGGTAACCCCTCACCCTACTCGATCTCCGGCATTGCCTGCGATTGCAGACATTTGCCGGTCAGCCGTGGCCGAACCACGCGGGCTGCGAATGCTTCGGCACGACTTCCGACGCTCCTCGCAAAACCCGCCAGCCGAGTGCTGGCAAGGGCTAGCTGGCGATCCCCACGCGCTCCGCGCGGGCTTTTCGCAAAGTGCTTAACTCCGATCTTAAAAAGCTTCAATTGTCTTTAATGTGCGGGGCACATACATTGCCAGTGAGGCAGTTTCCTCCACCTGCAGAACGCTCCCCGTATCTGTCAGGCCATTTAAGAGCGCGGCATCGCCGCGCTTTTTTTTGCCTGTGCGGCCGGCTCTTTATTTCGCGCCGCCCATCCCCATATCGTTATCCCTCGGGCCCGGCCGTGCATATCCTTATAAGGGGTGTGCCAGCGCCTGGTTGGCCGTTCCTCTACAATCGGGGCGAACGATTAAGACGACGATTTATAGGATGGATATGGTCCCGCATCTCATCACCGCGCTGAACGGTCCGCTGCTCGAACTGGAAAAGAAGATCCTGGACGCCACGCCGTCCATCGAGCGCTGGTTCAGGCTGGAATGGCAGGAGCATACCCCCCCGTTCTACTGTTCGGTGGACCTGCGCAACGCCGGCTTCAAGCTGGCGCCGGTCGATACCAACCTGTTCCCGGGCGGGTTCAACAACCTGGCCCCGGAAATGCTGCCGCTGGCGGTGCAGGCGGCGATGGCGGCGATCGAGAAGATTTGCCCGGACGCCAAGAACCTGCTGCTGATCCCCGAGCGGCATACCCGCAACATGTTCTACCTGCAGAACGTGGCGCGGCTGTCCCTGATCATGCGCCAGGCGGGCCTGAACGTGCGCCTGGGCTCGCTCTCCGAGGAAATCACCGAACCGACCCCGATCGAGCTGCCCGACGGCCAGACCCTGGTGGTCGAGCCGCTGGCGCGCCTGGGCACCAAGGGCCGCCGGCTGGGGCTGAAGGATTTCGACCCCTGTTCGATCCTGCTGAACAACGACCTGTCGGCCGGGATCCCGCCGATCCTGGAAAACATCAACGAGCAGTACCTGCTGCCGCCGCTACACGCCGGCTGGTCCACCCGCCGCAAGAGCAGCCACTTTGCCGCCTATGACGAGGTGGCCAAGAAGTTCGCCAAGCTGATCGACATCGACCCGTGGATGGTCAACCCGTACTTCGCGCGCACCACCGGCGTGAACTTCCACGAGCGCGTGGGCGAGGAGGAACTGGCCGACGCGGTGGAGGGCGTGCTCAAGAAAATCGCCAAGAAGTACCGCGAGTACGGCATCAAGGAAACCCCGTACGTGGTGGTCAAGGCCGATGCCGGCACCTACGGCATGGGCATCATGACCGTGCGCGATCCTTCCGAGGTCAAGGGCCTGAACCGGAAGGAGCGCAACAAGATGAGCGTCGTCAAGGAAGGCCTGGAGGTCAGCGACGTCATCATCCAGGAAGGCGTGCACACCTTCGAGAAGGTCAATGAAGCGGTGGCCGAGCCGGTGGTGTACATGATCGACCGCTACGTGGTCGGCGGCTTCTACCGCGTGCACACGGGCCGCGGCAACGACGAGAACCTGAATGCGCCGGGCATGCATTTCGTGCCGCTGGCGTTTGCGCCCAACGGCATCCCGGACAGCCACGCCAAGCCTGGCGCCGCCGTGCCGAACCGCTTCTACATGTATGGCGTGGTGGCCCGGCTGGCACTGCTGGCGGCGTCGCTGGAACTCGAGAAGACCGACCCGAACCCGATTATCTGAGCCGCCACCATGCGCATCCTCTTCATCACCGATCCGCTGGAGACCTTCAAGACCTACAAGGACTCCACCTACGCCATGATGACCGAGGCCGCCGCGCGCGGCCACGAGCTGTACTGGTGCCTGCAGCCGCAGCTGTCGCTGTCCGGCCGCACGGTCGAGACCGTGGCCACGCGCCTGCACCTGACTGGCGAGACCAGCGACGCCGATCACAGCGCCTGGTACCGCGAGGGCAACAGCGCGCTGGAGCCGCTGTCGGCCTTCGACGCGGTGCTGATGCGCAAGGATCCGCCCTTCGACATGGAGTACGTCACCAGCACCTGGCTGCTGGAGCTGGCCGAGTCGCAGGGCGCGCGCGTGTTCAACAAGCCGCGCGCGATCCGCGACCATTCCGAGAAGCTGGCCATTGCCCAGTATCCGGAATACATCACGCCGACCCTGGTCACGCGCGACCTGGCACGCATCCGCGACTTCCACGCCGAGCATCGCGACATCATCGTCAAGCCGCTGGACGGCATGGGCGGCATGGGTGTGTTCCGCGTCGGCGCGGACGGCATGAACCTGGCCGCGATCGTCGAGACGCTGGGCCACGACGGCGCCCGCACGCTGATGGTGCAGCGCTATATCCCGGCGATCAAGGATGGCGACAAGCGCATCCTGCTGATCGGCGGCGTGCCGGTGCCGTATTCGCTGGCGCGCGTGCCGATGGCCGGCGAAGTGCGCGGCAACCTGGCTGCCGGCGGCACCGGCCGCGCGCAGGAACTGAGCCCGCGCGACCGCGAGATCGCCGAGGCACTGGCGCCGGGGCTGTGGGACCAGGGCCTGCTGCTGGTGGGCCTGGACGTCATCGGCGACTACCTGACCGAGGTCAATGTGACGAGCCCGACTTGTTTCCAGGAGATCACCCAGCAAACCGGCTTCCATGTCGCGGCGATGTTCATCGACGCGCTGGAGCACGCCGTGGACGCTGCCGGCCGCTGAGCCTGGCCGGCAGCGGGAGCGCGGGGGCCGCCTGCTACAATCGGGGCAATCCAACGGATTCACCATCATGGCAGGCATTCTGATCATCGCGCACGCCCCGCTGGCTTCGGCCCTGCGCGATTGCGCCGCCCACGTCTACTGCGGCCAGCCGCAGCGGCTGGAAGCCATCGACGTCCTTCCCGATGCCGACCCCGCCGTCGTGCTGGCCGAGGCCAGGCGCCGGCTGGCGGCCCTCTGCGAAGACAACGGCGCGCTGGTCCTCACCGATATCTTCGGCGCCACCCCCGCCAATATCGCCGCACGCCTGGCCGAGCCGGGCCGCGTGCGCGTGCTGGCCGGCGTCAACCTTCCCATGCTCGTGCGCGCGATCTGCTACCGCGGCGAAAAGCTCGACCAGCTTGCCACCAAGGCCCTGGCCGGCGGCTCGCAGGGTGTGCTGCAGGTCGGCACCACGACTGTCCAGAACCAAACCGCAAACCATCCCGACAAATATGCTGCAGAGGGACACCACCATCATCAATAAGCTCGGACTGCATGCCCGCGCGTCCGCCAAGCTGACCCAGCTCGCCGGAAACTTTGTCAGCCAGGTCAAGATGTCCCGCAATGGTCGCCAGGTCGACGCCAAGAGCATCATGGGCGTAATGATGCTGGCCGCCGGGATCGGCTCGACGGTGACCCTCGAGACCGACGGCCCCGACGAGCAGGAGGCGATGGACGCGCTGCTGGCGCTGATCGCCAACCGCTTTGGTGAGGGAGAGTGAGGCCGGCGGCCTCGACCCGAATTCTTAAACGTTCCTGACGGAGCGGTACATGCCTTTCGCCCTGCACGGCATCCCGGTCTCGCGCGGCGTCGCCATCGGGCGCGCGCACCTGCTTGCGCCCGCGGCGCTGGACGTGTCGCACTACCTGGTCGATGAAGACCAGCTCGACGCCGAGGTCGAACGGCTGCGCGCCGCGCGTGCCTCGGTGCGGGCGGAACTGGTCGCGCTCAAGCGCGACCTGCCGCGCGACGCACCCGAGGAGCTGGGCGCGTTCCTGGACGTGCACGCGATGATCCTCGACGACGAGGCGCTGGCGCGCGAGCCCGAGGCCCTGATCCGGGGCCGGCGCTACAACGCAGAGTGGGCACTTACCACGCGCCTCGAAGAGCTGATGCGCCAGTTCGACGAGATCGAGGACGAATACCTGCGCGAGCGCAAGACCGATATCCGGCAGGTGGTCGAGCGCATCCTGAAGGCGCTGGCCGGGGCCCCGGTGCTGGTGCCCGCGCCGGTGCCGGCGCTGGCCGCCGACGGCGAGGCCGCGACCGGGGTGATCGTGGTGGCCCACGATATCTCCCCGGCCGACATGCTGCAGTTCCGCCATACCATCTTCCAGGGCTTCGTGACCGACATGGGTGGGCGCACCTCGCATACCGCCATCGTCGCGCGCAGCCTGGACATCCCGGCCGCGGTCGGCGTGCAGAGCGCGAGCGAGCTGATCCGCCAGGACGACTGGATCATCATCGATGGCGATGCCGGGCTGGTGATCGTCGACCCGACCGCCATCATCCTGGAAGAGTACCGCCACCGGCAGAGCGAGCGCGCGCTGGAAAAGAAGCGCCTGCAGCGGCTGCGGCATACCCCGGCGGTGACGCTGGACGGGCTGGAAATCGACCTGCTGGCCAATATCGAGATGGCCGAGGACGCCGGCGCGGCGCTGTCGGCCGGCGCGGTCGGCGTGGGCCTGTTCCGTTCTGAATTCCTGTTCATGAACCGGCGCGACGAGCTGCCGGGCGAAGACGAGCAGTTCCAGGCCTACCGCGGCGCGGTCGATGCCATGCACGGGCTGCCGGTGACCATCCGCACCATCGACATCGGCGCCGACAAGCCGCTCGATGCCCGGGGCGACGGCCGCAGCGATGAGTTCGAGACTGCGCTGAACCCGGCGCTGGGCCTGCGCGCGATCCGCTGGTCGCTGTCCGAGCCGGGCATGTTCCTGACCCAGCTGCGCGCGCTGCTGCGTGCTTCGGCCTTCGGCCCGGTGCGGCTGCTGGTGCCGATGCTGGCGCACGCCAGCGAGATCGACCAGACCCTGGCGCTGATCGCCAAGGCCAAGCGCCAGCTCGACGAGCGCGGCGAGGCCTACGATCCAGGCATGAAAGTCGGCGCCATGATCGAGATCCCGGCGGCGGTGCTGCTGCTGCCGCTGTTCCTGCGCAAGATGGACTTCCTGTCCATCGGCACCAACGACCTGATCCAGTACACGCTGGCCATCGACCGCGCCGACAACGCGGTGGCGCACCTGTTTGACCCGCTGCACCCGGCGGTGCTGCAACTGGTGGCGCGCACCATCCGCGAGGCCAACCGCGCCGGCGTGCCGGTGGCCGTGTGCGGCGAAATGGCGGGCGACCCGTCCATGACCCGGCTGCTGCTGGGCATGGGGCTGCGCGAGTTCTCGATGCACCCGGCGCAGCTGCTGCGGGTCAAGCAGGAGATCCTGCATGCCCACTGCGAACGGCTCGAGCCGCTGGTCGACCAGGTCCTGCAGGCCTTCGATCCGGAGGAGCAGGCGACCGCCCTGCAGCAGCTCGCACGACCCTAGTGGCATCAGGGTTTTCTGATGCGGCAAGGCGGCTGAGGCGGCACTTTCCAAGGCTGGAAAGTGCCGCCTCAGCCGCCTTTCTTTTGTGCGTTGTGGCGTCTACCCGACCTCTCCCGATGTGGCTTAATGGGAATTGTTATCATTATTGATCTCTGATATTCTGACGTTCATTCGCAGTGGCATGCCGGTGCCACGCCCCAACGGAGCGACTTGTGTACGTCTGTATCTGCAACCAGATCACCGATCGTGAGATTCACGGTGCTGCGCACCTGGGCATCGAAACCCTCGACGAACTGGCCGAAACGCTTGGCGTCGGCACGTGCTGCGGCCGCTGCCGCGAGTGCGCGCACCAGGTGTTGCAGGAAGGCGTGGCAGCGGTGCGCAACGTCACCGTGGCGACCCTCGCCAACATCCAGGTTGTGGAGATTTCTTCCTGTTCCGCATCGGGCCCATGTACCATAATGGACACTCGGGACCCGGCAGTCGCGAATGACCGGCGCAAGGCGCTGGTGGCCTGAACGCGCCCATGAACTGAAGATTCGGTTCACGGCGCGCTTTTGCGCTTTTTCCATTTTCACTGACTGCACGGCGCCATTGGCGCCGTTTCGTGTTTTTGCGCGGGCCCGATGCAACAGGAGCCGCCAATGAAAGGTGACAAGAAGGTCATCCAGCATCTGAACGCCCAGCTCAAGAACGAGCTGACCGCGATCAACCAGTATTTCCTGCACGCCCGCATGTATCGCCACTGGGGCCTGAAGAAGCTCGGCGACGTGGAGTACAAGGAATCGATCGGCGAGATGAAGCACGCCGACCGCCTGATCGAGCGCATCCTGATGCTGGACGGCCTGCCCAACCTGCAGGACCTGCACAAGCTGCTGCTCGGCGAAGACACGCCCGAGATGCTCAAGTGCGACCTGAAGCTCGAGCAGACCGCGCACGGCACCGTCAAGGAAGGCATCGCCTACTGCGAATCCGTGGGCGATTACGTCAGTCGCGAAATCCTGGTCGATATCCTCACCGATACCGAGGAACATATCGAATACCTGGAAACGCAGCTGGACCTGATCGACAAGGTCGGGCTGCAGAACTACCTGCAGTCGCAGTTGGAGCCGGGCGAGCAATAAGCCGGTCTCCGGCGTGGCCGCTCTTCATGAGCGGCCCGCCCCAGCGCGCGGCGCCATTCGGCACCGCCTTGTTGCTCGCCTGCAGGCAGTAACCCTTCTCATTCCGATTCCTGTTCTTCATCCAGGCGTCCCTGGCGGGCAAAGGCTCCTGTCCCGCCACGGCGCCGCGCGGAGCTCACCCTATGACCAGTCCCATCCGCCTGACGCAGTACAGCCACGGCGCTGGCTGCGGCTGCAAGATTTCCCCGAAAGTGCTCGACGTGATCCTGGCCGGCAGCGGCGCGCAGCATCTCGACCCGCGTTTGTGGGTCGGCAATGCCTCGCGCGACGATGCC
This sequence comes from Cupriavidus sp. CP313, assembly GCF_054072015.1. Taxonomy (NCBI): domain Bacteria; kingdom Pseudomonadati; phylum Pseudomonadota; class Betaproteobacteria; order Burkholderiales; family Burkholderiaceae; genus Cupriavidus; species Cupriavidus sp. CP313. Next base: position 332,257 of record NZ_JBSVZB010000002.1, on the reverse strand, counting down.
GCCGTGTACGCGCTGGATGGCGCCGACGGGCAGCGCGGGGTGGTCTCCACCACCGACTTCTTCATGCCCATCGTCGACGATCCGTTCGACTTCGGGCGCATCGCCGCCACCAATGCGATCAGCGATATCTATGCGATGGGCGGCGACCCGCTGATGGCCATCGCCATCCTGGGCTGGCCCGTCAATGTGCTGCCGCCCGAGGTGGCGCGCGAGGTGGTGGCGGGCGGGCGCCGCGCCTGTGACGACGCTGGCATTCCGCTGGCGGGCGGGCATTCGATCGACGCGCCCGAGCCGATCTTCGGTCTGGCGGTGACCGGCCTGGTCGAGCGCGCGCACATGAAGCGCAACGACACCGCCACGCCTGGCTGCCGGCTGTACCTGACCAAGCCGCTGGGCATCGGCGTGCTGACCACGGCGGAAAAGAAGGGACTGCTGCGCGCCGACAACCGCTACCTGGCACGCGACTGGATGTGCGTGCTGAACCGTCCGGGCAGCGCCTTCGGGCGGCTGCCCGGCGTGCGTGCGATGACCGATGTCACCGGCTTCGGCCTGCTTGGTCACCTGGTGGAGATGGCCGACGGCAGCGGCCTGAGCGCGCGCCTGGACTACGCGGCGGTGCCGGTGCTGGACGATGTGGTCGACTATATCGGCCAGGGCTGCGTGCCGGGCGGCACCCAGCGCAACTTTGACAGCTACGGGCATCGCATTGCGCCGCTCACCGACGGGCAACGCGCGCTGCTGTGCGACCCGCAAACCAGTGGTGGCCTGCTGGTGGCGGTTGAGCCTGCTGGCGAAGCCGAGTTCCTGGTCGAATGCCAGCGGCTCGGGCTGGCACTGGCTCCAATCGGCGAGATGGTGGCGCGCTCCGCGCTTGCCGTAGAGATCCGGTGATGCGCCCTGACACCGCCGACTTCCGCACCCTGTTCCTCAGCGGCGTGGCCATGCTGGACGTGCGCGCGCCGCTGGAATTCGCGCGCGGGGCCTTCCCCGGCGCGGTCAACCTGCCGCTGATGGACGATGCCGAGCGCCATGAGGTGGGCCTGCGCTATGCGCAGCAGGGCCAGCAGGCGGCAATCGAACTTGGCCACCAGCTGGTGACGGGGCTGCGCAAGGCGGCGCGGATCGCAGCCTGGGCGGAGTTTGCGCGCGCGCATCCGGACGGCTACCTGTATTGCTTCCGCGGCGGGCTGCGCTCGCAGCTGGTGCAGCAATGGCTGCACGCGGCCGGTGTCGATTACCCCCGCGCGACCGGTGGCTACAAGGCGATGCGCGGCTTCCTGATCGAGACCACCGATGCCGCGGCGGCACAGCAGCAGTGGTTCGTGCTGGGCGGGCTGACCGGCAGCGGCAAGACCGATGTGCTGGCCGACGTGCCCGCCGCGATCGACCTCGAAGGCCATGCGCGGCACCGCGGCTCGGCCTTCGGGCGGCGCGCGCTGGCCCAGCCGCCGCAGATCGATTTCGAGAACGCGCTGGCCATCGATGTGCTGCGGCATATTGACGCAGGCTGGCGCGCGCTGGTGGTGGAGGACGAGGGCCGCTTTATCGGCAGCCGCGACGTGCCGCAGGCGCTGACGCAGCGCATGCAGGCCAGCCCGCTGGTGTGGCTGGAAGCGTCGTTCGACGAACGCGTGGAGCGCGTGCTGCGCGACTATGTGCAAGGGCTGGCGGCGGAGTTCATCGCCGAGAAGGGCGGCACGGAAGGCTTCGAAGCCTACGCCACGCGCCTGCGCGAGGCCATGGCAGGCATCTCGCCGCGGCTGGGCGGCGCCCGCTACGGCAAGCTGTCGGCGTTGCTGGACCAGGCGCTGGCGCAGCAGGCGGAGCGGGGCGAGGTGGATCTGCACCGCGACTGGATCGCCGTGCTGCTGCGCGAGTACTACGATCCGATGTACGCCTTCCAGCGCGAACAGCGCGAGGCGCGCATCGTCTTTCGCGGCGACCGCGCCGCCGTTACCGACTGGCTGCGGGCGCACACGGCGCAGCAGGACTAGCCTTCGGATTCAGTGCCCGGCGCAGACCGGGCAATCCGGCGTACGCGCCAGCCGCATGGTGGTCCATTCCATCGACAGCGCATTGACCATCAGCAGCCGGCCCGCCAGGCTCTCGCCGATACCGGCGAGCAGCTTGAGCGCCTCGGCCGCCTGCACCGTGCCGACCATGCCGACCAGCGGCGCGAACACGCCCATGGTGGCGCAGGCCACTTCCGGCGCGGGTTCGGCCGGCGGGAATAGGCAGGCGTAGCAGGGCGCCTCGGGCTGGCGCCGGTCGAACACGCTGATCTGGCCATCAAAGCGCAGCGCCGCGCCTGACACCAGCGGCACCTTGTGGCGCACGCAGGCGCGGTTGACTGCCTGGCGCGTAGCGAAGTTGTCGCAGCAATCGAGCACCACGTCGGCCGTGGCGACGAGCTGGGCAAGCTCTGCGTCGCCCACGCGCGCGGGCACCGTCACGATCTCCAGGCCCGGGTTGATGCGCAGCATGCCTTCGCGCGCCGAATCCACCTTGGGCCGGCCCACGTTGGCGGTGGTGTGGATGATCTGGCGCTGCAGGTTGGTCAGGTCGACTTCATCGTTGTCGACCACCGTGATGCGGCCCACCCCGGCCGAGGCCAGGAAGGGCAGCGCGGCCGCGCCCAGGCCGCCGGCGCCGATCACCAGCGCATGGCCGGCCAGCAGGCGCCGCTGGCCCTCGATGCCGAGTTCATCCAGCAGGATGTGGCGCGAGTAGCGCAGCAGTTGTTCGTCGTTGAGGCCGTCGGACTGGTCGTCTTGCGGTCCGTCTTGGATGGCGTCGCTCATGATGTTGCCCCTCGGGGTGCTCCCTCTCCCGCTTGCGGGAGAGGGTCGGGGAGAGGGCCGGAGTATCGACGAAGTGACCCGTGTCGGTATGCCCGTGCCTGCCCTCTCCCCCTGCCCCTCTCCCGCAAGCGGGAGAGGGGAGCAAACCGGCAGCCTGACTAAAGCCCCAGGGGCCTCAGGGTGCCTTGCCCGTCGGCGTGCCCAGCGGCTCGCCGAACGGGGCGCTGGCCGGCGGCTGCTTGGCGGGGGCCGGTGCCGCCGGCTTGGCTGCCGGTGCACTGGCGCCCTTGGCGCCGCTCTTGCTGGAGGGCTTTGCCGCCTTGCCGTTGTCGGCCGGCGGATTGGTTTCCAGCTTCGACTTGGAGCGCTTGACCGGCTGCCCGTTGAGCTGGGCAATGGCCTGCTGCAGCATGAAGTCGTCGGCCGTGCCGAATTCCACCGGCTTCTTGCGGCGATCCTTCTCGCGCTCTTCCGGTGACTTCTTCGCGTTCTCTTCTTCCAGGCGGCGCAGCTCTTCCACGCGGCGCTGCTCGCGCTCGGTCATTTCCGGCTCTTCCGATTCCTGCTTGTTGTGCAGGTGGCGCTCGGTGTCGATCTCGCGCGTGATCAGCGCGTCGTCCGGATCGCCTTCGGGGTTCTGATCGACCGGGATGTCCGGACGGATGCCCTTGGCCTGGATCGACTTGCCGCTCGGCGTGTAGTAGTACGCGATGGTCAGCTTGATGCCGGTGTCGTTGGTCAGCGGGCGCACGGTCTGCACCGAGCCCTTGCCGAAGGTGGTCTTGCCCATGATCTGCGCGCGGTGATGATCCTGCAGCGCGCCGGCCACGATCTCGGAGGCCGAGGCCGAGTAGGCGTTGGTCAGCACCACCATCGGGATCTTCTTGTAGAGCGCGGGCAGGTCCTTGAGCGGATCGTCTTCCAGCGACGACAGGCGGTAGTTGTTGTACGTCGCCTTGTACACGCGCTTGGCATCGGGCACCTGGCCGTTGGTGGACACCACCGTGGCGTCTTCCGGCAGGAAGGCCGCGGCCACGCCGACCGCGCCCTGCAGCACGCCGCCGCCGTTGTTGCGCAGGTCCAGCACCAGGCCCTTCATGTTGGGGTTCTTCTGCGCCAGCTCGGCCAGCTTGCGGGACAGGTCGGAGATGGTGCGTTCCTGGAAGCTGGTCAGGCGGATCCAGCCGATATTGTTGTCCAGCATCTTGGCCTTGACCGACTGCACGCGGATCTCGGCGCGCGTGATCGAGACCGGGAAGGTGCGTTCCTCGCTCTTGCGGTAGATGGTCAGCGTGACCTTGGTGCCGGGCTCGCCGCGCATGCGCTTGACCGCCTGCTCCAGCGGCAGGCCGCGCACGGGCTTGTCGTCGATGCGGGTGATCAGGTCGCCCGGCTGGATGCCGGCGCGGAAGGCAGGGGTGTCCTCGATCGGGTTGATCACCTTGACCAGGCCTTCTTCCTGCGAGATCTCGATGCCCAGGCCGGCAAAGCGCCCGCGCGTGCCTTCCTGCAGTTCCTTGAAGTCTTTCTCGTCGAGGTAGGACGAATGCGGGTCGAGGCTGGCGACCATGCCCTTGATGGCTTCGGTCAGCAGCTTCTTGTCATCGACCGGCTCCACGTACTCGCGCTTGATCTGCCCGAAGATATCGGCCATCAGCCGCAGCTGGTCCAGCGGCAAGGGCCCCGATGAATTCTGCGCGGTCGCCGAAATCTGCAGCGTGGCGAGCACGCCGGCGACGAGGCCGACAGAAACTAGGCTGATGTTCTTGAGCGTCTTGCGCATGAGGGCTGCCTGAACGTGTACTCGAAGTACTGGTGTACGGTAAGGGGATTATGCCGGCTGCGGCCGCCCGGCGCCGGGCGGTTTGTCCGACAGTATAAGTGCGAGTGGTGAAAAGGGCCTGTCCCGTCCCTGCTCAGGGTGGGCGGCCGCACATCCGCGCGCGGCCGCCCGGGCCGGCGTCAGCGTGCCTTGCCCTGGCTGGCCACGGCCGCCAGCGAGGCGGCGATGGCGTCCTGGTCACCCAGGTAGTAGTGGCGCAGGGGGCGCAGGTCGGCGTCCAGCTCATAGACGAGCGGGGTGCCGTTGGGGATATTGAGTCCGACGATATCGTCATCCGAGATCTGGTCCAGGTATTTCACCAGCGCGCGGATGCTGTTGCCATGGGCGGCAATGACCACGCGCTTGCCGGATTGGATGTCGGGGGCGATGGATTCGTTCCATAGCGGCATCACGCGGGCCACGGTGTCCTGCAGGCACTCGGTCAGCGGGATCTCGTTGCGCGGCACATTGGCGTAGCGCGGATCGTCGTACGAGGCACGCGGATCGGTGGGCTCCAGCGCGGGCGGCGGCGTGTCATAGCTGCGGCGCCACACCAGCACCTGCTCGTCGCCGAACTTGGCGGCCGTTTCTGCCTTGTTCAGACCGGCCAGCGCGCCGTAGTGGCGCTCGTTCAGGCGCCATTCGTTGCGCACCGGGATCCACATCAGGTCCATTTCATCCTGCACATGCCACAGCGTGCGGATGGCGCGCTTGAGCACCGAGGTATAGGCCACGTCAAAGCCCAGGCCGGCATCCTTGAGCAGCTTGCCGGCCTGGCGCGCCTGGTCGGCGCCGGTTTCGGTCAGGTCGACGTCGACCCAGCCGGTAAAGCGGTTTTCAAGGTTCCACGTGGATTCGCCGTGGCGGATGAGGACGAGCTTGTACATGCTGCTGCTTCCAGAGAGTAGGTAACCTGCATGCGTCCGCGCCGTCACCTGGAGGGGGCTGATGGGTTCCTTGTGGACATCCCATGTCTCAGACAGGCGACAATGGCGGATGGCCATGCGACGGCAGGGCCTGGACGCCAAACCGCGTATTTTATAATGCCGCCGACCCAACCTACCGGAATGCCAACGTGAATTTCTTCGCCGACTACAACAACCTCGCTCTGATCGCCCTTGCCGTGGTCTCGGGCGGCCTGCTGGCCTGGCCCGCGATCTCGCGCAGCACCCGCGGCAAGACCGTCAATACGGCCGCCGCGACCCAGCTGATCAACAAGCGCGGCGCGGTCGTGGTCGACATCCGCGAGCCCGCCGAGTATGCCAAGGGTCACCTGCCGCAAGCCAAGAGCGCGCCGCTGGCCGACCTGCCCGCGCGCGCGGCCGGCCTTGCAAAGGACAAGGCTGCCCCCATCATCGTCGTGTGCCAGACCGGCCAGCGCTCGGGCAAGGCCCAGGCAGCGTTGAAGGAAGCCGGTTACAGTGAGATCTACGCGCTCGAGGGCGGCATCGCCGCCTGGCAGCAGGCAGGCCTGCCGCTGGTGAAGTAATCCCGGGCAGCACCGCCGTATCCGTCACAGCGCGCGCCCCCCGGCCAGGCCGGGCCGCGCGCGCATTGCATTCAAGGAGAACCCGCATGGCCCGTGTCGTCATGTACAGCACCGTGGTGTGCCCGTATTGCCTGATGGCTGAACGCCTACTCAAGTCCAAGGGCGTGGAAATGATCGAGAAGATCCTGATCGACCGCGAACCCGGCAAGCGTGAAGAGATGATGGCCCGTACCGGTCGCCGCACCGTGCCGCAGATCTACATCGACGAGACCCACGTGGGCGGCTTCGACGACCTCTCGGCGCTGGACCGCCAGGGCGGCCTGGTGCCGCTGCTGGCCGCCTGAGCCAGTTGCGCCGGCGCTGGCGCGGAATCGTCTGATTCCGCGCCGGGCTGGTTCCGGCACACCCCCGGCGCGGGTGAATTCGCCACCCGCGTCATGTACCATATGCGTTTTCCAACCGGGCACCGGCCAGCCCTGCACGACGCAAGGACTGCAGCCGCCGCGCCCGATGCACATCCAGCCCATCCTCCCGGAAGCCTTTCATGAGCGACCAGCAAAACACCCAGCAGGACGATCAACCCTTCTTCAACATCCAGCGCGTCTACCTGAAAGACATGTCGCTGGAGCAGCCCAATTCGCCCGGCATCTTCCTGGAATCGGAAGCCCCGTCGGTGGAAGTGCAGGTCAACGTCGGCGCTTCGCAGCTGCAGGAAGGGATCTTCGAAGTGGTGGTGACGGGCACCGTGACGACCAAGGTGCAGGACAAGGTTGCCTTCCTGGTGGAAGCGCACCAGGCCGGCATCTTCGATATCCGCAACGTGCCGGTGGAGCAGCTGGACCCGCTGCTGGGCATCGCCTGCCCGACCATCCTGTACCCGTACCTGCGCGGCAATATCGCTGACGTGATCACCCGCGCCGGCTTCCAGGCCATCCACCTGTCGGAAATCAACTTCCAGGCGCTGTATGAGCAACGCCTGCAGGCCGCCATGGAAGAAGCCCAGGGTGCCGAAGGCGGCAACAGCGGCATCGTGATGCCCGACGGCAGCCAGGCCCGCCACTGATTCCGGCGTCCTGAGCCACTATCGAAACGGGGCTGCGGCCCCGTTTTGACTTTGGACTACCATCGGTGGCGTGAACCTCCGCGCCATCTTCTGTTCGAGCTGCCATGAAACTGACCTTCCTCGGTGCCGGTGCCTGGGGCACCGCCCTCGCCAGCCATGCCGCGGCCACCAACGACGTGGTGCTGTGGGGACGCGATCCCGCGCAGCTCGCGGCGATTGCGGCCACGCGTGAGAACGCCGCCTACCTGCCCGGCGTGACGCTGTCCGGGCGGCTGGCGGTGCAGGCGGATTTCGAGCAGGCCGTGGCGCATGCCGCGGACGACCCGGACGGCATCGTGGTGGTGGCCACGCCGGTGGCGGGCTTGCGCGAGATGACGCGCCGGCTGGCCGCGCGCAGCGCCAGGCCAGTGTCGATGCTGTGGCTGTGCAAGGGCTTCGAGTCCGGCACCCACCTGCTGCCGCACCAGATGGTGCGGGCCGAGCTCGATGCCGCCGGGCGCACCGAGGGCTTTGCCTACGGCGTGCTGACCGGCCCCAGCTTCGCGCGCGAGGTGGCGCTGGGGCTGCCGTGCGCGCTGACCGTGGCGGGCAACGAGCCGTCGCTGGCCGAACGCGCGCAGGCGGCCTTCCACCATCATGCGATGCGCATCTACGGCAGCGACGACCTGACCGGCGTGGAAGTCGGCGGTGCGGTCAAGAACGTGCTGGCCATCGCCACCGGCGCCAGCGACGGGCTGGGCCTGGGCCTGAACGCCCGCGCCGCGCTGGTGACGCGCGGGCTGGCCGAGATGACGCGCCTGGGGCTGGCGCTGGGCGGCCGGGTCGAGACCTTCATGGGCCTGGCCGGCGTGGGCGACCTGATCCTGACCGCCACCGGCGACCTGTCGCGCAACCGCAAGGTCGGCCAGCAACTGGCGGCGGGGCAGAGCCTGGAGCAGATCCTGGCCGGGCTGGGCCACGTCGCCGAAGGCGTGCGCTGCGCCCAGGCGGTGGCCGAGCTGGCCGCCACGCACGGCGTCGAGATGCCGATCGCCCGCGCGGTCTGCGCGGTGCTGTTCGACGGGCTGAGCGCCGCCGATGCGGTGGCGCAGCTGCTGCAGCGCGACGCGCGCGACGAATGACTACCCGCGTACCCACCTCCTGATCCTCTGCACCGCATGCCCACACGACGACAAGCGCTGATCGCGCTGGCGACTGCCTGCGCCGCCGGGACTTCCGGCAGCGTCTTCGCCCAACCCTGGCCCGCGCGGCCGGTCCGCATGGTGGTGCCGTTCCCGCCGGGCTCGTCGCCCGACCTGATCGCGCGCATCGTGACCGAAAAACTGGCCGCCGCGCTGGGCCAGCCTGTGGTGGTGGAAAACCGTCCCGGCGCCGGCGGCAATATCGGCACCGGCATGGTGGCGCGCGCCGCCCCCGACGGCTATACGCTGCTGTTCACCATCAACGGCCCGCTGGTGACCGCGCCGACGCTGTCGCGCAACCTGAACTACGACCCGTTCCGCCAGCTGGCGCCGGTCACGCTGGTGGCGACCTCGCCCAACGTGCTGGTGGTGGATGCACGCCTGCCGGTGCACAACCTGCGCGAGTTCGTCGCGCTGGCACGGTCGAAGCCGGCTGAGTTGAACTATGGCTCGCCCGGCAACGGCAGCGCCTCGCACCTGGCGATGGAGCAACTGAAGGCGATGGCGGGCATCGACCTGCAGCACGTGCCGTACCCCGGCTTCCCGCAGATCACCACGGCGATGGTGGGCGGGCAGGTGCAGGCGGGCTTCATGGTGCCGGCGATCGCGATGCCGCAGGTCAACGCGGGCAAGCTGCGCGTGCTGGCCGTGACCACCACGGGGCGCACGGCGGTGTTGCCGTCGGTGCCGACGGTGGCGGAATCCGGCTACCCGGGCTTCGAGGCGATTTCCTGGCAGGCGGTGCTGGCGCCGGCGGGCACGCCGCAGGCTGTGATCGACCGGCTCTACCGCGAGCTGGTGGCGATCATCGGCAGCGCCGACGTGCGCGACAAGATGCGCGCGCAGTATTTCGTGCCGGCCGGCACCGCGCCAGCCTCGCTGCGCCAGACCATGGTGAGCGAGAAGGCACGCTGGGACAAGGTGATCCGCGCCGCCGGCGTGCAGCCGGAGTAGGCGCTGGCCGGGCGGCTCAGCTGCCGCCTTCGAACCCATTCTGGCGCCACGCCTCGAACACCACCACGGCGACCGTGTTCGACAGGTTCAGGCTGCGGTTGTCAGGCCGCATCGGCAGCCGGATGCGCTGCGCGGGCGGGAACCAGTCGCGCCGCTCCGGTGATAGCCCGCGCGTCTCGGAACCAAACACGAACCAGTCCCCCGGCCGGAACGCCACCTGGCCGAACGGCGTCGAGCCGCGCGTGGTCAGCGCGAACATGCGCGCCGGGTCGGGCTGCTCGCTGGCCATCAGCGCGTCCCAGCTTTCATGCACGCGCATGGTGGCGTACTCGTGGTAATCCAGTCCCGCGCGGCGCATGCGCGCGTCTTCCAGCGGAAAACCCAGGGGTTTGACCAGGTGCAGCTGCGCGCCGGTGTTGGCGCAAAGGCGGATCACATTGCCGGTATTGGGCGGGATTTCCGGTTCGACCAGGACGACATTGAACATGATGCGGGGGGATGGCGGGCGCGCTGCGCCCTTCGTCAGAACGGTGCGCAGCTTACCGCGCGCACCGGCCACTGTCATCCAGACGCTACGGCGTGCGCAGCGCGACGATCACGCTGACGCAGGCCGCGCCATGCGCCTTGAGCACGGTGGTGGCCTCGTGCAGGGTGGCGCCGGAGGTCATCACATCGTCCACCAGCGCCACGTGCAGGCCGTCCAGCCGCACGGCGCGCGTCAGCCTGAAGGCGCCGCGCAGGTTCACCTGCCGGGCGGCCAGGTCCAGCGCGCGCTGGCTGCCGGTGTCGCGCTGGCGCTGCAGCAGCATCGGGTCGGCGCGCAGGCCCAGGTGGCGCGCCAGCGGCCGCGCGATTTCCCAGGCCTGGTTGAAGCCGCGCGCGGCCAGCCGTTGCGGCGACAGCGGGATCGGCGCTAGCAGGTCGGGCGCGGCCTGTTGGGCCCAGGTCGCCGGCAGTCCCGCAGCCAGCCTGGCCGCGAGCCAGCCTGCCAGCGGCAGGGCGTGGCCGAACTTGAGCGCCAGCACCAGCTGGTCCTGCGGCGAAGCGTAGTCGCCCAGCGTGTGGGCATGGTCGTAGGCCGGGGGCGATGCCGCGCAGGCCGGGCAGTGGAAGTGGCGCCCCAGCGCCAGCGCGCAGGCGGGGCAGCGCCGCACCGGGCGCAGCAGGTCGGCGGCACAGGGCGCGCAGACCACCTGCCGCTGCACCGCCCCGCACAGCGCGCAGGCACTCGGCAGCAGCAGCTCGCGGGCGCCGGCCAGCACCTTGCCGGCGGCGCCGGCAGCCAGCGCGGCGCGCGCGTATACTTGCCGTCCGGCCGCAGCCCATCGGGCGCGGCGGCCGCGTTCATCCGGCGCCCGGGCCTGATCCTGTATCTGTCCCCGCGCTGGTTCCTGGTTTTCTTGCTGCCCTGTCTGCCCGTGTCCCTGCATGCCGCTGATTCCCCCGATGCCTTCCTGCCGCCCGCGCGCCTGATCCGGCTCGCCTTCGACCGGCGCAGCCGCGGCTTCGGCCAGCTGGACTTTTTGCTGGGCGAGATCGGCCGCCGCATGCAGGAGCGCATGGAAGTGATCCGCCTGGCGCCGCAGCGCGCGCTGGATATCGGCTGCGGCCACGGCCAGGGCCTGGCCGGGCTGCGCGCGCGCTTCCCGGATGCGCAGATTGCCGGGCTGGACATCTCCGGCGCGATGCTGGCCGAGGCCGGCCAGCGCGACCCGCAGCGCCGGCCCGGCTGGATCGGCCGCATGCTGGGCAAGCGGCCGCTCTTCGACCTGGTCCAGGGCGATCTTGCCACACTGCCCTTTGCGCCCGCGAGCTTCGACCTGCTGTGGTCCAACCTGGCGCTGCACTGGCATCCGGAGCCGCACCGCGTGTTCCCGGAGTGGCACCGCGTGGCCCGCGACGAAGGGCTGGTGCTGTTCTCGCTGTTCGGCCCGGACACGCTGAAGGAGCTGCGCGCGGCCTTTGCCGAAGTCGACGATGCACCCCATACGTTGCGCTTTGTCGACATGCACGATATCGGCGACATGCTGGTGCACAGCGGCTGGTCCACCCCGGTGATGGACATGGAGACGCTGACCGTGACCTATGAGTCCCCCGCCACGCTGCTGCGCGAGGTGCAGGCCTTCGGCGGCCTGCGCGGGCCGGCCGGGGCGCTGCCGCAGGGCCTGCGCGGCCGCGGCTGGTACCAGGCGCTGGCGCAGGCGCTGGAGCGGCGGCGCAACGCCGATGGCGTGATCCCGCTGACCTTCGAGATCGTCTACGGCCACGCCTGGAAGTTGGCCCCGCGTGGCGGCCAGGCGGTCGACGAGCAGGGCCGCGCGGTGGTGCCGCTGGACCAGATCGGCCGTGCAAGGCCGCGTCGGACAAGTTAAAACAGAGTTAACTTGCGCCGGTGCGGGATTACCGCAAACATAGCGCCGGCGCGGCGGGCAGGGCGATGGCGGGACTCTTCCCTATGCACAGAATCAAGCGGCGCGCAAGCCGTCCGGTCAAGGCGCGCCCTTGTCCGTGTATGGGAAGCGCCCTATAATGCGCCAGTTTGTCGCAGTGGTCCCCTGGCACAAGAACGTCCTGGTTTTGCACTTGCACTGTGCGGCCCGGACGCCATCGTCCCGGGTGTGCATCCGATGCAGAGTGGTTGGCGATGCAAGACTTGGGTATCGCATTCCAGACGGCAGGTGGTGACTCCGGCGGAAATCTCGACGGACCTCCCCCCGCGCCCCACGACTGGCTGATGAAGCGGAATTGCTCGCTGAGTCCACGCCAGGTCGGCTGGTTTTACCTCTCGATCCTCACGGTTTCGCTTGCCATCGCGTTGTTTTTTGCGTGGCAAGGGTCCTGGCTCGTACTGCCGTTCGCGAGCATCGAGCTGATCGGGCTGGGCATCGCACTGCTGGTGTATGCGCGCCATGCGACAGACTATGAGCGCGTCAGCATCACCGACGGCACGCTGGTCGTGGAGACAGCCAGCGCCGGACGGGTGACGCGCCAGGAATTCAATCCGCGCTGGGTGCGGATCGAACTGGGTGAATCGTTCCGGGCGCTGGTGACGCTGCGCTCGGGCGGGCGTGAGGTACAGGTGGGGTGTCACGTGGACCCGTACCGGCGACGCAAGTTCGCGCAGGAGCTCGCAGCGGCCTTGCGCCGCCTCTGAGAGGCGGCGGTGGCGGCGGCGGGGACAGATTTGAATCTGTAAATTGGGTAGATAACAAATGAAAATGTGGAAGAAGGCATCCGCAGTTTGTCTGGCCGGCGCGTCCCTGCTTGCCAGCCAGGCGGCGTCCGCGGTCAGCGACATGCCGGGCGGCCCCGCCGTGCGCCAGCTCAACCTGACCGAGCCGGTTACCAAGATTGCCGAACAGATTCACTGGTTGAACTGGATGATGCTGATCATGTGCACTGTGATCTTCGTCGCGGTGTTCGGCGTGATGTTCTATTCCGTCTTCAAGCACCGCAAGTCCAAGGGTGCCAAGCCTGCTGCCTTCCACGAGAGCATCACGGTCGAAGTGATCTGGACCATCGTCCCGTTCATCATCGTGATCGCGATGGCCCTGCCGGCCACCAAGACCGTGGTGGCGATGAAGGACACCACCAACTCCGACATCACCATCAAGGCCACCGGCTACCAGTGGAAGTGGGGCTATGACTACCTGAAGGGCGAAGGCGAAGGCATCTCCTTCGTGTCGACCCTGACCACCCCGCGCGAGCAGATCAACAACGAGCAGCCCAAGTCGAACACCTACCTGATGGAGGTGGACAACGAGCTGGTCGTGCCGGTCAACAAGAAGATCCGCATCGTCACCACCGCCAACGACGTGATCCACGCCTGGATGATCCCGGCCTTCGGCGTCAAGCAGGATGCGATCCCCGGCTTTGTGCGCGACACCTGGTTCAAGGCCGAGAAGATCGGCGTGTACCGCGGCCAGTGCGCCGAGCTGTGCGGCAAGGAACACGCCTTCATGCCGATCGTGGTGCGCGTGGTCTCGGACGCCGACTACACCAAGTGGGTCGACGGCAAGAAGAAGGAGCTGGCGGCCAAGGCCGACGATCCCAACAAGACCTGGACGCTGGACGAGTCGAAGGTGCGTGGCGAGAAGATCTACGCCGCCAACTGCGCGGTCTGCCACCAGCCCAACGGTAAGGGCGGCGGCGCCTTCCCGGCGCTGGACGGCTCCAAGATCGTGAACGGCACGAAGGCCGGCCAGATGCACGTCATGCTGGAAGGCAAGGGCGGCATGCCGTCGTGGAAGCAGCTCTCAGACACCGAGCTGGCCTCGGTCATGACCTATACGCGCAACGCCTGGAGCAACAAGACGGGTGAAGTGGTCCAGCCGAGCGACTTCGTGGGTGCCCGTGCGGGCAAGTTCCCCGAGGGCGGCGGCGCGGCAGGCGGCGCAGCGCCGAAGGCCGAAGCCAAGCCGGCCGACAAGGCTGACAAGCAGGCCAGCCTCGCGGGCAACCGCGTCGCGGGCTGACCCGCTGAAGACAGAACAGGATTAGAGGAGCATTTGCGATGAGTACTGCTACCCCGGACGCGCTCGCCCATCCGCACGACCATGCGCATGACGACCACGCGCACGACCACCCGCATGGCTGGCGCCGCTGGCTGTTCGCCACCAACCACAAGGACATCGGTACGCTGTACCTGCTGTTCTCGTTCATCATGCTGCTGTCGGGCGGCGTGCTGGCACTGCTGATCCGCCTGGAGCTGTTCGAGCCGGGCCTGCAGTTCTTCCGCCCAGAGCTGTTCAACCAGTTCACCACCATGCACGGCCTGGTGATGGTGTTCGGCGCGATCATGCCGGCCTTCGTCGGCTTCGCCAACTGGATGATCCCGCTGCAGGTCGGCGCGTCCGACATGGCGTTCGCGCGCATGAACAACTTCAGCTTCTGGCTGTTGCCGCCGGCCGCGCTGCTGCTGGCCGGCTCGTTCTTCGCCCCGGGCGGCGCCACCGCCGCCGGCTGGACCCTGTATGCGCCGCTGTCGGTGCAGATGGGCCCGGGCATGGACATGGCCATCTTCGCGATGCACATCATGGGCGCGTCGTCGATCATGGGCTCGATCAACATCATCGTGACCATCCTCAACATGCGCGCCCCCGGCATGACGCTGATGAAGATGCCGATGTTCTGCTGGACCTGGCTGATCACCGCCTACCTGCTGATCGCCGTGATGCCCGTGCTGGCCGGCGCCATCACCATGGTGCTGACCGACCGCCACTTCGGCACGAGCTTCTTCTCGGCCGCCGGTGGTGGTGACCCGGTGATGTACCAGCACATCTTCTGGTTCTTCGGCCACCCCGAGGTGTACATCATGATCCTGCCGGCGTTCGGGATCGTCTCGCAGGTGGTGCCGGCGTTTGCCCGCAAGCGCCTGTTCGGCTACAGCTCGATGGTGTATGCCACCGCCTCGATCGCCATCCTGTCGTTCATCGTGTGGGCCCACCACATGTTCACGACCGGCATGCCGGTGACCGGCCAGCTGTTCTTCATGTACGCGACCATGCTGATCGCGGTGCCCACCGCCGTGAAGATCTTCAACTGGATCGCCACCATGTGGCGCGGCTCGATGAGCTTCGAGACCCCGATGTTGTTCTCGATCGGCTTCATCTTCGTGTTCACCATCGGCGGCTTCACCGGCCTGATGCCGGCCGTGGCCCCGGTCGACATCCAGCTGCAGGACACCTACTTCATCGTGGCGCACTTCCACTATGTGCTGGTGGCCGGCTCGCTGTTCGCGCTGTTCGCGGGCTTCTACTACTGGGGTCCGAAGTGGAGCGGTTTCATGTACAACGAAACCCGCGGCCAGATCCACTTCTGGGGTTCGATGATCTTCTTCAACGTGACCTTCTTCCCGATGCACTTCCTGGGCCTGGCCGGCATGCCGCGCCGCTATGCCGACTACCCGACCCAGTTCGCGGACTTCAATGCGATCGCGTCGATCGGCGCGCTGGGCTTCGGCCTGATGCAGGTGTACTTCTTCTTCTTCGTGGTGCTGCCGTCGTACCGCGGTGGCGAGAAGGCCGCCGACAAGCCCTGGGATGGCGCCGAGGGCCTGGAGTGGACCGTGCCGTCGCCGGCGCCGTTCCACACCTTTGAAGTTCCCCCGCAGGTCCGCTAAGGCGCGGCCAGCGTAATCAGGCAGCGGGAGGCGGCAGCGTCCGTCTCCCGCGCCGGCAGGCAACAGAAGCAGCTATGCAGTCTCCAGACAAAAGCCCGTCACGCCCGGACCAGAAGGCCGCCAACCGGCGCCTTGGCCTGATCCTGCTGTCGATCGTGGTGGTTTTCTTTCTGGGGTTCTTCGCCAAGATGATGTTTCTTGGCTGAGGCGGCAGGGTAGCGAGATGAGCATCGACCAGCAGGCTGGCAGGGAAGCGGATAAGCGGTTCAACCGCGGCATGATGCTGCGCCTGGTCGTGATCGTGGCCGTGATGTTCGGCTTCGGCTACGCGCTGGTGCCGCTGTACAAGAAGATCTGCGAGATCACCGGCATCAACGTGATCACCACGCGCGAGCTGCACGGTGCGGTGAAGAACACGCAGGTCGACAAGAGCCGCACCATCACGGTGGAGTTCGACTCCAACGCGCGCGGGCCCTTCGCCTTCCGGCCGGTGAAGAACAGCATGGAAGTGCACCCGGGCGAGATGGCGACGATCGTCTATGAGGTGGCCAACGGGCAGCCGCGCGATATCTCGGCGCAGGCCATCCCGAGCTACGCGCCCAAGCAGGCGACCCAGTATTTCATGAAGCTGGAGTGCTTCTGCTTCAAGCAGCAGACGCTCAAGGCGAAAGAGGCGCGCGAGATGCCGGTGGTGTTCGTGATCGATCCCGCGCTGCCCAGGGATGTGAAGAACATTACGCTGTCATACACCTTCTTCGAGGTGGGTGCTCCGGTGGCGCAGGCGCCCGAGGGCCAGCTGGCGCCGCAGCCGGCACCGGCCGGCAAGGGCATCTGAAGCGGCCGCGGCGCATGCCGGGGCTGAGGAGGACGGACGATGGATGAGATGAAGGACGCGGTCAAGCGCAAGATGTCGTTCGGGCAGACCATGCGCGCGGTGCTGTGGTCGTTCATCGGCCTGCGCAAGGGCGCCGAGCACGAGCGCGACATGGCCCGGCTGAACCCGGTGCATGTGGTGATCGCCGGAGTGATCGCGGCGGCCATCTTCATCGCGGTGCTGGTGGTCATCGTGCGCATCGTGGTGGGACAGGCAGCGGGATAGCAGGGCAGGAAGGGTAGACAACAAAAGCAGTCGCAGAACAAAGCAACCGCGGCGGCGGGGCTGGCCCAGAGGAGTGGGCGGCCCGCAGTGCCAAAGCGCGGATCACGAATACTGAATCAAAGACTCTGAGCTGGAGATAAAAGAATGAGTGCGAATCGCGCAAACGCTCCGTACTACTTCGTACCGGGCCCGTCGCGCCACCCGATCACGGCAAGCTTCGGCCTGCTGCTGACGGGCGCGGGCGCCGCCGGTTGGGTAAACGGGCAGCCCTGGGCGCCGTACGTGTGCGGCTTCGGCCTGCTGTGGTTCCTGTTCGTGCTCAAGAGCTGGTTTGGCGACGCCATCAGCGAGTCCGAGGGCGGCCTGTATGGCAAGAACATCGACCTGTCGTTCCGCTGGTCGATGGGCTGGTTCATCTTCTCGGAGGTGATGTTCTTCGCGGCCTTCTTCGGCGCGCTGTTCTATGCCCGCACCATCGCCATGCCTTGGCTGGGCGACCTGAACAACAAGATCCTGTGGCCCGACTTTGCCGCGGTATGGCCCAACACCGGCCCGGCAGGCGTGGTGGAAAGCTTCCAGACCATGGGTCCGTGGCCGATCCCGACCATCAACACTGCGCTGCTGCTGATGTCCGGCCTGACGCTGACCTGGGCGCACCACGCGCTGCTGGCCGGCAAGCGCAGCCAGCTGATCCAGGGCATGGTGCTGACCATCCTGCTGGGCGCGATCTTCATGTGCCTGCAGGTGTACGAGTACATGCACGCTTACTCGGAACTGAACCTGAAGCTGACCTCGGGCATCTACGGCTCGACCTTCTTCCTGCTGACCGGTTTCCACGGCTTCCACGTCACCATGGGCGCGATCATGCTGGCCGTGGTGCTGGTCCGCGTGCTGAAGGGCCACTTCACGCCTGACCACCACTTTGCGTTCGAAGGCGCTGCCTGGTACTGGCACTTTGTTGACGTGGTGTGGCTGTTCCTCTACGTCGTGGTGTACTGGCTGTAAATCCGGCTGCCGTACCCGCCGGCGCCCCCCCGGGGGCCGTCGGCGCCAACGCAAAAGAGAAACGCCGCAGGAGGTTGTCCAGCCTGCGGCGTTTGTCTTTTGCGAGCCTGGTGCCCGCGTCCTGGCGTTCAGGGCGCCATGCGGATGCCCGTGCTGTGGATCCAGCCCATCCAGTTCGAGAACAGGATGAACAGGAACAGCGCCACCGAGAACCCGACTCGCAGCATCAGCGAGCGCATCATGTTGGGCGTCGTGCCGCGGTCGCGCATCATGAAGAACAGGGCGGAGGCCAGGCTGGCGATGATCAGGATGAAGGCAACGAGGATGACAAAGCGCATGGCGGGGCAGGTCGGGGCAAAGAGCGACGGGAAGACCCATTATCGCACCGGCCCGCGTTGTGGTCCCGCCTGGCGATGACAGTGCGCCGCTTCTTCAGCCCGCTGCCGCTGGCCGCCGCGCTGGTGGTGATCGCCGTGACCTGCGTGCTGGGCAACTGGCAGCTCAACCGCGCGCACGAGAAGGAGGCGCGCGCGGCGCGGCTGCAGGCGCTGTCGGCGCAGCCGCCGGTGGTGCTGGGCACCGCCCCGCTGCCGCAAGTTGTGACCGACCGCACGGTCCGCGTGACCGGGCGCTTTGACACGGCCCGCACCGTATTGCTGGATAATCGCCCCCACGGCAATGTCAGCAGCCCCGGGGATAGCCGCGCCGGCTTCCTGGTGCTGACACCGCTGCGGATTTCAGCCGCCTCGCCGGCGCCCGCGGGTGCCGCCGGCGCCATGCAGGCGGTGCTGGTGCTGCGCGGCTGGCTGCCGCGCGATGCCCAGGACCGCACCCGGATTGCGCCGTTCCCCACGCCCGAGGGCGAGGTAACGATCGAAGGCACGGCACTGGCGGCCGTGCCGCGGGTCTATAGCCTGGGCCAGGACGCCGCCGGCAGCAAGATCCGCCAGAACCTGGACATCGCTGCCTATGCGGCCGAAACCGGCCTGGCGCTGCACCCGCTGGTGCTGGAGCAGCGCAGCGACACCGGCGACGGCCTGGCGCGCGACTGGGCCCCGGCCGACCTGGGCGCGGACCGGCACTACGGCTATGCCTTCCAGTGGTTCGGGCTGGCCGCGCTGACGGTGGTGCTGGTGGTCGTGCTGGGCTGGCGCCGCGCGCGCCGGGTGGCCGCACCGTAACTCGAATGAACCGGGCGCATGCGCTCGCCGAAGACAAAGGACAGACGTACTCCATGGCACAGCAAGACTCCGCCCCGGCCGCCGCGGCCTCGCCGCCGGATACCCGCATCGATGCGCGCACGCGCCGCGGCCGCCTGCAGATGCTGATGCTGTTGCTGGTGTGCGCGTCGCCGGTGATCGCCTCTTACTTCACCTACTACGTCATCAAGCCGCGCGGCGGCGCCACCAACTACGGCGCGCTGGTCGACCCGCAGCGGCCGATGCCGCCGGTGCGCGTCACCGACGAGCAGGGCCGGGCCGTGCCGCTGGAGCAGTTCCGCGGCAAGTGGCTGCTGGTGACCGCCGATCCGTCCGCCTGCGACGAGGCCTGCGCGAAGAAGCTCTTCACCATCCGCCAGATTCGCGCCGGGCAGGGCCAGGACCGCGAACGCATCGTGCCGGTGTGGCTGGTGACCGACGACGGCAAGATCGACGAGCGCCTGACCGCTGCCTACAACGAGCCCTACGCCGGTGTGCGCTTCCTGCGCATCGACCGCCAGGCCGCGCAGCAATGGCTGCCGGCCGAGCCCGGCAAGCGCGCCGAGGACACGCTGTTCCTGGTCGACCCGCTGGGCAACCTGATGATGCGTTTCCCGCAGGATCCGGACCCCAAGAAGTTGAGCGGCGACCTGAAGAAGCTGCTCAAGGTCTCGCGCATCGGCTAAAGGGGACGGCATGCTGCTGCAACTGGCCATCATCGGCATCCTGATCGCGCTGTTCCCGCTGTCCTACGTGCTGGTGAAAGGGGACCGCAACAAGTACCGCAAGCTCGCCTGGATCACGGCGTTCCTGACGCTGGACCTGATCATGTTCGGCAGCTTCACGCGCCTGACCGACTCCGGCCTGGGCTGCCCGGACTGGCCCGGCTGCTACGGGCACTCCAACCCGCACGCCGCGATGGAGCCGATCCGCGCGGCCGAGACCGCGCTGCCCAGCGGCCCGGTGACGCTGGCCAAGGCGTGGATCGAGATGATCCACCGCTACTTCGCCATGGCGGTCGGGGTGCTGATCATCACGCTGATGGTGCTGGCATGGGTCAAGCGGCGCGAGCTGAAGCAGTCGCCGTGGTTCGCCACCGGGGTGCTGCTGCTGGTGTGCGTGCAGGGCGCGTTCGGCGCCTTCACCGTGACCCTGAAGCTGCAGCCCGTCATCGTGGTCACGCACCTGATGCTGGGCATGGCCCTGCTGGCCGTGCTGATCCAGCTGGGCTCGCGCAACGATCCGCCGCACCCGGTCGCGGCGCAGGCGGCGCGGCTGCGCTGGCCGGTGCGCATCGGCCTGCTGCTGCTGGTGATCCAGATCTTCCTGGGGGGCTGGGTCAGCACCAACTACGCGGTGCTGGCCTGTACCGACTTCCCGCTGTGCAACGGCCAGCTGGTGCCCGAGATGGATTTCCGCCACGGCTTCACGCTGTGGCGCCAGCTGGGCATGACCGCCGACGGCGACTTCATCCCGCACGTGGCGCTGGTGGCGATCCACTGGGTCCACCGCGGCTTTGCCTTTGTCGTGCTGGGCTACCTGGCGTGGCTCGGCCTGCGCGCGCGCCGGCTTGAAGGGCTGGAGCGCGCGGCCGGCTGGCTGCTGGGCACGCTGGTACTTCAACTGGCCACCGGGATGTCCAATATCGTGTTCGACTGGCCGCTGGTGGCCGCGGTTGCGCACAACGGCGGCGCGGCGCTGCTCCTGCTGCTGCTGGTCCGCCTCCACTACAATACAGGGCTTGCAGGGCTCACGATGCGGGCCGCCGGCGCCCCCGCTGCCGTGCCGAACGCCGCCCGCGCCACATGAAAGACAAGACCCCTTCCGTGGTTACCGCTACCCACCCCCATTCGCTGGGCAAGTTGAGCCGGATACGGCACCTTGCCCGACAATATGCCGCCCTGACCAAGCCGCGCGTGACGCAGCTGGCCGTGTTCTGCGCCATCATCGGCATGTTCCTGGCCACGCCCGGCATGGTGCCGTGGCGCGTGCTGATCGGCGGCGCCGCCGGCATCTGGCTGCTGGCCGGCGCGGCCTTTGCCATCAATTGCCTGGTCGAGCAGAAGATCGACGCGCTGATGCGCCGCACCGCATGGCGCCCGTCGGCCACCGGCGAGATCACCACGCCGCAGACCCTGGTGTTCTCCGCCATCCTGGGCGGCGCCGGCATGTGGCTGCTGCACGTCTACGCCAACGACCTGACGATGTGGCTGACCTTTGCCACCTTCCTCGGCTACGCGGTGGTCTACACCATCCTGCTCAAGCCGGCCACGCCGCAGAACATCGTGATCGGCGGGCTGTCCGGGGCGATGCCGCCGGCGCTGGGCTGGGCCGCGGTGGCGGGCGAGGTGCCGGCCGAAGCCTGGTTCCTGGTGCTGATCATCTTCACCTGGACCCCGCCGCACTTCTGGGCCCTGGCGCTGTACCGCCGCGCCGACTACGCCAAGTCCGGCCTGCCGATGCTGCCGGTCACGCACGGCGAGCGCTACACGCTGCTGCATATCCTGCTGTACACGCTGATCATGATCGCCGCGACGCTGCTGCCCTTTGTCTACGGCATGAGCGGCTATATCTACCTGGCGGCCGCGCTGGCGCTGGGCGCGGGTTTTCTGGCCTACGCCTGGAAGATGTACCGCAACTATTCAGACGAGCTGGCGCAGCGCACCTTCCGCTTCTCGATCCTGTACCTGTCGCTGCTGTTCGCCGCGCTGCTGGTCGATCACTATTTCAAGTTCGTGCCGCAGGTCTGACCTGTGGTCCACCGGCTGCGGCATCTTGTCGCGGCCGGCGCAGCGTGGCGGCACGATCGGCGATACTGCGTGATGTCGCCGCCCTCCGGTGCCGCTGTTTCCTCCCACCCCTGACCGGTTTCCGCCGCATGCCCCGCCTAAGCCCCGCCTCCGGCCTGTTCGCCGCCTTCCGCCGCTTTTCCCTGCTGGCAGCGCTTGCGCTGGCCGTGGCTGCCTGCGGGCAGCAGAAGGCCTCGTTCCGCAATGTCGACATCACCGGCGCGGCGGACTTCGGCAAGGACTTCTCGCTGACCGACCATCACGGCAAGGTGCGCACCATCGCCGACTTCAAGGGCAAGGCGGTGGTGATGTTCTTCGGCTACACCCACTGCCCGGACGTGTGCCCGACAACGATGGCCGAACTGAAGGCGGTGATGGAGAAACTGGGCCCGGACGCCGACCGCGTGCAGGTGCTGTTCGTCACGGTGGACCCGGAACGCGACACGCAGGCGCTGCTGGCCCAGTACGTGCCGGCCTTCGATGCGCGCTTCGTGGGGCTGCGCCCGGCCGACGAAGCCGCACTGCAGAAGGTGACCAAGGACTTCAAGGTGTTCTACGCCAAGGTGCCGGGCAGCTCCCCGAACAACTACACGGTGGACCACTCCGCGGGCAGCTATGTGTTCGACCCGGAGGGCAAGCTGCGGCTGTTCATCCGCCACGGCCAGGGTCCGGATCCGATCGCGCACGACCTGAAACAGCTGCTGTCGTGACGTGAAAGGGAGGGAAGGGGTGCGGCATAACGTCGCACTCGCCCTCTCGCGGGCAACAAAAAGGCCGGTCCAGTGGACCGGCCTTTTGCATGGCTGGGGGGGGCGGATCAGGCGAACGCCTGCAGCGCCCCCTTCATCTTCTTCATGGCCGCGGCCTCGATCTGGCGGATGCGCTCGGCCGAGACGCCGAACTCGTCAGCCAGTTCATGCAGCGTGGCGCCGCCCGAGCCGTCGTCCTCGACGTGCAGCCAGCGCGCCTCGATGATGCGGCGGCTGCGTTCGTCCAGCTTGCCCAGCGCCTCTTCCAGGCCCTCGACCTGCATGCGGTCATGGCGCTTGGCTTCCAGCACGCGGGTGGGCTCGTTGTGGTTGTCCGCCAGGTAGGCGATGGGGGCGAATTCCTCTTCGCCGTCGTCGATCTGGCCTTCCAGCGCCAGGTCGCCGCCCGACAGGCGGGTTTCCATCTCCATCACTTCTTCGGGCTTGACGTTCAGCTCGCGCGCCACGGCCTCGACCTGCTCCGGCGTGAACGTGTGCGCGCCCTGCTTGTGGCTGCGCAGGTTGAAGAACAGCTTGCGCTGGGCCTTGGTGGTGGCCACCTTGACCATGCGCCAGTTCTTCAGCACGTATTCGTGGATCTCGGCCTTGATCCAGTGCATCGCGTACGACACCAGGCGCACGCCTTGGTCGGGGTCGAAGCGCTTCACGGCCTTCATCAGGCCGATATTGCCTTCCTGGATCAGGTCGGCGTGCGGCAGGCCGTAGCCCAGGTACTGGCGGGCGATCGACACCACCAGGCGCAGGTGGGACATCACCATCTGGCGGGCAGCATCAACGGAATCGTGGTCGCGGAGCTCGCGCGCCAGGCGCTGCTCTTCCTCCGCGGTCAACAGCGGAATCCGGTGGATAGCCTGGATATAGCTGTCGAGGTTGCCAACGGTGGCCGGGAAGGTCAGCGCAAAGCTGCCCGTGCTCCGGGGTGCCGTCGGCAGACGGTTATTCAGGGTTTGGTCGGCAGACAAGACTGCGTTCACTCAATGGCTCCTTTCGCATCCGGCGGTTCTGTTGCCGGGGTGCCGCGCCTTTGGGGGCGGTGGCACTGCAACACATATTAGCACTCAGGCCGGGTGAGTGCTAATTGGAGCCCCGATGGCCGTGATAGTTCCCCTCGATTGCTCTTGCCGATGGCATAGCTATTTTCCACTTCGAGCGGCGAGAACGATACCCACGGTTCGGCGCACTGGATATTAGAGCGGTGCGGGGCACGGGGGTTCTGCCCGCTGCTGCAATGATTTGTTGCAGCAGCGGCTACACTCGACCAAGCTGCGGCGCGCTGGCATTCTTGCGAGCCTCTCTTATTCCACCGGAGGAGTTATGTCTGCTATCGAACACTTGCTCAAGCCGCATGTGCGCGACCTGGGCGATTTCACCGTGCGCCGGCTGCTGCCCGCCGCGGCGACCCAGACCGTCGGGCCGTTTATCTTCTTCGACCATATGGGGCCGGTGCAGCTGCCGCCGGGCGCCGGCGCTGACGTGCGCCCGCATCCACATATCGGGCTGGCCACGGTCACCTACCTGTTCGAGGGCGAGATCATCCACCGCGACAGCCTGGGCAGCGACCAGGCGATCCGCCCGGGCGACGTCAACTGGATGACCGCCGGGCGCGGCATCGTGCACTCGGAACGCTCGCCCGAGCATGTGCGCCCCGCCGGGGCCCGCCTGCACGGCATCCAGACCTGGGTGGCACTGCCGCAGGAGCATGAGGGTGCCGAGCCGTCGTTCTTCCACCATCCCGCCGCCACGCTGCCGCAGATCGAGCGGCCGGGCGTGCGCATGGTGGTGATTGCGGGCGATGCCTTTGGCCAGATCTCTCCGGTCAAGGTCTTCAGCCGCACCCTGTATGTGGCGATTGAGCTGGATGCGGGCGCGAGCGTGGAGATCCCGGCCGATCATGCCGAGCGGGGCATCTATCCGGTGGATGGCGCGGTGGCGCTCGACGGCGAGCCGCTGCCGGCCGAGCATATGGTGGTGCTCACGCCGGGCCAGCCCGCGACGCTGACGGCCACGGCGCCGTCGCGCGTGATGCTGCTGGGTGGCGACCCGACCGACGGGCACCGCTTTATCTACTGGAATTTCGTTGCCAGCAGCAAGGTGGCGATCGAAGCCGCCGCCCAGCGCTGGGAGGACGATCAGTTCCCGCACGTGCCGGGCGAGACCGAGCGCATCCCACTGCCCCCGCGCAAGCCCTGACAGCGGTCCCGGGGCTGGCTCAGACCGGGCTGGCCCAGGTCACGTGGGTGCCTTGCCGCAGGCATTCGCAGATGGCCTCGACCTGGATCGCGATCGGTGCCGGCACCGGCGCCGCGCCGTCCAGCACGCGCCGGACCCAGGCCACGGTCTGGCCGGCGTCGCTGCCGGGCGGCAGTTCAGGCACTTCGGCCAGCGAACCCACGGCCGGATCGACCAGCGTCTGCTGGTGCCCCTCATGCAGCCAGTCGATGCGGCTGGTGCGGCGCGCATCGGCCACCACTTCGCCCTCGGTGCCGCGTGCCAGCAGCACGTTGGCGGGCTCATGCGAGAAGTAGTCGGTCAGCGTCTCGCGGTATTCGGGGTGGGTGTAGCTGTACAGGCGCAACCCTTCCGCGGGCGAATGCTCGCCCACTGGCTGCAGCATCTTGGCCACCGTATGCGACGAATTGCGCAGGCCGATCACGGTGCGCCGCTCCAGCAGCTGCGACAGCCCGGGCGACAGCACATCCACCGGCAGCACCGCCAGCGGCCCGAGGTCGCTGCCCTCGCGCAGCCGTGCCGAGGCCTCGTCGGTAGTCGCGCACAAGGGCACGCCCAGCGCCTCGAACAGCGTCATGCTGGTCACGCGGCCATTGAACAGGCGCGTGCCGTGCACCAGCACGGGGACATCTTCGCGCGCCAGCAGCAGTGCCAGCAGCGGCACCAGGTTGGGTTGCTTGCGCGCGCCGTTGTAGCTGGGGATCACCACCACCTGCCGGTCAGGCGGCGCCGGCAGCGGCTGGCAGTGCGCATGGGCGGCTTCCAGCATGCCGGCCAGTTCGTGCGGGGCCTCGCCCTTGATGCGGTAGGCCATCAGGATGGCGCCAAGCTCCAGGTCCGAGACGCGCCCGGCCAGCATGGCGTCAAACAGGGCCTGTGCGTCTTCGCGCGGCAGCGCCCGGGCGCCGTTGACGCCGCGGCCGATCTCCTTGATATAGCGGGCAGCAGGGAAGGACGTGGCTGGCGTGGTCATGGCGGCGTGGGGGTTGTCTGTTCTGGGTTCATGATAGCGGAGCCAGGCCGCCGCGCCCACCGCCGCCGGTCACCGCGCATCGCCTCCTGAGGAGACTACGCGGCTTCCTGCAGCGCCGGGTTGCGTTGCTTGCGGTAGAGGAAGTCCAGCACCGCGGTGCGGCAGGCGTGATAGGCCTTGTCATCGGCCAGCGCGACGCGGTCGCGCGGGCGCGGCAGGGCCACCTTCAGGATCTCGCCGATGGTCGCGGCCGGGCCGTTGGTCATCATCACGATGCGGTCGGCCAGCAGCACGGCCTCGTCGACGTCGTGGGTCACCATCACCACCGTGCTGCGCGTGCGCGCGACGATCTTGATCAGCTCGTCCTGCAGGTGCGCGCGCGTGAGCGCATCGAGGGCGCCGAAGGGCTCGTCCATCAGCAGCACCTTGGGCGCCATCGCCAGCGCGCGGGCAATGCCCACGCGCTGCTTCATGCCGCCGGAGATTTCATGCGGGTACTTGTTCTCGGCGTGCGTCAGGCCCACCAGCGCCAGCGTGTCGTGCGTGCGCGCCTTGAGCTGCGGCTTGCTCTCGCTGGCGGCGAAGACGCGCTCCACGCCCAGGTAGACGTTCTCGAAGCACGTCAGCCACGGCAGCAGCGAATGGTTCTGGAACACCACCGCGCGCTCCGGCCCCGGCCCGGCGATCTCGCGTCCGGCGCAGATCAGCGCGCCGGTGGTGGGCGTGGCCAGTCCCGCGACCAGGTTCAGCAGCGTGGACTTGCCGCAGCCGGAATGGCCGATCAGCGTGATGAACTCGCCCTCGGCGATATGCAGGTTGATATCGCGCAGGGCGACGAACGGGCCCTTGCGGGTCTTGAAGGTCTGGCCGACGTTTTCGATGCTGACGAACTTGTCCATGGCGATTCTCCCCGCGTATCAGTTGGTGCCGTAGCTGAAGCGCCGGGCCAGCGCCAGCAGCGCGTGCTCCAGCAGCAGCCCGATGATGCCGATCACGAAGATCGCGATCACGATGTGCTCGACCTTCAGGTTGTTCCATTCGTCCCACAGCCAGAAGCCGATGCCGGTGCCGCCGGTCAGCATCTCGGCCGCGACGATCACCAGCCACGCGGTGCCGATCGACAGCCGCACGCCGGTCAGCATGTAGGGCAGCACCGCGGGGAACAGCACCCGCGTGAACACCTTCCATTCCGACAGGTCCAGCACGCGCGCCACGTTCAGGTAGTCCTGCGGCACGCGCGTGACGCCCACCGCGGTGTTGATCACCATCGGCCAGATCGAGCAGATAAAGATCGCCCAGATCGCGGCCGGGTTGGCGGCCTTGAACAGCAGCAGGCCGATCGGCAGCCACGCCAGCGGCGAGACCGGGCGCAGCAGGCTGATCACCGGCGCGGTCATCGCGTTCAGGAAGGCAAAGCGCCCGATCAGGAAGCCGGCCGGGATGCCGACCAGCGCGGCCAGGCCGAAGCCCGCCGCGACGCGCGCCAGCGATGCCAGCACGTTCCAGCCGATGCCCTGGTCATTGGGCCCGTTGCGGTAGAACGGGTCGGCAAACAGCGGCACCGCGGCGTTCCATGTGGCCTGCGGCGTGGGGATGGCCGGGATCATCGTGGCGATGCCGTGCCAGGCCAGCACGAACAGGGCAAAGCCCAGTGCCGGCGGCACAGCCTTGAGCACCAGCGCGGCGACCGCCTCGCGGCGTTGGGCGCGCCGGGCCTGCGCGGCGATTTCCTGCTCGCGCCGGCGCGCCCGCTCCTTGATGTCGGGGTCGGCGGGGGTGGCTATGGTTGCACCATCGGGTGTGGGGTGGGCAATGGCATTCACGTCTGGCTCCTTTCGTCAGGGGCACTGCGGATCAGTGGGGGAAGGCTTGCGTCAGGCCTTGATCTTGAAACCGTCGGCGTAGGCCTTGGGGTCCTTGCCGTCCCAGACCACGCCGTCGATCAGCTTGGCGCTGCGCATGTCGCTCTTGGGCAGCGGCACCTGGGCGGCGGCGGCGGCCTGCTTGTAGACGTCGATGCGGTTGACCTGCCTGGCCACGGCGAGATAGTCCGGATGTTCCTTCAGCAGGCCCCAGCGCTTGTGCTGCGTCAGGAACCACATGCCGTCGGACAGGTATGGGTAGTTGGCGCTGCCGTCCTGGTAGAACTTCATCGCGTCGGGGTCGTCCCAGGTCTTGCCCAGGCCGTTGTTGTAGCGGCCCAGCATGCGGTCCAGGATGATGTCCATGTCGGTGTTGACGTAGGACTTGGCGGCGATGGTCTCGGCGGTCTTGCGGCGGTTGGAGGCCGACGCATCGATGAACTTCGATGCCTCCAGCACCGCGGCCACCATCGCGCGCGCGGTGTTGGGGTACTTCTGCACGAACTCCGCGGTGGTGCCCAGGGTCTTCTCCGGATGGCTCTTCCAGATGGCCTGCGTGGTCTCGGCGGTAAAGCCGATCTTGTCGGCGATGGCGCGCGCGCCCCAGGGCTCGCCCACGCAGAAGCCGTCCATATTGCCCACGCGCATATTGGCCACCATCTGCGGCGGCGGCACCGTGATCGCCTTGGCGTCCTGCATCGGGTTGATGCCGTTGGCCGCCAGCCAGTAGTACAGCCACATCGCATGCGTGCCGGTGGGGAAGGTCTGGGCGAAGGTGTAGTCGCGCTTCTCCTTCATCATCAGCGCCTTCAGGCTGGCGCCGTCCTTGACGCCTTTCTCGGCGAGCTTGGACGACAGCGTGATGGCCTGGCCGTTGTGGTTCAGGTTCATCAGCACGGCCATGTCCTTTTTCGGGCCGCCGATGCCCAGCTGCACGCCGTAGATCAGGCCGTACAGCACGTGCGCCGCGTCCAGCTCGCCGTTGACCAGCTTGTCGCGCACGCCGGCCCAGGAGGCTTCCTTGGTCGGCGTGATCTTGATGCCGTATTTCTTGTCCAGCCCGAGCGTGGCGGCCATCACCACCGAGGCGCAGTCGGTCAGCGGGATAAAGCCGATGCGCACGTCGGTCTTCTCCGGCGCGTCCGAGCCCGCTGCCCACGCACCGGCGCGCACCAGCGGATCGATCAGCGTCATCACGCTGGCGCCGGCGATGGTGGCCAGCGCGCGGCGGCGGCCGCTGCTGGCCGGGACGGCGTCGGCAGCCGCGTCGGAAACGTGGACGGCTGCGTGCAGCGGCTTGGCAATCTTGAGGCGAGAGGGCATTGCATGGCTCCAAGAAAAAAGGCGTCCCCTCCGCGACCGGCTTCGCCAGAAGACCGGTGCGGCGCAGGGACGCCGTTGTCCGTGGCGTGACGCAGCCCGCGTTGGCCGTGTCCGCCGAAATTGTTGGTCGGCCGCCGTTGGCCGATACCTGCATAACGCAAGGCGTGTGCCAGCCTGTGCGGTGCAGCATTTGCGAGCGGATTTGTGATGGATCGGGAGGAAACGGTCGGATGCGGCGCGCGCGCGGCGGCCGCCGCCACATTCGGGGGAGCAGCGGAGGGAGGTGACGCAGCGCGGCAGCGCCAGGAGCGTGCATTGCACCAGTCGTGTGCGGCAGCGCACCACGACTGGCAGGCGGGAGCGGCTCAGCCCATTACGTCGATCACGCGCTGGGCCGCGTCCACCAGCTTCAGGCCGCGCTCCATCGCCATGCTGCGCAGGCGCTTGTAGGCCTCGTCCTCGCTGAGGCCGCGCGCATGCATCAGCAGCCCCTTGGCGCGCTCGACCACCTTGCGCTCGGCCAGCTTGAGCCGGGTGGCATCGAGCTCGGCGCGCAGCTGCTGGTCCAGTTCAAAGCGGGCGTAGGCCACGTCGAGCACGGTCTTGACGCGCTCGGCGCGCAGGCCGTCGACGATATAGGCGGTGATCCCCGCCGTCAGCGCTGCCTTGATGCGCTGGCTGTCGTCGTTGTCGGTGAACAGCACGATCGGGCGCGGCGCATGCTGGGTCGAGACGCAGACATGCTCGATGGTGTCGCGCGCGGCGGATTCAGACGCGATGATCAGCATGTCGGGCTGGGTGGCCGTGATCACATCCGGCAGGCGCAGGTCGGCATCGACGATCTGGATCTCGGTAAAGCCCGCGCTCACTAGCCCGCCGCGGATGGTTTCGACGTTCAGCGGGTCGGCGTCATGCGGGTCGCGCACGAGCAGGATCCGCAACACCCGGCCGCCGGCAGTGGGCGGGGCAGGTGCCGCGGGGGTGGGCGATGGGGGCGGGTGGCGTCGTGTCATGGCTAGGCTCTGTTGCAGTGCGCCATGCAAGATTCGCGCCGGGTAAGTATCGGGTCACCTGCGCCAGTCCGGTGCGGCGGCGCTGCGAGGATGCCTGGATTCATTGTATGCGGTCGTACGCAGAGCCAACTCTCGCGGTGTATCCTGTTGCCCTGCTGCGCCGGGCGCGTCTGCTGGCGACGCCGCGCATGGCTGCATCGTGCAACCTGGCCACCCGCGCTGCAGCACCGATCAGAACAATCTGGAGAGATGCATGACCGAATTCGTGTTCGCCCCGCCCGCGCCCGTTGGCGTGCCGGTGCGCGGCAGCAACGCTAGCTTCCCGGTCCGGCGCGTGTACTGCGTCGGCCGCAACTATGCTGCCCACGCCCGTGAAATGGGCTCGGACCCCGACCGCGAGCCGCCGTTCTTCTTCTGCAAGCCGTCCGACGCGGTCAGCTACGTCGCCGACGGCACCGAAGGTGCCTTCCCGTACCCGCCGGGCACCAGCAACTGCCACTATGAAGTGGAGCTGGTGGTGGCGATCGGCAAGGGCGGCCGCGACATCCCGGTCGACCAGGCAGCCGGCCACGTGTTCGGCTACGCCGTGGGGCTGGACATGACCCGCCGCGACCTGCAGAACGAATCGAAGAAGACCGGCCGCCCCTGGGAGACTGGCAAGGCCTTCGACCAGTCCGCGCCGATCGGCCCGATCGTGCCGGTGTCGGCCATCGGCCATCCGGAGAAGGGCGCGGTGACGCTGGCGGTCAACGGCGTGGAGAAGCAGCGCGGCGACCTGTCCGACCTGATCTGGTCGGTGCCGGAGATGGTGTCGTACCTGTCGAAGCTGTTCGAGCTGCAGCCGGGCGACCTGATCTTCAGCGGCACGCCCGAAGGCGTGGGCCCCGTGGTCAAGGGCGATGTCATGCAGTGCCACGTCGGCGGCGTGGGCGATCTCACCCTCAAGGTAGTCTGATCCGATGCTCAAGCTTTACAGCTATTTCCGCAGCTCGGCCTCGTTCCGCGTGCGCATTGCGCTGGAGCTCAAGGGGCTGTCCTATGACTACGTGCCGGTGCACCTGCTGAAGGAAGGCGGCCAGCAGCTCAAGCCGGAATTCCGCGCCGTGAACCCTGACGGCCTGGTGCCGGCGTTCGTCGACGGCGAGCACGTGCTGCAGCAATCGCTGGCGATCGTCGAATACCTGGATGAGGTCCATCCCGAGCCGAAGCTGTTGCCCGGCACGGCGCTGGACCGCGCCTACGTGCGCGGACTGGCCCAGGAGATCGCGTGCGAGATCCACCCGCTGAACAACCTGCGCGTGCTGAAGTACCTGAAGCACACCGTGGGCGTGACCGACGAGGTCAAGGACGCGTGGTACCACCACTGGATCGAGCTGGGCTTTGCGTCGCTGCAGGCCAACCTGGAGCGCGGCGGCAAGGCCGGGCGCTTCTGCTTTGGCGACACCCCCACGCTGGCCGATATCTGCCTGGTGCCGCAGGTGTTCAACGCGCAGCGCTTCAATATCGACCTGGCCCGCTACCCGGCGATCGCGAAGATCTACGAGGCCTGCATGGCACTGCCGGCTTTCCAGAAGGCAGAGCCGAAGTCGCAGCCTGACGCGGAATAAGCGTCCGCAGGCCTGCAAAGCAAAACGCCCCGGCACTGCCGGGGCGTTTTGCTTTGCGCGGGTTGCCGGGCCTTACCCCAGCAGCGCGTCGGCGAACTCATCCGCCTTGAATGGCTGCAGGTCTTCCACCTTCTCCCCTACGCCGATGAAGTAGACCGGCACCGGGCGCTGGCGCGCGATCGCCGCCAGGATGCCGCCCTTGGCGGTGCCGTCGAGCTTGGTCACGATCAGCCCTGTCAGGCCCAGCGCGTCGTCGAAGGCGCGGGTTTGCTGCAGGGCGTTCTGGCCGGTATTGGCGTCGATCACCAGCAGCACCTCGTGCGGGGCGCTCGGCATGGCCTTGCTGATCACGCGCTTGACCTTCCTGAGCTCTTCCATCAGATGCAGCTGCGTCGGCAGGCGGCCGGCGGTGTCGGCCATGACGATGTCTATGCCGCGCGCCTTGGCCGCATTGACGGCGTCGAAGATCACCGCCGCCGGGTCGCCGCTTTCCTGCGCCACCACGGTGACGTTGTTGCGCTCGCCCCAGATCGTCAGTTGCTCGCGTGCGGCCGCACGGAAGGTGTCGCCGGCGGCCAGCAGCACCTTCTGGTCATAGCGCTGGAAGTGCTTGCACAGCTTGCCGATGCTGGTGGTCTTGCCGGCGCCGTTGACGCCCGCGATCATCATCACCAGCGGCTGCTCGCGGCCGAGCGCCATGGTCTTTTCCAGCGGGCGCAGCAGCTGGATCAGCAGCTCGCGCAGTGCCGCCTTGACGCCTTCAGCAGTCTCGATGCGCTCGGCCTTGACGCGCTTGCGCAGCTCGCCCAGCAGGTACTCGGTGGCTTCGACGCCGGCATCGGCCATCAGCAGCGCGGTTTCCAGTTCCTCGAACAGGGCCTCGTCGACCTTGACGCCGACGAACAGCGTGCCGATGTTGCGGCTGGTCTTGGACAGGCCGGTGCGCAGCCGCTGCATCCAGCCCTGCCTGGCTTCCGCGCTGGGCGCGGGCGGCGGCACCAGCTCGAGCGCCTCGGCCGGAGCCGGGGTCGGTGCTGCGGCGGGTGCCGGGGCAGGGGGTGGCACCTGGGCCGGAACCGGCACCGGGGTTGGCACCGGAGCGGGCGCAGGGACGGGTGCCGGCGCGGGCGTCGGGGCCGGCGCAGGGGTGGGTGCAGGCGTCGCGACCGGAGCGGGGGCCGGGGCTGGCGCCTCGACGGGCGCGGGCTCGGCCTTGCGCTTCTTCCAGAAACTAAACATGGGGGAATGGGGTCAATACCGTGGCCGATACCCTGGCGGCAACCAATGCCAGCAGGCAACCGGTTAATAATCAAGGGGTTACGCAGGTATCGCGATGGCTGGGGAGAAACCGTTGTGGTCCCGGCCGGCGATTGCGTATAGTTCGCTACATGGCAGATTCATGCGCGCAGGCTTGCGCACGTGAGTCGATCGGCAAAATTCTAGCAGACGGGGTCGCATGAACCATTGCGCTGTCCTGACCGCTGCGGGCGCACAAGGCACCAAAGCCTGCGTCCAAACGCGCATCCAACGCCTCTCACTACCTTCCAAACCGCTTTCTGCCCGCGCCGCGCGTCTTGCGCGGCGTGTCATTCCCACGCTGCTGCTGGCCTTGCTGCCATGGTCGATGCCGGCGGGGGCGCAGGAAGCCGTGGCCTCGTCGAGGCCCGGCACGCAGACCGCCCTGGCCGGCGCGACCGCCCAGGGCACGACCGAATACCGCCTGTCCAACGGGCTGCGGCTGATCGTCAAGGAAGACCACCGCGCGCCCACGGTGGCGCACCAGATCTGGTACCGCGTGGGCGGCATCGATGAGGTCAGCGGTACCACCGGCGTGGCGCACATGCTCGAGCACATGATGTTCAAGGGCACGCCCAAGGTCGGCGTGGGCGAGTTCTCCAAGCAGGTGGCCGCGCTGGGCGGGCGTGAGAACGCCATGACCAACCGCGACTTCACCATGTACTACCAGCAGATCGGCAAGCAGTACCTGCCGAGGATGATGGAGCTGGAGGCCGACCGCATGGCCAACCTCATCATCACCAAGGACGAGTTCGAACGCGAGATGAAGGTGGTGATGGAAGAACGCCGCCTGCGCACCGACGACTCCGCGCGCGGCACCGTCTATGAGCAGCTGCTGGCCACGGTCTACACCGCCGCCGCGTACCGCCACCCGGTGATCGGCTGGATGGACGACCTGGTCAATATGCGCGTGGACGACGTCAAGGAGTGGTACCGCCACTGGTACGTGCCCAACAACGCCATGGTGATTGTCACCGGCGACGTCAAGGCCGAGGAAGTGCGCGCCCTGGCCGAGCGCTATTACGGCAAGATCAAGCCGCGCACGCTGCCGCTGCGCAAGGACCAGGAAGAGCCGGCGCAAAAGGGCATCAAGCGTATCTGGGTCAAGGCGCCGGCCGAGAACCAGTACATGGTGATGGCCTACAAGGTGCCGCGCCTGCGCGATATCGAGAAGGACGTCGACCCCTACGCGCTGGAGGTGCTGTCGGCCGTGCTCAACGGCTACGACAACGCGCGCCTGACGCGCGAACTGGTGCGCGAGCAGCGCCTGGCCGACGACGTCAACGTTGGCTACGACAGCATCAACCGCGGCGAGTCGCTGTTCGTGCTCGACGGCACGCCGGCTGCGGGCCACAACACCGACGAGATCGAGCGCGCGCTGCGCGCCGAGGTCCAGCGCATCGCCAAGGAAGGGGTGTCGCCGGAAGAGCTCAAGCGCGTCAAGGCGCAGGTGGTGGCCGGCCAGATCTACAAGCGTGACTCGGTGTTCGGGCAGGGCATGGAGATCGGCGTGTCCGAGATCTCGGATATCTCCTGGCGCCAGATCGACCGCATGCTCGACAAGATCAAGGCCGTCACGCCGGCGCAGGTGCAGGCCGTCGCCGCGAAGTATTTCAACGACGACAACCTGACCGTGGCCACGCTGGTGCCGCAGCCGATCGATCCGAACAAGCCCAAGTCCCAGGCCCCGTCGGGCCTGCGCCACTGAGGAAAGGCGATGTCTGAGTTCGTCACCCAAATTGGTACCCCGCAGCGTGCGCTGCGCAAACTGGCCGGCGCCGCATTGGGCGCCGTCGTCCTGCTGGCTGCGCAACTGGCGCAGGCCGCGATCCCCATCGAGCACTGGACCGCGTCCACCGGCGCCAAGGTGTTCTTCGTGCACAGCCCGTCGATCCCGATGCTCGACGTCAATATCGACTTCGACGCCGGCAGCCGCTATGACCCGCCGGGCAAGGCCGGGCTGGCCACGCTGACCGCCGCGCTGCTGGACAAGGGCGCCGCGGCGCTGGAGGGCCAGCCGGCGCGCGATGAGGCGAAAATCGCCGATGGCTTTGCCGATACCGGTGCCGCCTTTGGCGGCGCTGCCGGCGGCGACCGCGGCGGCATCGGGCTGCGCACGCTGACCGCGCAGCCGGAGCTGGACCAGTCGGTCGCGCTGGCGGCGCAACTGATCAAGGCGCCGACCTACCCGGACGCCGTGGTCGGGCGCGAGAAGCAGCGCCTGATCACCGCCATCCGCGAAGCCGACGCCAAGCCCGGCGTGATCGCCGACAAGGCGCTGGCCAAGGCCATGTATCCCGATCACCCCTACGGCGTGGCCGCGACCCCGGACAGCGTGGCGTCGATCACGCGCGACGACATCGTCAGGTTCTGGCGCGACAACTACGGCGCGCAGCGAGCGGTGGTGACGCTGATCGGCGCGGTCGACCGCAAGCAGGCCGAAGCCATTGCCGAGCAGCTCACGCGCGGGCTGCCGCCCGGCAGCGCGGCGCCGGCCATGCCGCAGGTGCGCCTGAACATTGCCCCGAGCGAGCAGCGCATGCCGCATCCGGCACAGCAGTCCAGCGTGGCCATCGGCCAGCCGGCCATTGCCCGCGGCGACCCCGATTATTTCGCGCTGCTGGTGGGCAACTACGTGCTGGGGGGCGGCGGCTTCAGCTCGCGCCTGACTGACGAGGTGCGCGAGAAGCGCGGCCTGACCTACGGCGTGGACAGCTACTTCGCGCCGTCCAAGCAGCCGGGTCCGTTCGGCATCAGCCTGCAGACCAAGAAGGCGCAGACCGACGAAGCGCTGGCGCTGGTGCGCCAGGTGCTGGCGCGCTTTGTCGCCGAGGGCCCGACCGAGAAAGAATTGCGCGCGGCCAAGGACAACCTCATCAACGGTTTCCCGCTGCGCATCGACAACAACCGCAAGCTGCTGACCAACGTCGCCAATATCGGCTGGTACGGGCTGCCGCTGGATTACCTGGACACCTGGACCGACCAGATTGGCAAGGTCACGCGCGAGCAGGTCAGGGCCGCTTTCCAGCGCCATGTGCGCCCGGACAATATGGCGACGGTGATCGTCGGCGGCCCGGTCGCAGCGCCTGCGACTGCCGCCAGGCAGTGATGCCAGCACCGCTTGGGCCCGCCATGCGCGCCGGGGCTCCGGCGTGTGCGGCGAACCGGCCCGCAGGCTCTACAATCACGGGATGAATTCGCGTACCCGATTGCCGTCGCCCGCCACCGGCGGGCGACCCGCCTCTCCTGCCGCTGCCAGCGGCGGGCGTTCCCCCGTTTCCGCAGCGCCACGCCAGGCACCGCGCCAGGCACCGCGCCAGGAACCGTCCCAGGTCCGCATCATCGGCGGCCGCTGGAAGCGCACCTTGCTGCCCGTTCCCGACGCCCAGGGCCTGCGCCCCACGCCCGACCGCGTGCGCGAGACGCTCTTCAACTGGCTCGGCCAGGACCTGTCCGGGCTGGAATGCCTG
This sequence comes from Cupriavidus sp. CP313, assembly GCF_054072015.1. NCBI lineage: Bacteria > Pseudomonadati > Pseudomonadota > Betaproteobacteria > Burkholderiales > Burkholderiaceae > Cupriavidus > Cupriavidus sp. CP313. The sequence continues at coordinate 296,191 of NZ_JBSVZB010000002.1, read as the reverse complement.
GACCTGTTCGCCGGCTCCGGCGCGCTCGGCTTCGAGGCCGCCTCGCGCGGCGCCGCCGCGGTCACGCTGGTCGAGTCCAATGCGCGCGTGGCCAAGCAGCTGCGCGACAACCAGTACCGGCTCGACGCGGCCCAGGTGCGCGTGATGCAGGGCGATGCCTTTGCCATTGCCGCGCAGCTGCCCGATGCCAGCTTTGACGTGGTCTTCCTGGATCCGCCCTTCGCCGAGGACTGGATCGGGCCGGCGCTGGAGCATGCGGCGCGGCTGTCGCGGCCCGGCGGCGCAGTCTATGTCGAGACCGACCATGCGCTGACCGGTGCCGACGCGCCGGTGCCGGCATCGCTTGAAATCGTGCGCCACGCGCGCGCCGGCGCGGTGCATTTCCACCTGCTGCAGCATCGCGTGTCGGGCAACGGCGCTGCCTGATGCACCAGCCTGGGGCGATTGTCCGGGTATGCCTGTTCCACAATGAGGAAGGTCCCCTTCCTGAATGGGAAACGGGTTCCTAGCTGCGCTGCGGCAAAACGGTGCACCGGGCGACTTCCAAGTGGCGCATTTGGGGTTACACTACGCCGCTGTCACAACGCTCGCGACGCAGCACCCACGCCGGTCCGGCCGGCGCAAGAGGCGGCCCACGGCCGGCAGCGGGCAGATCAAGGAGGAAGTATGGTCATCGCGGTCTATCCCGGCACGTTTGATCCAATGACCCGGGGACACGAGGATCTGGTCCGCCGTGCGTCGAACATCTTCGACGAACTGGTGGTCGGCGTGGCGCACAGCCCCAACAAGCGCCCGTTCTTTTCGCTCGAAGAGCGCATCGGCATTGCCCGTGAAGTGCTCGGGCACTATCCCAACGTGCGCGTCGAAGGCTTTTCCGGCCTGCTCAAGGACTTTGTGCGCAACAACAATGCGCGCGTGATCGTGCGCGGCCTGCGCGCGGTGTCCGACTTCGAGTACGAATTCCAGATGGCAGGCATGAACCGCTACCTGCTGCCCGACGTGGAAACCATGTTCCTGACGCCGTCGGACCAGTACCAGTTCATCTCCGGCACCTTCGTGCGCGAGATCGCGGTGCTGGGCGGCGACGTCAGCAAGTTCGTGTTCCCGTCGGTGGAACGCTGGCTGCAAGAGAAAATCGGCAAACCGGAATAAAATAGTAGACTTAGATACGTCGAGTCGCGGCCAGTCGGGCGCGGGCGTGTCCGCAGGAAGGAAACACCATGGCGCTGATGATCACCGACGACTGCATCAACTGCGACGTTTGTGAACCCGAGTGCCCGAACGAAGCCATTTCGATGGGGCCCGAGATCTATGAAATCGACCCCAACAAGTGCACCGAGTGTGTCGGGCACTTCGACGAGCCGCAATGCCAGCAGGTCTGCCCGGTCGCCTGTATCCCCAAGGATCCGAACCGCGTCGAAACGCATGAGGTCCTGATGCAGCGCTACCGGCTGCTGACGGCCGCCAAGCACGCGGCCTGACCCGCAGCTTCAGCCAGGCAAAAAAAGCCCCCGGCACCGCAAGGTGACGGGGGTTTAACTTTTCCCCAGTTACTGCTGGTACTACCTACAACACTGCGCGGTCACGCACCCATCGGCTTGCCGTCGCTACGGCGCACCACGATGGTGGACGAGCGCGGCAGCTTGGCCGCGTCCGGCCACTTGCCGGTGGGGTGCTGGATATTGATGAAGCAGGTGGTCAGGTCCGGCGTGTAGGCAATGCCGGTGATTTCGCAGCCCGTCGGGCCCGCCAGGAAGCGCCGGGACTGACCCGTCGGCGAGATGTAGTACATGCTGTTGTTGCCGAACGTGCCGGTATAGGTGGCGCTGGTGCTTGAATCGGTCTGCACCCACAGGCGGCCCTTGGGGTCGACGCGCAGGCCGTCCGGGCTGGAGAAGGTGTCGCCGTTGATATTGCCCTTCAGGTTGTCGGTGGCCAGCGACGGGTCGCCTGCCTGCAGCAGGATGCTCCACGTGAAGGTCGTGGCCAGCGGCGAATTGCCTGCTTCGTTCCACTTGACGATATGGCCGTGCAGGTTGTTCTTGCGTGGGTTGGCGGCGTCGGTCTGCTGGCGGCCGCTGTTGTTGGTCAGCGTGCAGTAGAGCGTCTTGTCCGGTGCGGCCGTGATCCACTCGGGGCGGTCCATCAGCGTGCCGCCGGCCACGCGCGCTGCCGACTTGGTGTTGATCAGCACGTCGGCCTGGCTGGCGAAGTCGACCGTGCTCGGCGCCGGCGAGACGGCCGACTGGGTCCAGTTGCCCGGGTCCGATGCGCCGACGGTCAGGCCGTTCTTGCCCTGCGTCAGCTCGATCCACTGGCCGCTGCCGTCGGCATTGAACTTGGCCACATAGAGCGTGCCGCTGTCCAGCAGGTTGGCATTGGCGGCGCGGTTGTTCGGGTCGAAGGCCTTGCTCGGGATGAATTTGTAGATGCAGCCCGGCGTGCCGTCATCGCCCATGTAGAAGGCGACGTTGTTGCTGGCGTCGGTCAGGAAGGCGACGTTCTCATGGTCGAAGCGGCCCATCGCGGTACGCTTGGCCGGCGTGCCCAGCGTGCCGTATGGGTCGATTTCCACCACCCAGCCGTAGCCGTTCTCGGCCTGGGTCGGGTCGATGTAGTTGTCCGTGCTTTCTTCGCAGGTCAGGTAGGTGCCCCACGGCGTATGGCCGCTCGAGCAGTTGTTGAGCATGCCGACCACGGTCGAGCCCACCACCGAAGCGGCCGGGCCGCCGACGCGGTACAGCGTGTTGCCGGTGTAGCGCTTGTTGTAGATTGAATCGCGCTTGACCTGCCACTTGCCGCTGGCCGCCAGTTCGACTTCGATCACCGAGATGCCCACCGCCGACAGCGCGATGCGCTTCTGTTCCGGGGTTGCGGTGGCGGCAACGTAGGCGGTCGGGAACAGGATGTTGTAGTCCGGCAGCTCGTGGTTGATCGCGAGCAGGCCGCCCTTCTGCGGATCGACGCCCGGCAGCGCGAAGTAGTGCATGCCGTCGTGGTTGCCGCCGGCCTGGCGCTCGGTTTCGGCCGAGGACTGGAAGGCGCCGGCATAGCCGGTGGCGCCGGCTTCGACCGGGTCGCCGGCGGAGAACAGCACGTCGACGCTGTAGCCGTTGGGCACGACCACGGTATCGGCGGTCGACTTGGCGATCGGCTCGAAGGTGACGTCGTAGCTCGGGGCGACCGCGGCGGGCGCGGGGGCCGGAGCGGGCGCGGGTGCGGGGGCCGGTGCCGGTGCCGGTGCGGGATCGTCATCGCCGCCACAGGCGGCCAGCAGGCCGCTGCCGAACGCCGAGGCCAGCGACAGGCCCAGGCCGCCGCGCAGCACCCGGCGGCGGGCCGGGTTGGCGGCTACGATGTCTTCGAGCATCTGGCCGGGCACGTCAACGTCGGGCTTGGCATCACGACTGGCGGCTCGTGCTTCATCGGTCAGGTACGACATGGGCTTCCTCCTGTGGGTTGTCATGCGCATCGGCCACCATGCGATACCGACGCGATTGGAAACCACGGAATGTATGTGCCGCCCATGGCACTTTGATGACATATTGTCTGCAATAGCAGTCTTGGGCCGCCAAAGGACGACGGGCCGCAGATGCGGCCCGTTTTCATGCTGTTGTCGCAGGGATGTGCGTATTTGTCAGCGCGTGGTATGCAGCTGCGCCATGGCGCGTTCGGCATCGCCGCGTGCCAGCAGGCCGAGCGGGTCGATGCAGCGCTCGATGGCGGCATCGATGGCTTCCTGTTCCTCGCGCCGCGGCGGCTTGAGCACGAAGTTGACCACGTCCTCGCGGCCCGCGCCGGCGCCGGCGCCGCCGGGCGCGTTGCGCGGATGGCCCACGCCCAGGCGCAGGCGCCAGTAGTCCTGCGTGGACAGGTGGGCCGAGATGTCCTTGAGCCCGTTGTGGCCGCCCGCGCCGCCGCCGCGCTTGAGCTTGGCCGCGCCCGCCGGCAGATCCATCTCGTCGTGCGCGACCACGATCTCGTCGGGGAGGACCTTGTAGAAGCGCGCCAGCGACACCACGGCCAGGCCGGAGCGGTTCATGAAGGTCGACGGCTTGAGCAGCCAGATGTCCTGGTCCCACAGCCGCGCACGCGCGGCCAGGCCGTGGAAGCGGCCTTCCACGCGCATCGTGGCGCCGCCCATGCGGGCCAGCTGGTCCACCAGCCAGAAGCCGGCGTTGTGTCGGGTGGCCTCGTACTCCGCACCGGGATTGCCGAGGCCGACGATGAGCTTGATCATGCGTTTGACTGGGTCGTTGGCGCGCAAGGCTGCGCCACAAGCGCCAAGGATACCGAAAAACCGGCAGACGGCTGCCGGGCGAAAAAAAACCGCCGCAAGTAGCGGCGGTTTCTTCGTGGCGCGGCCGGCAGGCCGCAACCGCTGCTGCAGCTTAGGCAGCCGGCGTTTCGCCAGCGGCTTCGCCACCTTCGGCAGCTTCCGACACGGCACCAGCCGGTTGCGAGATGCTGGCGATGGCCGGGTTGTCGTCACCGTGGGTGATCACGGTCACGCCCTTCGGCAGCTTGATGTCCGACAGGTGGATGGTCTGGTTCAGCTCCGCGGCGGCCAGGTCCACTTCGATGAACTCGGGCAGGTCGGCCGGCAGGCACGACACTTCCAGGTCGTTCACGATGTGGTTGACGATGCCGTGGCCCAGCTTCACGCCAGGAGCGGTTTCCTGGTTCATGAAGTGCAGGGGCACCTTGACGTGGATCTTGTCGTTGGCCGACACGCGCTGGAAATCGACGTGCAGCACCAGCGGCTTGAACGGGTGCATCTGGAATGCGCGCAGCAGGGCCTGTTCCGACTTGCCAGCGACTTCCAGTTCCAGGATCGACGAGTGGAACGCTTCCTTCTTCAGGGCGTGCCACAGCGCGTTGTGATCCAGTTCGATCATCTTCGGTTCGGCGGTGCCGCCGTAGATGATGCCGGGGGTCTTGCCCGAATTGCGCAGGCGGCGGCTCGCACCCGTTCCCTGTACGCTACGCTCGAAAGCGACAACTTTCATGATGACTCCAAAAGTAAGAAGGCCGTCCGCGACCAGACAGCCTCGTTGCGGCGCAAATGAAAAAATGAGCGCCGATCAAGTCACGTTGACCGCCAGAAAGCAGCAGTCAACGCAGTAAAGCTTTAAATTTTATCAGGAACCCGCAAACAGCGACATGATCGAGTCGCCCTTGACGATGCGGGTGAAAGTCTCGGCCAGCAGCGGGGCGGTCGAGAGCTGACGGATCTTGGTGCATTTGGCGGCTTCTTCGGACAGCGGGATGGTGTCGCACACCACCACTTCGTCCAGCGCCGAGTCCGCGATGCGGGCGGCCGCGCCACCCGACAGCACCGGGTGCGTGCAGTAGGCGAAGACCTTCAGCGCGCCGCGCTCCTTCAGCACCTGGGCGGCCTTGCACAGCGTGCCGCCGGTGTCGATCATGTCATCCATGATGACGCAGTTGCGGCCGTCGACTTCACCGATGATGTTCATCACCTCGGCCACGTTGGCCTTGGGACGACGCTTGTCGATGATCGCCAGGTCGCAGTTCAGTTCCTTGGCCAGTGCGCGGGCACGGACCACGCCGCCGACGTCCGGCGACACCACCAGCAGGTCGCCGTAGTTCTTCTCGCGCAGGTCGCCCAGCAGTACCGGCGAAGCGTAGATGTTGTCGACGGGAATATCGAAGAAGCCCTGGATCTGGTCAGCGTGCAGGTCCATCGTCAGCACGCGCTCGACACCGGCGACTTCCAGCATGTTGGCCACGACCTTGGCCGAGATCGCGACGCGCGCCGAACGCGGGCGGCGATCCTGGCGGGCATAGCCGAAGTAGGGCATGGCGGCGGTGATGCTGCGTGCCGAGGCGCGCTTGAGCGCGTCGACCATCACCATCAGCTCCATCAGGTTGTCGTTGGTCGGCGCGCAGGTGGACTGCAGCACGATGACGTGCTTGCCGCGAACGTTTTCCTGGATGTCAACTTGAACTTCGCCGTCGGAGAAACGGCCAACCAACGCCTTGCCCAGAGGAATGCCGAGGTGCTGTACGACAGCCTCCGCGAGTTTGGGGTTGGCGTTGCCGGTAAATACCATCAAGCCTTCGCTGCTCATTCGGGGCACCTGTCTTGCTGCTGGGGGAGCTTGGTGTCACCGGCAAAGCCGGTGACTGATACAGAGGGTCCGTAAGGACACTATAGGAATGTAATGGCAGGGGAAGAAGGATTCGAACCTTCGAATGCCGGAATCAAAATCCGGTGCCTTGACCAACTTGGCGACTCCCCTACACAACCGGGCCGTTCTTCGTGGTACCGGACTACCGTACCGCGCCGAACGAAAACTTGCTTACGCGAGCGCTGCGAGCGGATGACGTGCCAGACTGCGCACACACCTACCATCCCATTCGGGGGGCAACCTTTCCAAAACCTGCTGCGCTGTTGCTGCGTCGGGAAAACGCGCAAACACGCAGGCTCCGGAACCGGTCATCCTGGCATGCTGATTGTGTTGCTTCAGCCATGCTAGGGCTCGGGCGACTTCGCCGAACTTCGCTGTTGCTATCGGTTCCAGGTCGTTGCGACCGAAATCGAATTTGTTTGTGCGAGCAGCGAAGACCGCAATTATGGAGAGCGGCGTATCCCTTGTCAAGCACGCGTCCGAAAAAATTTCAGCGGTGGGGACATGCTGTTTCGGGTGGATGACCACGAACCAGCTGTCGGGCAACTCGACTGGCGTCAGGTCCTCGCCGATGCCCTGTGCAAAGGCGTTCTGGCCAAACACGAACACCGGCACGTCGGCGCCCAGCGCCAGGCCGATGCGCATCAGTTCGGCACGCGCAAGGCCCAGTCCCCACAGGTGATTCAGCGCCAGCAGCGTGGTGGCCGCATCGGACGAGCCGCCACCGATGCCGCCGCCCATCGGCAGCACCTTGTCGATGGCGATGTCGGCGCCGAACGCGGTGCCGGTGGCGGCCTGCAAGGCGCGCGCGGCGCGCACCGCCAGGTCGGTCTCGGCCGGCACGCCGGGCACGTCGGTGACGCGCGCGACCACGCCGTCGTCGCGCCGGCGGAAATGCAGCGTGTCGCACCAGTCGACCAGCTGGAACACGGTCTGCAGCGTGTGGTAGCCGTCGGCGCGGCGGCCGGTCACGTGCAGGAACAGGTTGAGCTTGGCTGGCGCGGGGCAGTCGCGCAGTTCGGGCGGGGGCAGGGGTTGGCTGCGATGCATGGCGTGGTTCACGGCGTCTGGGGATCGATCACGAGACGCACCGACAGCGGATTGCTGCCGGCGTCGCGCGCCAGGTCGATGCGGCGCGGCACTTGGGCGGCCGCGTCCTGCCAGGCGACGTAGCGCACGGTCCAGCCGTTCTGCGCCAGCGTGGCCAGCCGGCCCTGCTCGTCGCGCGTGGTGCGCGCGGGCGCGCCCTGCGTGGCGCGGCCGTGCAGCCAGTCGCGCATGCCTGCCACCGGCAGCGCAAAGCCAAGCGCTTCCTCCATCAGGGTGTCGACCTCAGGCGCGTTGCGCGGCGGCTGGTTGGGCAGGTCGAGCGTGGCGCCGGACGGCGTGGCGGTGACCACGGCCAGGGTCTGGCCGAGCGGGGACACCAGGTCCAGCCGCACGTTGCGGCCCTGCTCTTCCCAGCGGAAGCTTCCCTGCACGCCTTCGTCGCGCCCGTAGCGCACGTAGTTGGCGGAGAAGCGGCCGGTGTATTGCTGGCTGGCGGCGGCCTGGTCGCCATCAAAGCCGCGCGACGGTGCCACGCTGGCACACGCCTGCAGCAGCAGCGGGGCGCCAAGGCAGAAGAGCGCCAGGCGTCGGGATAGTTTCATGGGCTTGGTCGTGAGAGCGGCGGCGCGACGGCGGCCGCCGGCTGACGGGAATCCGGCGCCGCGGACCCGCGCTGCGGGCCGCGGCGAGCGGGGTTACTTGGCCAGTTGCACGTTGACCTTGTAGCGGCGCAGCGTGTCGACCAGGGTCTCGTTCTCGGGATCGATCCGGACGGCCTCGGTCCAGGTCTTGCGCGCTTCGTCGTGCTCGCCGAGCTGCCACAGCACCTCGCCCAGGTGCGCGCCGATCTCGGCCTCGGGCGCCTTGGAATAGGCGTTGCGCAGCAGGTCGGCCGCCGGGCGCAGGTCGCCCATGCGGAATTTGACCCAGGCCAGGCTGTCCATGATGTACGGATCGTCCGGCCCCAGCTCGGAGGCGCGCTCCAGCAGCTTGAGCGCCTCGGGCAGGCGCTCGTTGCGGTCGGCCAGCGAGTAGCCCAGCGCGTTGTAGCCCTGCTTCTGCTGCGGCTGCAGCGCGATCACCTTGCGCAGGCCCTTTTCCATGCTGTCGTAGCGCTTCTGGCGCTCGTCGAGCATGGCCAGCTCGTAGATCCAGTCGGCGTTGTCGGGCTCGGCCGTGACGCGGTCGTTGAGCAGCTTGCGGGCGCGGTCATAGGCCTTGCTTTCCATCAGCGTGGCTACCTCGGCCTGGCGGATGGCGGTCACGCGCTGCGTGCGCTGGCCGGGATCGGGGATGTCCTCGGCGTCGGTGAGCATCTCGCCGAAGAGCGCCTGGGCGTCGTCGAGCTTGCCCATGCGCGCCAGCAGCTGCGCGCGCTTGGCGGTGGCCGCGGGCGCCAGCCGGATGTCCTCGATGCGGTCCAGCCACTGGATGGCGCCGGCGTAGTCCTTGCGCTCCTCGGCGATCTGCGCCAGGTACTGGTAGGCAATGTCGGGGTTGGCGGTGGGCTGCTTCTCGACCAGCTGCAGGTATTCCTTCAGGTACTGCTCGGCCTCGCCGTAGCTCTTGGCCTGCAGGCTGGTCAGGCCCAATGCCAGCGGCACGCGCGGGTCGCCCGGGGCTACCTTGCGCAGTGTCTCGAACTCCTGCCGGGCCGATTGCATGTCGTTGCGCAGCAGGTACAGCCGCGCCAGCGTGATATGGCCGTTGACCGAATCGGGCGACTTGTCCAGGAAGCGCTTCAGGATGGCGACGGCTTCGTCGGGCTGCTTCTCGGCGCGCAGCTCGGCCGCCATCAGCGCGGCCGCTTCATAGCCCGGGCGCAGCCGCAATGCCTGGTCGAGCGCGGCGAGCGCGCCCGGCTCGTCGCCGGCGACTTCCCTGGCGCGCGCCAGGGCCAGCTGCGTTTCAGGCAGCTTGGCGTCATTCTTGGTCAGGTCCTGCAGCAGTGTGGCCGCGCCGGCCGGATCGCTGGTGCGCGACAGCTGCTGCTGCAGCTGTAGGATGGCATCGCCGCGATGGTTGGCCGGCACCGCCGCCAGCTGTTGCTGCAGCAGGGGCCGGGCATCGTCCCAGCGGCCGTTGAGCACCAGCAGCGTCGACAGCACCTGCGTTGCCGCGGGCGAAGTCGGCGAAATCTCCTTCCACAGGCGCGCGGAGTCCAGCGCCTGCTGCGGGATGCGCGCATTGAAGGCGATCTCGGTGGCGCGCTGCGCGAAGCGCGGGTCGCGGGTCTGCCGGGCCAGTTCCATGTAGGTCCGGTAGGCCGGGCCGACCAGGCCGCGCTGCATGGAAATCTCCGCGGCCAGCACCATATAGACGATGTCGTCGGTCAGCTCCAGCGACGGCAGCGCGCTGCGTGCCGGCTTGCCGGCGGCGGGGCGCTCGCTTTCGGCCGCGGCCAGCTGCAGTGGCGATGGCAATGGCATGGCGCCCGCAGGCGGCGCGGCATGGCTGGCACCGGCGGCCAGGGCCAGCAATGCCGAGGCGGCCAGCGCACGCGCATGGCGGCGGGGCGCCTGGAAAAACCGGGCCAAGGCGCCAGCCATGCGCGCTGTGCGGGAAACGGCGCCTGGAAATGCGATCGGGAGGCCGCCCGCGGTGGCTTGCAACGTGGGGTCCGGCATCAGGTCCGGCATGAGGTCCGACATGTAGTGATTGCTCCGGCGCGCGCTGGCGAAGGATGGGAGAAAGCGCATTGATAAGGGCATTGTAGCCTGCCGCTACAATGCGCTGCTTGGCGCCGCAGGCCGGTGCCCGCAGGCGCCGCTGGAGTTTTGAGCGGTAACCAACGGAGAGGTTCGATGCCAGAATTGCCCGAGGTCGAGGTGACCCGGCGCGGCTTGCTGCCGCATGTGGTGGGGCGGCGCATCGCCGCGGTCACGGTGCGCCACCGCGGCCTGCGCTGGCCGGTCGATCCGGAACTGGAAATGCGGCTGGCCCAGCGCGTGGTGCGCCGGATCGAGCGCCGCGGCAAATACCTGCTGCTGGAATGCGTGAGCGAGGCGGCGGGCGAGCCGGCCGGCTGGCTGCTGGTCCACCTGGGCATGACCGGCACGCTGCGGGTGCTGCCTGACGCGCCGCCGCCTGGCGCGCACGACCACCTTGACCTGGTGCTGGCCCCCGGGCCCGGCGCCGGACCGGACACCAAACCGGGCACCATCGTGCTGCGTTTCCGCGATCCGCGCCGCTTCGGCGCCATCCTGTGGAGCACGCTGCCCGAGGCCGAACTGCCGTCGCACCCGCTGCTGCGCACGCTCGGCATCGAGCCCTTCGATCCCGCCTTCGACGGCGCCTGGCTGCACCGCCACACGCGCGGGCGCAGCGCCGCCATCAAGACCGTATTGCTGGCCGGCGGCATCGTGGTGGGCGTGGGCAATATCTATGCGTCCGAAAGCCTGTTCCGCGCCGGCATCCGCCCGACCACCCCGGCCGGGCGCCTGAGCCGCGCGCGCTGCGACCGCCTGGCGCAGGCGGTGCGCGAGACCCTGGCGCAGGCGATCGAGCGCGGGGGCAGCACGCTGCGAGACTTTGTCGGCAGCGACGGCGCCAGCGGCTATTTCCAGCTTGATTGCCTGGTCTACGACCGCGCCGGCCAGCCGTGCCGGGTCTGCGCCACGCCGGTGCGCCAGATCGTGCAGGGCCAGCGCTCCACCTTCTACTGCCCGAACTGCCAGCACTGAGCCCTGGCGGCCACCCCCGGGCAGGCGCCGTGTGGCGCACAATGCGCGCCGCCGGTGATTGTCGATGGGTCGGCGCAACACTCCTTGTGCAAGGCATGACCGAGGGACGTGAATTCCACAAAACCGCTGTGGAAACCTGTATCGTGTGTGCAGTTATAAAAAGTTACAAAATGGCCCAACCGCTTGCAGGGTAGACAGTGGTCGGGCCGGCATTGCGCGAACACGGGCGCAGCGCGAAAGCGGCGTGCCCCGAGGTAAAACCAAGTCAGCCGAACAGCTCCATGACAACGCTCGCCCACCAATTCGAACAATACGGCGCCTGGAGAACCGGGGTCCTCCAGTCACTGGCCGAATTCCAGTCCTGGCTGCAGCAGCACGACCTGTACGACGCCCAGGCCGATGACCGCGTGCAGCGCATCCAGAGCGTGCTGCGCAGCGACCGCCTCAAGGTCGCGTTCATTGCCGAGTTCTCGCGCGGCAAGAGCGAGCTGATCAACGCCATCTTCTTTGCCGACTACGGGCGCCGCATCCTGCCGTCGTCGGCGGGGCGCACCACGATGTGCCCGACCGAGCTGCGCTATGACGAGGCCGAGCCGCCGTGCATCCGGCTGCTGCCGATCGAGACACGCCTGCAGGAGGCCTCTACCGCTGACTTCCTCGAGGCCGGCACCTCGGCTTCGCACTGGCATTCGGTGCCGCTGGACCCGTCTTCGCCCGAGGGCATGCTGGCTGCGTTCCAGCACGTGGTGCAGACCGTGCGCGTGCCGCCCGCGCAGGCCGAGGCGCTGGGCCTGTACCACGAGAACGATCCCGATGCCGCCTACGCGGTTGATGCCGAGGGCATGGTCGAGATCTCGCGCTGGCGCCACGCCGTCATCAATTTCCCGCACCCGCTGCTGCGCCAGGGCCTGGTGATCCTGGACACGCCGGGCCTGAACGCGATCGGCACCGAGCCCGAGCTGACGCTGCGGCTGATCCCCGACGCCCATGTGGTGGTGTTCGTGCTGGCCGCCGATGCGGGTGTCACCAAGAGCGACCTGGAGCTGTGGCGCAGCCATGTCGGCGCTGGCCACCGGCGCGGCTGCCTGGCGGTGCTCAACAAGATCGACGGGCTGTGGGATCCGCTGCGCCAGCCGGGCGAGATCGCGCAGGAGATTGCGCGGCAGGTGTCCACCACCGGGCAGGTGCTGGGCATCGAGCAGTCACGCGTCTATCCGGTGTCGGCGCAGAAGGGCCTGGTGGCCAAGGTCACGCACGACGACGAGCTGCTGGCGCGCAGCGGCCTGCCCGAGTTCGAGCACGTGCTGTCCGACCAGCTGATCCCGCGCCGGCGCGAGATCGTTTCAGACCAGGCGCACCGGCTGGTGCAGGACATGGCGCGCGCCGCGCAGCAGCTGCTGCAGAGCCGCCGCCGCGATATTGTCGAGCAGCTGTTCGAGCTGCGCGGCCTGCGCGGCAAGAACCACGCGATGGTCAAGCACATGCTGATGCGGGTGCAGGGCGAGAAGGACGAGTTCGAGCAGAGCATCAGCAAGTTCCAGGCGCTGCGCCTGGTCTTCGGCCGCCACAGTGCCGACATCATCAAGAGCCTGCAGCTGCGCGACGTGCGCCTCACCATGCGCAGCGCGCGCGAGCAGATGAAAGAGCGCTTCTTCTCGCGCGGCCTGCGCGAAGACATGGACGCGCTGTTTGCGCAGCTGACCAGGCTGGTGACCGATGCCGACAACAAGATCGGCCAGCTGCACCAGTTGATCGAAAGCATGTACCGGCGCTTCAACGCCGAACACGGCTTCACGCTGCCCACGCCGATGCAGTTCACTGCCGAGCGCTACGTGGCCGAGCTTGAGGAAACACTGCGCCTGGTGCATGCGCACTTCGGCACGGTCAGCATGCTGACGCGCTCGCGCCCGCAGCTGGTGCAGAGCGCCTTCAACACCATGGCCAGCCGCGTGCTGGAGAACTTCCGCGACCTGAACCGCGATATCGAGGTCTGGCTCAAGTCGGTGATGACGCCGCTGGAAGCGCAGGTGCGCGAGCACCAGAAGCAGCTGCGCCGGCGCGTCGATTCGATCGAGCGCATCCACGAGGCCACCGACACGCTGGAAAGCCGCATTGCCGAGCTCGAGGAAGTGCTCAACGGCCTGGACGAGCGCAGCGGCCGTATCGAGGGCTACGCGCAGCGGCTGCTGCGGCCGACGGCCGCCGCCGACAGCGCGAGCCTTGCGGTGGCCTGATCCTGAAGCCGGTATATCATGTGGCGCCGCACTCAGCGGCGCCTTTTTCTTTGGTGCGCCGCCGCGCCCCCGCGCTTCAGAACGTTTCACCCAGATGCCCCGCAAACCAGCCCCCCGCGCCATTCCCGCCATCCCCGACGATATCCGCGTGCCGCCCGACTTCGGCGCCCGCGTGGTTGACTGGCAGCGCCGGCATGGCCGGCACGACCTGCCGTGGCAGAACACGCGCGACCCGTACCGCATCTGGCTGTCGGAGATCATGCTGCAGCAGACCCAGGTGAGCGCGGTGATCGACTACTTCCAGCGCTTTGTCTCGCAGCTGCCCACGGTGCAGGCGCTGGCGGCCGCGCCTGCCGACCAGGTCATGGCGCTGTGGGCGGGGCTGGGCTATTACTCGCGCGCACGCAACCTGCACCGCTGCGCCATGCAGGTGGTGAGCGAGCACGGCGGCCGTTTCCCGACGGATCCTGCGGTGCTGGCCACGTTGCCCGGCATCGGCCGCTCCACCGCTGCGGCGATCGCCGCGTTCAGCGCCGGCGTGCGCTCGCCGATCCTGGACGGCAACGTCAAGCGCGTGTTCGCGCGCTGCTTCGGCATCCACGGCCATCCGGGCGAGCGCGTGGTGGAAACGCGCATGTGGCAGCTGGCCGAGCTGGCATTGCCGGCGGCAGGCCCGCGCCAGGCCGAGGACATGATCGCCTATACGCAAGGGCTGATGGACCTGGGCGCCACGGTGTGCTCGCGCGGCAAGCCGGCCTGCCTGGCCGATGCCGGTGCGTGCCCGCTGTCGGCCGACTGCGTGGCGCGCCGTGACGGGCTCACCAGCGTGCTGCCCACGCCAAAGCCGCGCGCGGCTATCCCCGAGCGCAGCACGGTAATGCTGCTGGTGCGGCGCCAGCGCGAAGTGCTGCTGCGCCTGCGCCCCGGCAGCGGCATCTGGGGCGGCCTGTGGAGCCTGCCGGAGATGCCGGTCGACACCGTGCCCTTCGACGCGGAAGCCGCCGAGGCGGCGGCGCTCGACTATGCCCGCGCCTTCGGCAAGCCCGCGCGCGCCGCGCTGACCGGCGAGCTGACCCATGTGTTCACGCACGTCCGCCTGCTGATCCGTGCCATCCGGGTCGATGTGAGTGCGGACGGCGCAAGCCTGATGGCGCAGGACAGCGCCGCGGAAGCCGCGCAGCGCTGGATCTCGCTTGACGATCTCGATGCGGTGGGTACGCCCGCGCCGGTGCGCAGGCTGCTGGAGGACCAGGCGCGCGGCGGGCTGTTCTGAAGTCTGGCGGGCGTGTTTCGGGGATCCGCGGCTAGAGCATGTGGTTCTGGCGCATGTAGCGGTGCACGATCTCGATGCGCATGCCGGCATCGGGCAGCGCCATTAGCATCTGCTTGGCCTTGAGCGGCACCGGCAGCAACTCGCACAGCCGGTTGGCGACCCAGCTCGGGTCGTCCCACAGGTAGGGCTCGTCAAACGGCAGTCGGTCGGGTTGCTCGGCATGCAGCCGCGTGACGATACGCCGCAGCGCATCCAGGCATTCGCCCAGCAGCTCCAGCTTGCAGTCGATGATGTCGGGGGGCAGCACCTCGGCGCGGGCGATCAGCAGGCCGTTGTCGCGGGTGTCATGGCTGACGATATGGAAGCGCTCGCGGCCGCGCGCACGGATCAGCAGCACGCCCAGCTGTTCCATGTTGCAGTCGACGATCTCCGCCAGGCAGCCGACCAGCTCGGGCACGGTGGGCTGGTCCGGCCGGGCCACTTCCTCGCCGCTTTCGATCAGGCAAACGCCGAAGGGTGTGCTGTCGCGCAGGCAGTTGCGCACCATGTCGACATAGCGCGCCTCGAACACGCGCAAGGGCAGCCGTCCACCGGGAAACAGCACGGTGTGCAACGGGAACAGCGGCAGGTTGTCGAGCGTCCGTGGCGGATCTTCTGATGCCGTGGGACGGTAGAGGTCGGTCGAGGACATGCAGTGCCAGCTTGGGTATCGCGCAGCAATGGGCCAGCCGGCCAACGCGGCGCGCAGATGCCAGTGGCAGTCCCGCCTGCGTCAGCCCGCCGGTGCGAGCTCTCGGTGTCTCACCAGCACATTACCATGCGCCCGGAAGTAGTTGGCAAGCCTTTCCGCAATATAGACCGAGCGATGCTGGCCGCCGGTGCAGCCGATCGCCACGGTCAGGTAGCTGCGGTTGTCGGCAATGAAACTTGGCAGCCACTTTTCCACGTAGGCGCGAATATCCTCGGCCATTGCCAGCACCATTGGCTGGGCCTGCAGGAAGTCGATCACCGGCGTGTCGCGCCCTGTCAGCGGGCGCAAGGCCACGTCGTAATAGGGGTTGGGCAGCGAGCGCACGTCGAACACCATGTCCGCATCGCTGGGCACGCCGTGCTTGAAGCCGAACGACTCGAACAGCAGCGTCAGCCGCTGGCTGTCGTCGCGGATCAGCTCCTTGATCCAGCTGCGCAGCGTATTGGTGCGCACATTGCTGGTGTCGATGCGGTGCGCGGCCTCGGCCAGCGGGCTCAGCAGCGCGCGCTCCATCTCGATCGCTTCCATCAGCGCGGTGTCGTTGAAGGCGGGTTCACCGCCCGGGCCCGGCACGCCGTCGGTACGCACCGACAGCGGGTGGCGGCGGCGCGTCTCGGAGTAGCGCTGCACCAGTGCGTCGGTGCTGGCGGTCAGGAACACCACCTCGACCTGGTGCTCCGCGGCCAGCGCGCGCACGGTGTCGGGCAACTGGTCGAGCGACTCGCGGCTGCGGATGTCAGTGGCGACGCCCAGGTGCGTATAGCCCTGGCTGTCGAGGTAGCGGGTCAGTTCAGGGATGAACTGAGCCGGCAGGTTGTCCACGCAGTAGTAGCCTGCGTCTTCAAGCACGTTCAGTGCGACGGACTTGCCGGAACCGGATATGCCGGTGATGAGGATGATGCGCATAGCACCTGAAGCATAGCATCAGGTGCTGGCTGCGTCATGACAGGGAGTTTACACAGGCAAAAATGGCGAGCCTCCCGGTTCGCCATTCTTCTTCAGCTTGCGCCGTCGCTCAGGCTGCCTTGGACAGGCATTCCTTCATGTAGGCCTTGTATTCGTCGCCCTTCTTGCCCTTGCCCGACTTGCTGCAGGAGGCCATTTTCTCCTGCTGGGTCTTGGACGCGCCCTTGGACAGGCATTCCTTCATGAACGCCTTGCGTTCGTCGCCCTTCTTGCCGGCGGCTTGCGTATTGCAGGCCTTCATCTTGTCCTGCTGGGCGTTGGCTGCGGGCTTGTCCGGGGTAGCCGGGGTGGCGGGCGTGGCAGGCATGGCCGGCGTTGCCGGTGCGGTGGCCGCTGGCTTGGCTGGCGTGGCGGGGGTTGCCGGCGTGGCGGTGGTCTGTGCAAAAGCGCTGGCGGCGATCATCGGGGTGACCAGCGCGCACATCGCGATCAGTTTCTTCATGCTTGCTCTCCTGGCTGTGGAAAACTTCATGGCCGCGCGCCATTGCCGGCGTTGCAGCTTCCGTAACGGGCGCGATGCCCATTACAGCACAAAACGGAGCATGCCTGAAGAACGTTGACGTTCTGCGTCAACGCCGTTGTAAGCAAATGAAAACGCTGGCGCTCAGAGCAGGCGGCCCTGGCCGCGCGAAACCGCATCGGCCTGCATCGCGGCGCGCTGCCGGTCCATGAAGTCGCGCAGCGTATCGATGCCGCGCAGGCGCAGGATGGTGTTGCGCACCGCGGCCTCGACCAGTACGGCCAGGTTGCGCCCGGCCGCCACCTGGATCTTGACCATGTGGATCGGCAGGCCCAGCACGTCCAGGTATTGCGAATCGAGCGGCAGCCGCTCGAACTCGCCGTCGTTGCGGCGCACCAACTGCACCACCAGCTTGATCTTCATCTTCCGGCGCACTGCGGTCTCACCGAAGATGGTCTTGATGTCGAGCAGGCCCAGGCCGCGTACTTCAAGCAGGTTCTGCAGCAGCGGCGGGCAGCGGCCTTCGATGAAATCCGGCCCCAGGCGCACGAAGTCCACGGCATCGTCGGCCACCAGCCCGTGGCCGCGCGAGATCAGTTCCAGGCCAAGTTCGCTCTTGCCCAGGCCCGATTCGCCCATGATCAGCACGCCCATGCCCAGGATGTCGAGGAATACCCCGTGCATGGTCACGCGCGGCGCGGAGATGCGCGACAGGTACAGGCGCAGGTGGTCGATCACCGCGGCCGACGACACCGGCGTGGTGAATAGCGGCGTGGACGAGCGCGTGCAGCGCAGTTCCAGGTCGGGCGGCGGCTCCATGCCGTCGGCGATCACCAGGAAGGGCGGCTCGAGCAGGATCAGCTCGCCCATCTGGCGCTTGCGGGTCTCGTCGTCCAGCCGCTGGTAATAAGTGATCTCGGGCTTGCCGAGCACCTGGATGCGGTTGGGGTGGATCAGGTTCAGGTGGCCCACCAGGTCGGCGGCGGAGGTGGCTTCGCGGGCGAACTCCACGTCGAAGGCGCGGTCCGCGCCTTCCAGGCCGGCCACCCACGAGAGTTTGATGTCGGCCGCGTTGTCGTCGAAGATGGACTGGGAGGTGACGCCGGTAAGTTCCATGCGGTATGACTGGTGGGGCGGTTTGCTAAGCGCCTGGCGCCTGCCCGGTCTGGTGCCGGCCCGCCTGGGGGATCAGGGGATCAGGGATGCCATGCGATCAGCAACTGATGGACGGCATCGGGCGTGGGCAGCGTGGCCAGCCCTTCACGCATGTCGCGGTCGGAAAGCAGTTGCGCGATTTCTGACAGGATTTCCAGGTGCTGCTGGGTAGCCTGTTCGGGCACCAGCAGGAAGATCAGCAGCGATACCGGCTTGCCATCCGGCGATTCGAACGGAATCGGCTCGGCCAGGCGCATGAAGGCGGCCAGCGGCTGCTTCAGGCCCTTGATGCGGCCGTGCGGGATCGCCACGCCGGCGCCCAGGCCGGTCGATCCCAGCGACTCGCGCGCGAACAGGTTGTCCGTCACGATGGCGCGCGCCACACCATGGTTGTTCTCGAAGAGGAGCCCGGCCTGCTCGAACACACGCTTCTTGCTGGTGACGCTGACGTCGAGGGTGATGTTGCCGGGTGGCAGCAATTTGGCCAAACGATTCATGGGCGATGCGCAGGATTTCAGTTAGCGGGCGGATCGTTCCGCCGGGCAGTGGGCTGGCCCCGGGCTGCCGTTGGCCTGGCCGGAGGCGTCCGGCCCATTATAGAGCAGCGACTACCCCCGCATTGTGCAGCGCAGCGGGGCAAGCCGGTGCAGAACGATACATGGTGATGCAATCGTGCCTCCGGGCCGGGGGCCGGCGCACCGATGCGGGGCGCGGCCAGGATTCCCTCTCTTTGTATGGCGCAGCATACACCTTGGCGCAGCGCTTGCGAACACCCTTGCCCATTCGGGTGAAAAGCGTTGGCTCCGGCGCCACAGCCGGGCCGCACCGCCAGTGCGGGCGCGGCATGCCGGCGGCAACCCGGAACGCGAGGGCGCAAAAAAGCCGCGCTTCGTGGCGCGGCTTGCCTGTTCAATCCTGATTCAGCAGCCCGCTGCGGGGCTGCCGGGCACGGTCATTGCTGCATTTGCGCTGCGGCCATCTGGTACTTGACCGCTTCGCGGTCGTGGCCTTGCACGCGATCCTTGTAGCGGATCACCTGACGGTCCAGCTTGTCGACGAGTGCGTCGATCGCTGCATATAGGTCTTCGTGATGCGCCTCGACAAAGATGTCCTTGCCCTTGAGATGTAGATTGATTTCCGCGTACTGACGCCGGTCCTTTTCCTTGTGGTTGTCGACAGAGAGCAGCACGCTAACGCCAATGACCTGATCGAAATGCCTGACGATTCGCTCCAGCTTCGTTTCCACGTACTCACGCAGAGGGGGCGTGATGTCCAGGTGGTGTCCACTGATCTTGAAGTTCATAGCGCTTCTCCTTCTGAAAGAGCCTCACCAGGCAGGCGGTGGGCTCGGCTACAAAGACTTGCGGAGATTGACTGCGGGGATCTTCAGGGCTTCGCGATACTTGGCTACAGTGCGGCGCGCAACAACAAAGCCTTGCTCACCCAGCAGTTCGGCAATGCGACTGTCGGAAAGGGGATTCCTCGGGTCTTCGGCTCCTATCAGTTGCTTGATCAAGGCGCGGATGGCCGTTGATGAAGCCGCGCCACCGGTTTCGGTGGACACGTGGCTGCCGAAGAAGTACTTCAGTTCGAAAGTACCCATCGGCGTTGCCATGTATTTATTGGTCGTCACCCGGGAGATGGTTGACTCGTGTAAACCCAGTGTATCGGCAATCTCCCGCAAAACCAAGGGGCGCATGGCGATTTCGCCGTGACTGAAAAAGTTCTTTTGACGTTCGACAATGGCCTGCGAGACACGCAGGATTGTGTCGAACCTTTGCTGGATGTTCTTGATCAGCCAGCGCGCCTCCTGCAGCTTCTGCTGCAGCCCGGCCGTGCCGGACTCACCCTTCGCGCCACGCAGGATTTGTGCATACATATCATTGATGCGCAGCCTCGGCATCACATCCGGATTGAGCTGCGCGATCCAGCCGCCGCCACCCTTGCGCACGAACACGTCCGGCACCACGAAGTCGGCTTCCGGGCGGCTGTATGCATGGCCGGGGTAGGGCGCCAGCGAGCGGATCAGTTCGTGTGCGGACTTCAGCGCCACTTCATCGACCTGCAGCGCCTTCTTCAGCCGCGTGTAGTCGCGTACTGCGAGCAACTCCAGGTGGTTGGTGACGATGTTCAGCGCCAGCTCGCGCTGCGGGTGCGTCAGGCGCCGCAACTGCAGGGCCAGGCACTCGGCGGCGTTGCGCGCGCCCACGCCGGGCGGGTCGAAGCTCTGCAGCAGCGTGAGGATCGCGTGGACTTCGTCGATCTCGAACTCGAGTTCTTCCGGCAACTCCGTGCAGATCTCCTCAAGCGATGCGCTCAGGTAGCCATCGTCGTCGAGCGATTCGATCAGGAAGATGGCCAGGCCCTTGTCGCGCGCCGAGACCTTCAGCGGCGTGAGCTGTTCCATCAGGTACTCGCGCAGCGTGGGCTCGGCTTCGCGCAGCTGCATCGGCGTTTTTTCGTCCTCGTCGCCCTGGGGGCGGCGGGCAAAGTCGTCCAGGCTCCAGTCGCCGCTGCCATAGTCGTCGCCGTTGCCGCTGTCGCCATAGCTGTCGTCGTCACCCGCGCCGTCGGCGCGGGCCTCGCCATTGCCCTGGGGCTCTGCCGGGGCGGGCGCCGGTGCGCTCTGCAGGTTGACCGAGCCGTCGGCCGCCACGCGCAGCGGGCTTTCGATCCAGTCGTTCTCGCGCTCGAGCAGCGGGTTTTCCGTCAGCGCCTGTTCGACCTCTTGCTGCAGTTCCAGCGTAGAGAGCTGCAGCAGCCGGATTGACTGCTGCAGTTGCGGGGTCAGGGCCAGATGCTGGGAAAGACGGAGCTGTAGCGACGGTTTCATGCGACCTATTCTATGCGCAACTATCCGTTGTTGGAACGGAAATTGCTATCGCTTATGCGGTCCGATCGCCGCTGGCTGTGGGAGGGCCCACGCGCGCCCGCGAAGAGGCCTGCCGCTCCAGGGCAGGCCGCTGCATCACATGCGGAAGTTCTCGCCCAGGTAGACGCGCCGCACTGCGTCATTGGCGATGATTTCCTCGGGCTGGCCCGCGGCCAGCACCGTGCCTTCGCTGATGATGTAGGCGTGGTCGCAGATGCCGAGCGTCTCGCGCACGTTGTGGTCGGTGATCAGCACGCCGATATTGCGTGCCTTGAGGAAGCTGACGATGCGCTGGATCTCGCCCACGGCGATCGGGTCCACGCCGGCGAAGGGCTCGTCCAGCAGGATGAAGCGCGGCGACGACGCCAGCGCGCGCGCGATTTCCACGCGGCGGCGCTCGCCGCCCGACAGCGACAGCGCCGGGTTGTTGCGCAGGTGCGCGATCTGCAGGTCGTCGAGCAGCGAATCCAGGCGGCGCTCGATCTCGGCCTTGGGCAGCGGCTTGCCGTTGTTCACCTGAAGCTCCAGCACCGCGCGGATGTTTTCTTCGACGTTGAGCTTGCGGAACACCGAGGCTTCCTGCGGCAGGTACGACAGCCCCATGCGCGCGCGCTCGTGGATCGGCAGGCCGCTGATGTGGTCGCCGTCGAGCACGATATCGCCTTCGTCCAGCGCCACCAGGCCCACGATCATGTAGAACGACGTGGTCTTGCCCGCGCCGTTGGGCCCGAGCAGGCCGACCACCTCGCCGCTCTTCACGTCGAGCGAGACGTCCTTGACCACCGTGCGCGAGCCATAGCGCTTCTTCAGGTGGCGCACGACCAGCGTGCTGCCCCCGGGGAGGATGGCGGAGGCTTCGACGGAAGGCTTGTCGGCGATGGTTGCGGTATCGGTCATAGGCACAGTCAGGCGTTCAGGCGTTTCTGGCGCGGGCAGGCAAGCCGGCGCCAGGCGTCAGGGTTTGTTGGCAGGCGCGGGCGCCGGCTTCAGGTCCAGCGGCGAGCCGCCGTTGCCCGTGGCGCCGGCCTTCTGGTCCTGGCGCGGCGACAGCACCGCGCGCACGCGGCCGGACGGATTGGCGCCCGTGGCGTCGCCACTACCGCCGCCGGCGGCCGTGTAGAACTCCTTGCGGCTGTCGTAGGTCAGCACCGCGCCGCGGATCTCGTCGACCTGCTTGGCGCCCTGCAGGCGCGCCATGCGGGCATTGCCGATCAGCTTGGAGTACTCTTGCTTGCCGTCGTACTCGATGCGGTCGCCCCAGCCGTCGATGTATTCGTCGACGCCTTCGCGCTTCTGCCGGATGTAGGCCTGCTTGCCCGGCTTGGCGGTGGCCACCGCGAACTGGTAGCCCTCGGGGTCGGTGCGCAGTTCGGCGGCGTCTGACTTCAGGATCATGGTGCCCTTGGTCAGCACCACGTTGCCGGTCAGCGTATAGATCTGCTTGACGTCGTCGTAGCTGGCGTTGTCCGCCTCCAGCACCATCGGCTTGTCGCGGTCCGCGCGCTCGGCCAGGGCGGGCTGGGCCAGCAGGCCGAAGGCCATGGCCAGGGCGAGCAGGGCCGGGGCGGTGCGTCGACGGGACGATGTCGTCAGGGAAGCAGTCATGTTGGCAGGGGTTGCTTGAGGGCGTCTGGGTACGTTGGTGCGGGTTGGTGCGGACCGGCTGCGCATGCCGGCACTGCGTGCGCGGCCCCCGGGCCGGGGATCGGGATCAGGACCCCGGCGCGCGGCCCGGGGACGGCCCGGTGATGATGGTGCCGCGTACATTGCCGAGCAATTGTACTTCGCGCGTGACGTTGTTGAAGATCAGGCCGTTGGCGGTCATCACCGACGGGCCGCGCGTAAGCTTGACCGGCTTGTCGGTCTTGACGATGTCGTCATTGACCAGCAGCTGGAAATAACTGGATGCGGCGGTCAGCTGCGGGTCCTTGGACACGTCCACGCCCTGCTGGCGCATGACGAAGCCGTTGCCGTACAGGTCGATCACCGAGCCCTCGGCGTTCATGCGGCCCATATCGGCGCGGGCGGTGACCGGCGGGCGGTCCGGCTCGTACGCGCGCATGGCGGGCCGGGTCACCTCGTAGGTCTGGTCGTCCTCGAAATGGACCATGCGATCGCCGGTGAAGCGGATCTTGGTGCTGCCGTCCGGCGCCAGCTCGGTGGCCGAGAAGCGGTCCATGAAGTAATCAGGCTCATGCTTCCTGGTGCTTTGCGCGGCCGGGTCTTCCTTGGGGGAGTTGATCTGGACCAGCCAGAACGTGCTGCCCGCCACGAAGGCCATCAGCAGCAGCGGCAGCAGCCGCATGACGATGCCGCTGAGGGAGGCGAGGAGTGCCTGCATGGTGTCCTTGGCGTTGTGCCGGTTGTGCCGGGCCCGCGCCCGCTCAGATGACCTTGGCGCGGGTCAGGTCGTGGATATGCAGCGCGCCGGTCAGGCGGCCGTCGTCATCCACCACCAGCAGCTGGTTGATGCGGTTGGCTTCCATCACCTGCACCGCTTCGACGGCGAGCTGGTTCTCGTTGACCACGTGCGGATTGCGGTGCATGACCTCGCCGATGGGCACGGTCTTCCAGTCGCGCGGGGTTTCCAGCAGGCGGCGCAGGTCGCCGTCGGTGAAGACGCCGATGGCGTGTCCGTCCGGGTCCACCACGGCGGTCATGGCCATGCCCTTGCGGGTGATTTCCATCAGCGCCTGGGCCAGCGGCGTGTTTTCACGCACCTCGGGCACGGCGTTGCCGGTGCGCATCACGTCGCGCACATGGGTCAGCAGCTTGCGCCCGAGCGCGCCGCCGGGGTGCGAGCGGGCGAAGTCTTCCTCGCCAAAGCCGCGCGCATCCAGCACCGCCACCGCCAGCGCATCGCCCAGCGCCAGCGCCGCGGTGGTGCTGGCCGTCGGCGCCAGGTTCAGCGGGCAGGCTTCTTTCTCGACCGCCGCGTCCAGGTGGACGTCGGCCAGCTTGGCCAGGTTGGAGTCGGGGTTGCCGGTGACCGAGATCAGCCGCGCGCCGATGCGCTTGACGATTGGGATGATCGACAGCAGCTCGCCGGTCTCGCCAGAATTGGAGAAGGCGATCAGCACGTCGTCGCGCGTGACCATGCCCAGGTCGCCGTGGCTGGCTTCGGCCGGGTGCACAAAGAACGACGGCGTGCCGGTAGAGGCCAGCGTGGCCGCGACCTTGCGTCCGATATGGCCGGACTTGCCGATTCCCGAGACGACCACGCGCCCCGTGCATTGCAGGATCAGCAGCACGGCACGGGCAAAGTCGCCGTTCAGGCGTCCGGAAAGTGCGGAAACCGCATCGGCTTCGGTCTGGAGAGTGTCGCGGGCGAGCCTGAGTGCTCGATCCGCATCGAAATTGGCTATCATGGCGACGAAGTATACCAACGAATGCGATGGCGCCTGGCCCGACCCATGGCGCACGTCGTGCTTGCCGTGCTCGCCGTATTTTTTGCCGGCAGGGTGCCCGTGCCGGGTCGGACGCGCGCCTGGCCGGTCACCCAGACCGCCTGATGCATTCTCCGCTGGAACTGACCCTGGTGCTGCTGGCCGCCGCCGTCTTCGGCGTGGTCGCATTCCGCATGCTGCAGCTGCCGCCGATGCTGGGCTACCTGGCCGTCGGCACCCTGATCGGTCCGCATGCGCTGGGGCTGGCCAGCGACACCGCGCAGACCAAGTACCTGGCCGAATTCGGCGTGGTCTTCCTGATGTTCTCGATCGGGCTGGAGTTCAACCTGACCAAGCTGCGCTCGATGAAGCGGCTGGTGTTCGGCCTGGGCGGCTCGCAGGTGGTGCTGTCGATGCTGGCGGTGGTGCCGGCCAGCTGGGCTTTCAACTGGCTGTTCCCACTGTCCTGGCAGGCGTCGGTGGCGCTGGGCGGGGCGCTGGCGATGTCTTCCACCGCGATCGTCTCCAAGATGCTGTCCGAGCGCATGGAGCTGGAAAGCGAGCAGGGCCGCAACATCATCAGCATCCTGCTGTTCCAGGATCTGGCGGTGGTGCCGCTGCTGATCGTGATCCCGGCGCTGTCGCGCGATCCGGGCGACCTGATGGTGGCGCTGGGCCTGGCCACGGTCAAGATCGTGGTGGCCCTGGGCGCCATCTTCTTCCTCGGCCAGCGCCTGATGAGCCGCTGGTTCCATGTGGTGGCGGCGCGCCGCTCGCAGGAACTGTTCATGCTGAACCTGCTGCTGGTGACGCTGGGCATGGCGGCGCTGACCGAGCGGCTGGGCCTGTCGATGGCGCTGGGCGCCTTCATGGCGGGCATGCTGATCTCCGAGACGCCCTACCGCCACCAGGTGGAAGAGGACATCAAGCCGTTCCGCGACGTGCTGCTGGGGCTGTTCTTCGTCACCATCGGCATGCTGCTCAATATCCGCGTGGTGCTGGACCACGTATGGCTGGTGCTGGCGCTGCTGGTGGTGCCGGTGCTGTTCAAGCTGGTGCTGATCGCGGTGCTGGCGCGGGTCTTCGGCTCGCGCCAGGGGGTGGCCATCCGCACCGGGCTGGGGCTGGCGCAGGCGGGCGAATTCGGTTTCGTGCTGCTGAACCAGATCGACGGCCTGAACCTGGTCGACCCGGTGCTGATCCAGGTGATCCTGGCGTCGATGCTGCTGTCGATGCTGGCCGCGCCATTCCTGATCCAGTACAGCGACGCCATCGTGCTGCGCTTTGCCGCCAACGAATGGCTGATGCAGTCGCTGAACATGACCCGCATCGCCGCGCAGAGCCTGCAGACCGAGAAGCACGCGATCATCTGCGGCTTCGGCCGCAGCGGGCAGAACCTGGCGCACATGCTGGAGCGCGAGGGCATCAACTACGTGGCGCTGGACCTGGACCCCGACCGCGTGCGCGAGGCCGCCGCGGCCGGCGATACCGTGGTCTACGGCGATGCGGGCCGGCGCGAGGCGCTGATCGCCGCCGGCATCCACCGGGCTGCCGCCCTGATCGTCACCTATGCCAACACGCCGTCGGCGCTCAAGGTGCTGCACCACGTGCAGGAACTGGCGCCGGCGCTGCCGGTGATCGTGCGCACGGTGGATGACTCAGAGCTCGACACGCTGCAGAAGGCCGGCGCCACCGAGGTGGTGCCCGAGATCATCGAGGGCAGCCTGATGCTGGCTTCGCACGCGCTGGTGCTGCTTGGCGTGCCGATGCGGCATGTGCTGCGCGGCGTGCAGGAGGCGCGCGACGCGCGCTACAGCCTGCTGCGCGGCTATTTCCACGGCCGCGACGATGATGAGGACATGGTCGAGCGCGATTCGGTGCGGCTGCATTCCGTGTCGCTCGGGCCGCAATCCACGGCGGTGGGGCGGCGCCTTGGCGTGCTGGGGCTGGAGCGGATCGGCGTGGAAGTGACCGCTGTGCGCCGCCGCGGCATCCGCGCCTTCGACCCGGAGCCCGAGACCGTGCTGGAGCCGGGCGATATCGTGGTGCTGCGCGGCCCGCCCGAGGCGCTGGAAGCGGCAGAGACGCGCATCCTGAACGGCTGAGCGGGGCCGCCGGATGCGTCAGTGCGGACGCGCTTCGACCCAGGATTCCGGCAGGTTGTCGAGCACGGCGCGTGCATCCAGCGACCGGATCGGCACGCTGGTATCGGCCGGGATGCGGCCTTCGCCCTGCAGCATCAGGTAGCGCAGGCAGCACACGCGCAGGAAGGACGAGAAATTGCCAGCCACCGCCTCGCTGCCGCGATGTTCGGTCAGTTCATCGTGCAGGCGCGTGATCAGCTGGTTGACGGTCATGCCGTCGCGCCGCGCCAGTTCTTCCAGCACTTCCCAGAACAGGCTCTCCAGCCGGATGCTGGTGGCCACGCCATGCAGGCGCAGCGAGCGCGACTGGCTTTGGTACGACGCCGGATTGGCGCGGATAAAGATTTCACACATGGATGCTCCCGTGCGGGCGGCGCAGCCGGCGGTCATGTGCACGGCTCGCCGCAGGGGGCGGGCCGTGCCTTCACGCATGGGGGCGCCGCGTGCGGAAAGCTCTAATGTACGATCCGCGTGCCCAGCACGGCAAGGAACTGCGCCAGCCAGGCCGGATGCGCGGGCCAGGCCGGGGCGGTGACGAGGTTGCCGTCGGTATGGGCCTGGTCGACGGGAATATCGGCATACGTGCCGCCGGCCAGCTTCACCTCGGGCGCACAGGCCGGGTAGGCGGAGCAGGTCTTGCCTTCGAGCACGCCTGCCGCGGCCAGCAGCTGGGCGCCGTGGCAGACCGCGGCGATCGGCTTGTCCGCCTGGGCGAAGTGGCGCACGATCTCCAGCACGCGCGCGTTCAGGCGCAGGTATTCCGGGGCGCGGCCGCCGGGGATGACCAGTGCGTCGTACGCGGCCGGGTCGATCTCGGCAAAGGTCGCGTTGAGGGTGAAGTTGTGGCCGCGCTTCTCGGTGTAGGTCTGGTCGCCCTCGAAGTCATGGATCGCGGTGGCGCAGGCGTCGCCCGCCTGCTTGTCCGGGCAGGCCGCATGGACGGTGTGCCCGACCATCTGCAGTGCCTGGAACGGCACCATGGTTTCGTAGTCTTCGGCGTAGTCGCCCACCAGCATCAGAATCTTCTTTGCCATCGCGGTCTCCTGTATGGTTACGGGTGTCCGGCGGGTGCCGGACGCGGCAGCCCGGCCCCTTGGCTAGCCAACCGGGCCGGCAGGGCCATTGTGCTGGCCGCCCCGGTGGCGCGGGTGGTAACTGGTTACCGCGCCGGCGGCCACCCTTGCCGCGACCCACTGCGACCCCTTTCTGACTGGCGCGCCACGCCGCGCGCCTACCGCTTCCAGACCCCTATGGCAGATTCCATCATCCAGTCCCCTGAGCTCGGCGACGTCACCGGCTACCTGCGCGAGCGCATCCGCACCGTGCCGGACTGGCCCATGCCGGGCGTGATGTTCCGCGACATCACCCCGCTGCTGCAGAACCCCAAGACGCTGCGCGTGCTGATCGATGTCTTCGTGCACCGCTACATGGATGCGCAGCTCGACCTGGTGGCGGGCATCGATGCGCGCGGCTTTATCCTGGGCGCGATCGTCGCGTATGAGCTGAACCTGGGCTTCGTGCCGATCCGCAAGAAGGGCAAGCTGCCGTTCCAGACCGTGGCCGAGGAGTATGAGCTGGAATACGGCAGCGCCACCGTCGAGATCCATGCCGACGCCTGCAAGGCCGGCGACCGCGTGCTGCTGGTCGACGACCTGATCGCCACCGGCGGCACCATGATGGCCGGGCGCAAGCTGCTGGAGCGCCTGGGCGCGACGGTGGTGGAGGGCGCCGCCATCGTCGACCTGCCCGAGCTGGGCGGCTCGAAGCTGCTGCAGGACGGCGGGCTGCCGCTGTTCACCGTGTGCAAGTTTGAAGGTCACTGAGCCACGCTGACCGGCCTGCAAGATTTCCACGCAAGGAGACCCCATGCCTGACCTGCTGCTGTTCCTGCTGACTTCAATCGCGGTCACCGTGGCCCCCGGGCCCGACAACCTGCAGGTGCTGGCGCGCGGCATGGCGCAGGGCCGGCGCGCGGGGCTGGTGGCGGCACTGGGCTTTTCGGTCGGGTGCCTGTTCCACACCGTGATTGCGGCGGTGGGGCTGGCCGCGGTGCTGCGCTCGTCGCCGCTGGCGTTCCAGCTGATCAAGTACGCGGGCGCGGCCTACCTGATCTTGATCGGCATCCAGGCGCTTCGCGCAAAGGGCGGGCTGGCGCAGGGCGGTGATGTCGATGCGGTGCCGCTGGGGCGCGTGTTCCGCCAGAGCGTGCTCGGCAACATCATGAATCCCAAGGTGACGCTGTTCTTCCTGGTGTTCCTGCCCCAGTTCGTGCGCGCCGATGCCGCGCACCCGGGGCTGCAGTTCCTGCTGCTGGGCGTGGTCTTCATGCTGCAGACGGCGGTGGTGTTCTCGCTGTTCGGGCTGTGCGCGGGCTGGCTGGGCGCCTGGCTGCGCCGCCGCCCGGCCACCGGCCGCTGGCTGGACCGCGCCGCCGGGGCAATCTTCGTCGGGCTGGGGATCAAGGTCGCGCTGCCCTGAGCGCCGTCGCTGGCGCGCACCCGGGCGCTGTGCCGCTGGTGTTGCCCGTTGCCCGCACGCCGCACCCGTGCCGTTGCCGCTGTCGGGTGACGGGCGCATAATGCCCCATTGACAACTACACGATGACCGGGCCGAGCCTCCAGGGTTTTGTCGGCACTGGTCACACAAAGGCGCACAATGGGCGTACTCCTTCACCTGCTATCAGGCGTTGCCCTGCTCGTCTGGGGCACCAACATCGTCAAGGTCGGCATCCTGCGCGTCTACGGCGCGAACCTGCGCCATGTCTTGTCGACCAGCGTCTCCAACCGCTTCACCGCCTTCCTTGCCGGGCTCGGCGTCACCGGGCTGGTCCAGAGCAGCAATGCCACCGCGGTCATCGTCAGCTCCTTCGTCGGCCAGGGCCTGATCGCCGTGGCGCCGGCGCTGGCCATCATGCTCGGCGCCAACGTCGGCACCGCGCTGATGGTGCAGGTGTTCTCGCTGGACCTGTCCTGGCTGTCGCCGCTGCTGATCTTTGTCGGCGTGATCTGCCACCTGACCTGGAAGGGCAGCAGGCCCGGCCACGTCGGCCGCGTGCTGATCGGCCTGGGCCTGATCACGCTGGCGCTGGAACTGATCTCTATCGCCACCCGTCCCGTGGTGCAGGCCGCCGGGGTCAAGGTGCTGTTCGCCTCGCTGACCGGCGACTCGGGGCTGGACATGCTGGTCGGCGCCTTCCTGACCATCCTGTGCTATTCCAGCCTGGCCGTGGTGCTGTTCTGCGGCGCGCTGGCCTCGGCCGGCGTGGTGTCGATCCACGTGGCGCTGGCGCTGGTGCTGGGGGCCAACCTGGGCTCGGGCATCTCGGCGCTGCTGACCACCTCGGGCAACAACCAGCCGGGCAAGCGCGTGACGCTGGGCAACCTGCTGTCGCGCCTGCTGGGCTGCCTGGTGGCGCTGCCGCTGCTGGGCCAGGCCGAGGAGCTGCTGGCGCTGCTGGACCATGACCCGCAACGGCTGATCGTCAATTTCCACCTGCTGTTCAATGTCGCGCTGGCGGTGCTGCTGCTGGGCGCCACCGCGCCGCTGGCGCGGCTGTGCGAGAAGGTGCTGCCCGGGCGCAACACCGGCGACAGCCAGGTCACGCCGCGCCACCTCGATACGGCCGCGCTGTCCACGCCCACGCTGGCGCTGGCCAACGCCGCGCGCGAAGTGCTGCGCATCGGCGACCGCGTCGAGCAGATGCTGGACAACATGCTGCGCGTGCTGCGCACCAACGACGCCAAGCTGGCCGACGCCACCTGCCGCATCGACAACGAGGTGGACGACCTCTACACCGCGATCAAGCTCTACCTGACCCGCATCAGCCTGGAAGCGCTGGACGAGCGCGACGGCCAGCGCTGGACCGAGATCATCTCGCTCACCATCAACCTGGAACACGCGGGCGACATCATCGAGCGCATCCTGCTCGATACCAAGGACAAGAAGATCGCCCACAACCTGATGTTCTCCGAGGCGGGCATGCAGGAGATCGCCGAGATGCACGCGCGCCTGGTCGCCAACCTGCGGCTGGGCTTGTCGGTGTTTCTCAACGGCGACCTCAAGAGCGCCCAGGCGCTGATGGCCGAGAAAGCGAACTTCCGCGAGCTGGAGCGCAAGTACGCGCGCACCCACCTGCAGCGCGTGGCGGTGCAGACCGCCGAGAGCATCGAGACCAGCTCATTGCACCTGGACGTGATCAGCGAGCTGAAGCGGCTGAATTCGCTGTTCTGTGCGACGGCTTATCCGGTGCTGGAGCAGGCTGGCGTGCTCAACCGCAGCAGGATGAAGGAAGACGACCTGCCGACGGTGTCGACCGTGCAGGCAGCGCAGCACTGATCGGCAACGCTAGAGCTTGTAGCCGAACTTCCGCAACAGCGCCTTCCGCTCGGCCACATCGGCATCGGTCTCGATCCCCAGCGGCGAGGCGCCATCGATCACGCCCACCACGCCGCGCCCGGCATCGGTCTGGGCGATGATCACCTGGGTCGGGTTGGCCGTTGCGCAGAAGATGCGGCACACCTCCGGCACTGCCCGCACCGCGGCCAGCACGTTGACCGGAAAGAACCCGTCGCCGAGGAAGATCAGGAAGGTATGCCCGGCGCCGATGGCGCGGGCGTTCTCGCAGGCCAGGTCGATCAGGTCTTCATCTGTGCCCGACCAGCGCACCAGGCGCTTGCCCGATGCCTCGCAGAACGCCAGCCCGAAGCGGATGCCGGGCACCGTGCCAACCAGCGCCTCGTGCAGGTCTTCCACAGTCTTGATGAAGTGCGAATGGCCGAAGATGAAGTTGGTGGCTTCCGGCTTGGTGACCGGTACGACCGTCAGTTCCATGGCAGGCTCCCGAATGGCCGCAGGGCTTGCCGCCATCGGGTTCATGGTAGGGCGCGGGGTGGCGAATGCAAGCCGCGCGGCCTCGCCGGCCTACATGCGCCTGCACATGCTTATGCGCGCTTGAGCAGCGGCGCCAGGTACTTGCCGGTAAAGCTCGCCTTGCTCCTGGCGACATCCTCGGGCGTGCCGCGCGCGATCACCTGGCCGCCACCGGCGCCGCCCTCGGGGCCCATGTCGATGAGCCAGTCGGCGGTCTTGATCACGTCCAGGTTGTGCTCGATGATGACCACGGTATTGCCCTGGTCGCGCAGCTTGTGGATGACCTTGAGCAGCAGTTCGATATCGTGGAAGTGCAGCCCGGTGGTCGGCTCGTCCAGGATGTAGAGCGTGCGCCCGGTATCGCGCTTGGACAGCTCCAGCGACAGCTTCACGCGCTGCGCCTCGCCGCCGGACAGCGTGGTCGCCGACTGCCCCAGCCGGATATAGCCCAGGCCCACGTCCAGCAGCGTCTGTAGCTTGCGCCGCACCACCGGCACGGCGCTGAAGAATTCGTGCGCCTGCTCGACGGTCAGGTCCAGCACCTCGGAGATGTTCTTGCCCTTGTACAGGACTTCCAGCGTCTCGCGGTTGTAGCGCTTGCCGTGGCAGACATCGCACGGCACATAGACGTCGGGCAGGAAGTGCATCTCGACCTTGAGCACGCCGTCGCCCTGGCAGGACTCGCAGCGCCCGCCCTTGACGTTGAACGAGAAGCGGCCCGGATCGTAGCCGCGCTCCTTGGCCGACGGCACGCCGGCGAACAGTTCGCGGATCGGCGTGAACAGGCCGGTGTAGGTGGCCGGGTTGGAACGCGGCGTGCGGCCGATCGGGCTCTGGTCGACGTTGATGACCTTGTCGAAATGCTCCAGCCCCTCGATGCGGTCGTGCGGCGCCGGCTCCGGCGTTGAGCCGTACAGGTGGCGCGCCACCGCGTGGTAGAGCGTGTCGTTGATCAGCGTCGACTTGCCTGAGCCGGACACGCCGGTGATGCAGGTCAGCAAGCCCACCGGCACCTCGGCGGTGACGTTGCGCAGGTTGTTGCCGCTGGCGTTGACGATGCGCAGCAGGCGCTCATCGTCGGGCGCGGCGCGTTCCTTCGGCACCTCGATGCGGCGCTGGCCGGACAGGTATTGCCCGGTCAGAGATGCCGGCGAGTCCTCGATCTGCTGCGGCGTGCCCTCGGCCACGATCATGCCGCCGTGCACGCCGGCGCCCGGGCCGATGTCGACCACGTAGTCGCAGGCGCGGATCATGTCCTCGTCATGCTCGACCACCAGCACGGAGTTGCCGATGTCGCGCAGGTGCTTGAGCGTGCCGATCAGGCGGTCGTTGTCGCGCTGGTGCAGGCCGATCGAGGGTTCGTCCAGCACATACATCACGCCGGTCAGGCCCGAGCCGATCTGCGACGCCAGCCGGATGCGCTGGGCCTCGCCGCCCGACAGCGTATCGGCGCTGCGCTCCAATGACAGGTAGTCCAGCCCGACGTTGTTCAGGAAGTTCAGCCGCGCGGAGATCTCCTTGATGATCTTGTCGCCGATCTCGCGCTTGGCGCCGTGCATGTCCAGCGTCAGGAAGTACGTCAGCGCGTCGCGCAGCGGCCAGCCGTTGATCTCGAAGATCGCGCGTGCCTGCTCGCCCTCGCCCAGCTTGACGTGGCGCGCCTCGGTGCGCAGGCGGGTGCCGTGGCAGGCGGGGCAGGGCTGGTTGTTCTGGTACTTGGCCAGTTCCTCGCGCACCGCGACGGAATCGGTTTCGCGGTAGCGGCGCTCCAGGTTGGGGATGATCCCTTCGAACACATGCTCGCGCACGGTGGTGCGGCCGCGCTCGTTGATATAGGTGAACGGGATCTCCTGCTCGCCCGAGCCGTGCAGCACCGACTGCTGGACGTTTTCCGGCAGCTCCTCGAACGGCGTCTCGGTGTCGAAGTCGTAGTACGCCGCCAGGCCTTGCAGCATCTGGAAGTAGAACTGGTTGCGGCGGTCCCAGCCCTTGATCGCGCCAGAGGCCAGCGACAGGTTGGGGAAGGCCACCACGCGCTTGGGGTCGAAGAAGGTGATCTGGCCCAGCCCGTCGCAGCTCGGGCAGGCGCCCATCGGGTTGTTGAACGAGAACAGCCGCGGCTCCAGCTCCTGCAGCGAATACGAGCAGATCGGGCAGGCAAACTTGGAGCTGAACATATGCTCCTTGCCGCTGTCGAGTTCCAGCGCAAGCGCGCGGCCATCGGCCAGGCGCAACGCGGTCTCGAACGACTCGGCCAGGCGCTGCTTGATGTCGGCGCGCACCTTGACGCGGTCCACCACCACTTCAATGGTGTGCTTCTCGGTCTTCTTCAGTTTCGGCAGCGCATCGACCTCATAGACCTTGGCCTCGGCCTCGTGCGCGGCGCCGCCGCCCGAGCGGATGCGAAAGCGCACGAAACCCTGCGCCTGCATGCTGTCGAACAGGTCCGAGTGCTCGCCCTTGCGGTCGGCCACCACCGGCGCCAGGATCATCAGCTTGGTGTCCTCGGGCAGGGCCAGCGCGGCGTCCACCATCTGCGACACGCTCTGCGCCTGCAGCGGCAGGTTGTGGTCGGGGCAGTAGGGCGTGCCGGCGCGGGCGTACAGCAGGCGCAGGTAGTCGTGGATCTCGGTGACGGTGCCTACCGTGGAGCGCGGGTTGTGGCTGGTGGCCTTCTGCTCGATCGAGATCGCCGGCGACAGGCCTTCGATCAGGTCCACGTCCGGCTTTTCCATCAGCTGCAGGAACTGGCGGGCATAGGCGGACAGCGACTCCACGTAGCGGCGCTGGCCTTCGGCATAGAGCGTGTCGAAGGCGAGCGAGGACTTGCCCGAGCCCGACAGGCCGGTGATCACGATCAGCCGGTTGCGCGGCAGGTCGAGATTGATGTTCTTCAGGTTGTGGGTACGCGCCCCACGGATCTTGATTTCTTCCATATGCCGAAAAGTCGTCGCCAGACAGGCCGCCCTGCCGGGCTGGCAGGGCTGTCTGAAGGAATCGCAGAACCCGAAACAAGTACCTTAATTGGCACTTCCGACCGCTGGCGACGGCCGGAATGCGCGCCCGGGCACACGCCCGGGGGCCACTGGCATGGCCAGGTGACCCGGGAAGCGCGAAGGAGCAAACCTGTTAATATACCCAACTTCGGTTTCCGGGGTGGCCCGCGCCATGCAGGTGCCCGGCGAAGCCGCCGCCGGCCCCGGGTTCCGGGCGGCAACTTCCCCCCGCGATCCCGATCGAAACTGCCGTTGCGATGCACCGGCAGCCAGCCTGACAGATTCCACGATCCCACGATCGCAATGCCGTCGATCCAGTCTTCTTCCCCGGATGCGGGTGCCGCTGACGCATCCCAGGCCCCCGCCCGCGAACGCATGACCCGCGCCGAGCTGCGCGCTGCCGTGTCGCTGGCCAGCATCTTCGCGCTGCGCATGCTGGGCCTGTTCCTGATCCTGCCCGTCTTTGCCGAATTCGCGCACAGCCTGCCCGACGGGCATGACGTCCAGCGCGTGGGCCTGGCCATGGGCATCTATGGCCTGATGCAGGCATTCCTGCACATCCCGCTGGGCTGGCTGTCCGACCGCATCGGGCGCAAGCCGGTGATGGTGGCCGGGCTGCTGCTGTTCATCGCCGGCGGGCTGGTGGCCGCCTTCTCCGACACGCTCAGCGGCATCATCGCCGGCCGCGCGCTGCAGGGCATGGGCGCGATCTCCGCGGCCATCACCGCCTGCATCGCCGACCTGACGCGCGAGCGCCATCGCACCAAGGCGATGGCAATGGTGGGGGGCAGCATCGGCCTGACCTTCGCGCTGTCGCTGGTGATCGCCTCGCCGCTGCTGCACAGCATCGGCATGTCCGGCATCTTCGGGCTGATGTCGGTGCTGGGGCTGGTGGCCATCGGCGTGACGCTGTTCCTGGTGCCGACCCCGCCGCCGCCGCATCCGGTGCGCCTGCCGTTCCGCAAGGTGCTGCTCAACGCTGACCTGGCGCGCCTGAACGTCGGCGTGCTGGCGCTGCACGCTTCCCAGGTGGCCATGTTCATGGTGGTGCCCGCAATGCTGGCCGATGCCGGCATGCCGCTGGACCAGCACTGGAAGGTCTACCTGCCGGTGGTGCTGGTGTCCTTCGTGCTGATGCTGGGCCCGATGATGGCGGCCGAGCGCTACGGCCGCGTGCGCCCGGTGCTGCTGGGCGCGGTCGCGCTGATGACGGCGGTGCAGCTGCTGTTTGCCGCTGTGCACGGGCTGTGGGCCATCGTCGGCGTCTTGCTGCTCTTCTTCGTCGCGTTCAACGTGCTGGAGGCGATGCAGCCTTCGCTGGTGTCGCGCTACGCCGCGGCCGCGCGCGGGGCGGCGCTGGGCGTCTACAACACCACGCAGGCGCTGGGCCTGTTTCTGGGCGGCGCGGCCGGTGGCTGGCTGCTCAAGCACGAGGGGCGCAGCGCCGTGTTCGTCGGTTGCGCGGTGGTGCTGTTGCTCTGGCTTATAATCGCCTGGAGCATGAAGGCGCCGCCGGCGCGCGGGCAGGAAGCTGCACCGGCAACGCCGGCCTGATCCGCATCACATCGTAAAGAATCCGGCCTGGAAAAGGCCTAGCATGATCGCGCCACCCGACGTCTGGCCGGGGGCGCGATGTTCGTTTACGTCACCGCAGTATCGCGTCACACTACATCCGCTTTACCGTCATCGTATTGCCACGCTTTTCAACACAGCGCGTGGCTTTTGGAGAACATTCACATGGCATCGGTCAACAAAGTCATTCTCGTCGGCAACCTCGGCGCAGACCCGGAAACCCGCTACCTGCCCAGCGGCGACGCCGTGACCAATATCCGCCTGGCGACCACCGATCGCTACAAGGACAAGCAGAGCGGCGAGATGAAGGAGGCCACCGAATGGCACCGCGTCTCGTTCTTCGGCAAGATCGCCGAAATCGCCGGCCAGTACCTGCGCAAGGGATCGTCG
The DNA here is from genome assembly GCF_054072015.1 of Cupriavidus sp. CP313. Lineage (NCBI taxonomy): Bacteria > Pseudomonadati > Pseudomonadota > Betaproteobacteria > Burkholderiales > Burkholderiaceae > Cupriavidus > Cupriavidus sp. CP313. Next base: position 260,235 of record NZ_JBSVZB010000002.1, on the reverse strand, counting down.
GTCTATATCGAAGGCCGCATCCGCACCCGCAAGTGGCAGGACCAGTCGGGCCAGGACAAGTACTCCACTGAAATCGTTGCCGACCAGATGCAGATGCTGGGTTCGCGCCAGGGTGGCGGCGGTGGCGGTGAAGAAGGCGGCTACGGTGGCGGCGCAGGCGGCGGCGGTGGCTACAGCCGCGAAGCGTCGGGCGGCGGCTACGGCGGTGGCCGCGGCGGTCAGGCGGGCGCCCAGGGTGGCGGCCAGGGTGGCGGCCAGAGCGGTGGCGCTGCGCGCCGGCCGCAGCAGCCGGCCTCGAATGGTTTCGAGGATATGGACGACGATATTCCGTTCTGAGCACGGCCTCGCTTTAAGCATCACCCCGAAAGCCCGCTACGCGGGCTTTTTTGCGCCCGCATTCTCCGCGCAAACCGCATTTCCTCATGCGCACACATTCGTATGCGGATGTGCGGCCACACCCTATATTTTGCATTCTTAATTTGTATGCAAAATGGAGGGTGGTGCGTGAAGGTGGGGAACACAAGGCGCAGTCACGCCATGGCGCTTGCCGGCGTGCTGGCGGGGGCGATCTGCGGCATTACGCAGCAGGCGCAGGCGCAATCAGTATCGACTTCCATATCGGTCTATGGCCTGATCGACACCATGGTCCGATACTCGGACAACAACCGCGGGGACCAGCGCCTGGCTGAACTGAGCGAGGGCTACTTCAGCGGCTCGCGCTGGGGCGTGCGCGGCAATGAGGCGCTGGGTGCGGGATGGTCGGCGCTGTTCAACCTGGAAAGCGGCTTCGACCTGGCCACAGGCACTTCGCTGCAAGGCACTGCGGCGTCGAACTACGGACAGGTTGGCACGCACGGTACAGGCCGGCTGTTCGGCCGGCAGTCTTACCTGGGGATCGAGCACCAGGCGTGGGGGAAGCTGACGTTCGGCCGCCAGTTCACCACGGCCTATGACGCGACCTTCCGCTTCCAGCCCTATGGCCATCCCAATCTCGATGCGGTGGCCATCCTCAACGGCTATACCGGTCCGCGGCAAGACAACATGGCGAAGTACGCGGGCAAGTGGGGTGCGTTCTCGGCAGCGGCGCACTACACCTTCGGCGAAGTGCCGGGCGATGCGGCGGCCAGCAGCAGCCGGGGGCTGGCGCTGGCCTGGACCACGGCACGGATCGACGTGGGTGCCCTGTTCCAGAGCACCAATGCCCTGGCGACCGAAGAGAAGCGCACGATCTGGGGCATCGGCGGCAGCAGCCAGCTGGGGCGCGTCAAGCTGGCGCTCGGCTACCTGGACAACCGCTTCCACCTGAGCCCGACCCGCAACCATGTGCTGACCGGCGGCGCCACGGTGCAGGCAACGCCCGCGCTGGCGGTGTCGCTGGCGGCCGGCTATGACCGGCAGACCGCCGCCAGCGGCCACCGGCTGATGCTGACGAGCGTGGCTGAGTACAGCTTGTCGAAACGCACCAGCGTCTATGCGGAAGCCGACTTCAACCACATCAGTGGCAGCTATGCGCTGCCCGCCTTCATGGGCGTGCGTGGCAACAAGTTCGGCGGCGGCGTCGGCCTGCGCCATCGCTTGTAAAGCCGGAGGGCCATCGTGATTTCAAGAAGACAGTTCCTTGCCGCGGCGCTGGCCGCGCCGGCATTGCCGGGGATGCCGGCGCGCGCGGACAGCGGCGCCGCGGCATGGCCGCGCCATCCGGTGCGGCTGGTGGTGACCTTCCCGCCGGGCGGGTCCAGCGACATCGTGGCGCGGCTGCTGGCACCGGTGCTGCAGGAAAAGCTGGGGCAGCCATTCGTGCCCGACAACCGCCCGGGGGCGGGATCGACAATTGGCGCGGCAGCGGTCGCCGCGGCACCCAATGACGGCTACACGCTGCTGATGTCGAACTCGGCGGCGCTGAGCATCTCGCCGTTCCTGCTCAGGCGGCCCGCCTACGACCCGGTACGCAGCTTCACGCACGTGCACTACATCGGCGCGGTGCCGACGGTCTTTGCCGTGCATCCGTCGGTGCCCGCGCGCAACCTAGCCGAACTGGCGGCATGGATCCGCGCGCAGCGCGACCCGGTGCCGTTCGGCAGCGGCGGGGCGGCGTCGGTGGCGCATATCGTCGGCGAGCTGTTTGGCCAGCAGGCGGGGTTGCGGCTGACGCACGTGCCGTACAAGGGCGCGGGGCCGATGCGCGCCGACCTGCTCGGCGGACAGATCCCGTTTGCGGTGGATGCCCTGCCGCAGAACCTGCCGTTGCTGCAGTCCGGCGCCTTGCGCCTGCTGGCGGTGACCTCGGCACAACGCGTGCCGCAGGCGCCCCAGCTGCCCACCGTGGCGCAAGCCGGCTATCCCGGCCTGGTGGCCGAAAACTTCGTCGGCGTCTCCGCGCCGGCCAACCTGCCTGAGGACATCGTGCAACGCTTGCATCAACAACTACAGGTCATCCTGCAACAACCGGCCCTGCGCGGCCGCCTGGAAGCCCAGGGCTTTGTGCTGGCCGAGCGCCGGCCCGATGAGTTTGCCGCCTACGTACGCCAGCAGGCGCAGGCCTGGGGTCCTGTGGTCGCGGCAACCGGAGCGACGCTGTCATGAGCGCACGCATCCAGGTAGTCCTGTTCGGACCCGAAGGACGCGGCAGCTTCAACGAAGCCGGGCATGCCGGCGCCATGCGCGCACGCAATGCCGGCCACGACGTGGCGGTGACGTGGATTGCCGATCCGGATCCGCAGGCGCGTGCCGCAGCCCTGCTGGCGCTGTGCGAGACCGGCCCGGACCTGATCGTTGCGCATGGCGGACAGGGGGACTATCCCGTTTCTATTGCCGCGGCTCGCCATCCCGCCCGGCGCTTCGTGGTCACGCAGGGCAGCGTGCTGTGCGCCAATACCGCGAGCTATGCGGTGCTGCAGGAACAGTCCGCTTTCCTTGCGGGCGTGCTGGCGGCGACGGATTCGCGCACCGGCGTGGTGGCCCATTTGTCGGGCGAGAAGGTGCGCCCCGGGCTGAAGGGGCGCGCGGCGTTTCTCCATGGCGTGCGCAGTGTGGTGCCTGGCCTGCCGGCACTCACGACCTTCTGCGGCAACCAGCACGATCCGGCGCTGGCCGGCGACGCTGTTGCCGCGCAGGCCCGCGCCGGTGCCGATATCGTCTTTGCGATGATCGACGGTGGCCGCGACGGAGCCATCGCCGCCTGCCGTGCCGCGGGCATCCGCCAGATCGGCAACGTGCTCGACTGGACCAGCAGGCATCCTGATGTCTTCCTGGCTTCCGCGGTGGCCGACAGCGGCTTGTGCGTCGAGCAGGCGATCGGGGATTTCAAACGGGACCGGATTGCGTGGGGAGCCACCCGCAGCTTCGGGCTGGAAGCGCCGGCGGCCGTCCGGCTCGCCTTGGGCCGCGATGTCAGCACGGCTGCGCGCGCGGCGATCGACCACTGGAGCCAGCGCTTGCTCGATGGCGGCGTGGCCGTGGCTGAGGGCTATGACGGGCCGGAGCTTGCTGTGGGCGATGCGCCTACGTTTGCATAGCCGCCGCCGGACGGGAGGCACGGCGGCATCAGGCCAGCACCGGCAAGCCGGCCTCCCGCTCCCACTCCACGCAATTCCTGCCTTTGTTCTTGGCCGCATACAGCACGTTGTCCACGCGCATCAGCAGCGCTTCCAGGTCTTCGCCGGGCCGCAGCGTGGCCACGCCAAAGCTGGCGGTCACCGTGTGCATGCCTGGGAGGACGTCCATTTCCGTGCTCTCCAGCGTCTGGCGCAACCGTTCGGCCAGATGCAAGGCTGCATCGGGCGGGGTATCGGGCAACAGCACGACGAACTCCTCGCCGCCCAGGCGCGCGGCGATATCGCGCCGGCGGATGCCGGCGGCGATGATCCGGCCGATTTGCGCCAGCACCGCGTCGCCGGCGCTGTGGCCGTAGTTGTCGTTGATGAACTTGAAGAAGTCGAGATCGCACAGCAGCACGCTCAGCGGCTTGCCCTGAGGTGGCGGGATTTCCCGCGCGGCCAGCGCCTCCAGACTGCGGCGCGTGTGCAGCTGCGTCATCGGATCGGTGTCGCGTTCATGCCGCAGGCCGTCGATCACGTCCTGCGCGGCCGCCGCCAGCAGCGCCAGCGCCAGCGTGAGCAGCAGCAATGCCATGGTGGCCTGCAGCCACAGCCAGTAGGCCGAGCGGGTGAGGACGGCAGCGTCCTGTCCGGTGGCCGGAGCAATGGTCAGCACCGTGCGCGGCAGGAAATGGAGGGCAAACAACAGGAAGACCCAGAACAGCACCCGGTCCGCGGTGCTGCCTGTGCGCAGGCGGGCAAGCGGCGCGATCCCCAGCAGCAGGATCAGCGCGATGCCGATATTCAGGATGTAGATGCGGGCGACCAGCTGGGGCTGCACAAAGTCAAACCAGGCAAGCGCCGCAAACAGGGCCAGCGGCAGCGACACCAGCGCGCAGGTATCGACGCGCGCGCCGATGCGCGCCAGCATGCCACCCAGCATCAGCACGGCACTGCCCAGGTAGAGCGCACCGGTGACCGTGGCGTTGCCGCCGCCGTTGCGCGGTTGCCAGACGATCTGCAGGCCGATGGCAACCGCGTACAGGAAATAGCAGGCACCGAGCTGCAGCAGGTAGTGCCGCGTGCGCTCATGGTTCCAGGCCAGCAGGAAGCAGAGCGAAAGCAGGATGGCAATGGCGGGATTGACCAGGGCCAGGAATTGACCAGCATCGTGCAACACGGAGAGTCCCAAGTTTTTATGGTTCTCTGGCAGGGACGGATGCCCGCGTGCGAAGCGCCGTGAACAGGGCGTGAGCCAGGGAACATAGAGGCGGTGCGTGCCCGCTGACAGACTGAGTAGCGGCCGCCCGTAACAAATTGTTTCTGTCAGGTCCCATTCTAGACATGGGTGGCGTCAGCGGCTCCCCCCCGATGGGTGCCAACCGGCAAACAATTGTGAACAATCTGTCAGGGCGCGAATGGATCCCTGGTCACATCGAGCGTCGGCGCCATGGACGGCGGATGCCGCAGTTGTCCGTATTTGTGACTAATCTGGTAGATGCTGTCCGGATCCTCCGGCAGTTCGGTTTTCCCGTACGCAAGGAGATCACGATGAAGACCAAAAAAGCGATGCCGGCGCTCTTGCTGGCGGCAAGCGTGCTGGCGGCGCCGTTTGCGATGGCGCAGGGTGCCAAGTCCAAGCCGATGACGGATCCCATGGCCGCCCCCGCGCCGGCGGCGCAGAACTCGCCCTATATGCAGGTGCAGCAGTGGAAAAAGGGTGACCGGCTGCCCACCGAGTTCAGGGACCGTCAGTATGTGATCGACGACCACAAGCAATACAACCTGCCCGCGCCGCGCAAGGGCACGCGCTGGGTCGGGATTGGCGCGGAATATTACCTGGTGGCGCCCAACGGCGTGATCCAGCAGGTCGGATCGGGTTCCTGACCCAGCCTGCTGCGGCGACGACCGCGGGAAAAGAAACAAAGCCGCCACGCCTGGGTGCGTGGCGGCTCTTTTTTGGCGATGGGTATCAGATACCCAGGATCTGCTTCGCTTCGAGCAGCGATTTCATCGCTTCGTCATGCTTGCCGGCCTTGTGATAGGCCGCGCCGTCGGCGCGCAGCTTGGCAACCTTGGCGGAAGCTTCCGGCGACAGCGCCGGCTTGGTCGACAGCTTGGCGTCGATGGCCTTCATCTCATTGGGGCAGTTATGGGCCAGCGCCAGGCCGGGGGCGCCGGCCAGCAGCAGTGCCGTAAGGACAAGGACAGATTTGCGCACGATGGCCTCCGCGAAGACGCTGTTGGGATTTCCAGCATAGTCCATCGCCGCGCCGTCCTGCGCCTGGCCGGGTGCGGCATGAATGGGCTGGTTTTGCCTGTGCCGCGCATATCCCCCCACGAAGGGGTAAATGGCGATTATTCGTTTCGCTTTTGAACAGCCCGGAGCCACGCCACCTCATCCGGAACTCAACCATTTGGGCGAGATATTGCCGGTATTTTCTGTCTGCATCGGCACGCGCGGATGCGGTCCTTTGATGCTTGAATCCGCCCGCTCTGAATTGGGCCAGACGCCCGCCGCGTTACCGCCGGTCACGGCAATCCGGGTGTTTTCATAATCATTATCCCGAGTCATCTGCATTTTAAACAGGCGTTGGCGCTATTGGGCCGGGGGCAATTTTCCGCTGCACCGGAAATGCGCTTCATTAATGAAACAGCCCATGCGAATGCACGATATATCGGAATCGCCGCGATCTCTAGATTGAGCTCACCCGGCACGGATCCGGGCATGCCATTTATGAGAACCGGGGGGCTTCCATCATGCAACACATCGACCTGAAACTTGCGGCGATCCCGCTTGCCTGCCTCGCCATCCTGCTCTCCGGTTGCGGTGGCGGTGGCGGCGATTCCGCGCCGGCCAGCGCCGCGCCATCCGCCAGCGTGGCCGGCCCGGCCGGCGCGAATGGCAAGACCATCCTGTCCGGCACCAATGCGCCCGCGGCGGACGTTGGCACGGACGGCGACTTCTACCTCAATGCCTCGACCTCGACGCTCTACGGGCCCAAGGCTGACGGGGCCTGGCCTGCCGGCGTGTCGCTGGTCGGCCCGCAGGGCGTGGCCGGCGCGCCCGGCGCCGTGCTGCTGCACGGCGCGGCAGATCCCACCGCTGCCGATGGCGGCGAAGGCAGCTTCTACCTCAATACGACCACCAACACGCTGTTCGGCCCGAAGACGGCGGAGGGCTGGCCGGCCGGGGTCTCCGTGGTCGGCCTGACCGGTCCGGTCGGGCCGGCGGGTCCGGCGGGTCCGGCTGGGTCCGACGGCGCGGCCGGGGCGCAAGGTCCGCAGGGCGAAAAGGGCGAAAAGGGCGATACCGGCGAGACTGGCGCCACCGGCCCCCAGGGCCAGCAAGGAGAGACTGGCGGCGGCGGAGCGACGATCTACACGGCCAACTTCGCTGTGTATGACTCGCCGGATGGCAATGGCACTTATGTCATGACCGGCACCGCGCTGGACCGGCAAAGTAACGATCCGAATTTCGGCGCGGTGATGCCGGTAGGCTGCAGCGGCGGCCTGACCCTGAACGCTAGCCTGGCGGGCACGGTGCCCGATGACGACGTCAAGTACACCCTGGCGGCATACCGTGTCGCCAGCGGCGCGGCGCTGGAAACGATCGCCCCGCTTGCCATCACCGACGCGTCCGCCTGCTCGCTCGGCGCCACCGTGCGGACCTGCTCGGCGCCGGCCACGACGACGGTGGCGGCTAACGACATTGTCCAGGTGCAGGTCAGTGGCAACCGCAACTTCCAATGGGGCGGCGGGCTGTACGTCAACCTCTCCTGCAAGAGCAGCAACTGATCCATGCGGCGGCCACCCGGCCGCCACCAACCCTCTGCCAGGGCTACGAGCACGGCCGCGCGCCAGCCGCACCCCGCTCCCTGGTTTTCCTGCACGCCTTCCAGTGTTATTTTGGAGGGCGCTTTTTTTTTGGCGCTGTTCCCGATCCTCCCGGACACCGACCAGGCCTGCCGCTGCGCATGGAAACCTCCGCCGAACACTATTCGCTGGCCCTGCTGTGCGCCGCCGTGCTGACCGTGACCGTGGTCGGCATCCACTACGAGGCGCTGCGGCTGCTGTCGGCGATACACCCCCGGCGCTGGAGCGGGCGCATGAACATCGGCGTGCTGATCGTCTGCATCATCGTGGTCCATTGCCTGGAAGCGCTGGTGTTTGCGCTGGGCCTCTGGTTCGCCGACCACGTGCTCGGCCTGGGCGGGCTGACCGGGATGGGCGGTGCCGGCGCGTCCGGCGTCCACACGCAGCCAAGCGCGCTGGTCTACGCATACTTTGCGCTGGAGACCTTCACCACGCAGAGCCTGGGCGATATCGTCCCGGTGGGCGCCAGCCGCCTGATCGCCAGCGTCGAGCCGCTGGTCGGCCTGATCCTGATCGGCTGGTCCACCTCGTTCACCTATGTGATGATGCGCCGCGACTGGGAGCTTGAGCGCGACGAGGGAGGCGGGCGCCGCGCGCCCTAGCGGCATCACTGCTCATGTGGCCCAACCACGGGCCGCCCTCAGCGGCGGCCCGGCAACGGAAGGAGGAAGACCGGACATGGCAAGACTGGTGATGATCCTGCTGGGCGTGGGCTCCCTGCGCACGCGCTGGCGCGGCCTGCTGCGGCTGGGCTGCCTGAGCGTGCTGCTGGGGGTGGCCATGTTTGCCGATGCTGGTAGTGTCAGGCAGGCCGCGAACGATTAAGCTGGCAGCCTTTGCATAAATTCATCGAGCCACAGGAGAGAAGTCATCATGCCGAGCCAGCGAACCCTGACCCGCATTGCCGCCATCGCCGCCCTGGCGATGGCCTGCAGCGCGCATGCGCAGAGGCCGGACGGGGACAGCGCCGCCGCCGCTGCCATCAACGAAGCGGTGCAGCAGGGCACCACGCCCTACCGTCCCGACCCGGCCGCAACGCCGGGCAGCATCCAGTCGGACGAATGCCGCGCCCTGGCCGCGCAGATCGCCGAGGCGCCCAAGCGCGAATACCGCGCCACCCAGCCGGCCATCGAGACCGCCCAGGGCCGCATGATCCCGGAACTGGAGCGTGACCGGCCGAAGAAGTCGCTGCAGCAGGCGTACCGGGAGAAGTGCACGCAGTGAGTTGGTGGGTGTGTGGGGCTTGCCGGCCAGTTGAGCCGTTGGTCGCTCTTTGTGGGCGTGGATGTTTGGCTTGGTGCCATGCGGTCGGCTGTCGCTCTTGACTAGTGCTGCTGTTTCGCCGGCTACGCCGGCGAAACAGCCACGCTGGCCAAGAGCGACACCCTGCCCATCAACCACATACATTCAACCCTCACTCGCGCCCCGCCACCACATACGCCCCGGTCCGATGCAGTTCGCCCTCGGCCTGCTCCAGCGCGCGGATCGCGCCCTTGCCCTTGCGTGCAAGCAGCTGCTCGACGAGGGCCTCGACCACGGCCACGCCGGCGGTGACTGACGGGAAGAACGACGGGCTTTCCACCGAGAACAGCAGCGTGCAGTCCGCTGCCAGCGCGATCGGCGCGACCGTGCTGTCGGTCAGCGCAATCACCTTGCAGCCGCACTCGCGCGCGGCCGCGGCCACGCGGATGCTTTCCTGCGAGTAGGGGGCAAAGCTGACCACCAGCACCGCATCCTTGGGCGCCAGGCCGCGCAGCTCCATCTCCAGCGTGCCGGCATCGGCGCGGATCAGGTGCACCGAACTGCGGAACAGCCGGTAGACATAGTGGAAGGTGAACGCGATCGGGAAGCACGAGCGGAAACCCGCGACATGCACGCACGCCGCATGCGACAGCAGTTCCGCCGCTTGCTGCAGGGTCTTCTCATTGTTGGCGGCGATCATGTCCAGGTTGTGGTGCTGCGCGTCCAGCATCTCGCCCAGCATGCGGCTGGCGCTGCTTTCGCGCACCACCTTGCGCGCGCGGCGCGCGTACGGCTGGCTGCCGCCGCGCAGCGCATCGACGAACAACTCACGCAGCCCCTGCCAGCCCTCGAAACCGAGATGCTGCGACAGCCGCACCAGGGTGGCAGGCTGCACCCCGGCACTAGCCGCGATCTTGCGCATCGACAGCACCGCCACGTCCTGCGGATGGTCGAGCAGGTAGCGCGCGCCGCCCTGGAACTGCGTGCTGAGCGTGGGGAAGTTGCTGCGCAGCAGCGCCAGCAGGGCTTCCAAGTCCTGCGGCGGCGCTTGCCGCGATGGGGTGGGGCTGTCGGGCGGCATGGGCATTCCGGATTCGGTGTTTGTAACGATTGTTGCACAGGTGCGCCCGGGCGCGCATCGGGCCTGTCGAACAGGGCGGGCCAGGGTTCCCCTTCACTGACGGATAACGTCTGCCGTCTGCCTTGGCTGTATGCCCTGTGCAGATCTCGTAACGCCACTGTCTGTTCGCTACAACGCCGGCCAGCCGGCATCATATTTTCCTTACCCACTTAACGGATCGTGACTTACACTCCGCGCCATAACCTCCGGAATTCGGTCATCCGGAACATAATTGGTATCGGAGCGCGAGCATGGGACATAGAAGCCCGGCAGTGCGACACGGCGGGAGGGTCAACCCGTCGTTTCGGGTCATTGGGGAAGTTGGGGCAACCGGCAATCCGTGCCGGGGCTGGCGCCTGCGCGGCGCCAGGGCAGCGCATGGCTTCACGCTGATCGAGGTGATGATCACCGTGGCAATCATTGCCATTCTTGCCGCCGTCGCCATTCCAAATTACAGCCGTCACGTCGTGCGCTCGCACCGGGCTTCGATCGAGTCCTTCATGCTTGAGGTCTCGGGCGCCCAGGAGCGCTACCTGGTCGACAACCGCGCCTATGCCGCCAATCTGGGCGCGCTGGGCATGTCGGTGCCGGCCGCGCAGGCAACGCGCTACGACGTCGCCGTGACGCCGAACGCGGCGCTGCCGCCCGGCTACAGCATCGTGGCCACGCCCAAGGGCAGCCAGCTCGCCGCCGACGCCGACTGCGGCTCGCTGACGCTGACCAGTGCCGGCGCGAAATCCGCGTCTGGTTCAGGCACCGACTGCTGGAACTGACCATGCGGCGCACCACGTTCCCGCCGTCTTCGCCCGGCCGGCCCACCCGCCGCGGCTTCACCCTGGTCGAACTGCTTTGCGCCATGTCGGTGCTGGCGATCCTGGCGGTCGCAGCGGCGCCGTCGTTCTCTTCACTGATCGCCAACCAGCGCGTGCGCGGCGCCTCGCTTGACCTGACCTCGGCGCTGCTGCTGGCGCGCAGCGAGGCGGTCAAGCGCAATGCCACGGTCACGCTGGCAGCCACCGGTGCCGCCTGGACTACCGGCTGGGCGGTCACCGCAGGCGCCGAGACGGTGCGCAGCTTCGGGCCCTACGGCGGCCTGACCATCACGCCCAGTGCTGCCGGTGCCCTTGCGCTTGGCAACGACGGCCGGCTCACGGGCGCGGCCATGACTTTCGAAGTGGCACCCAACGGCGATACGGCAGCGGCGTCGCGCGTCTGCGTGCAGGTCAGCGAGACTGGCCGCGTCGCCTCTGCCACGGGAGCCTGCTCATGAAGCAAAGAACCCAGCGGCTGCGGCCGCGCATGCCTGTCCGCCGCACGCAGGGCGGCTTCCTGCTGATCGAGGTGCTGGTGGCGGTGGTGATCCTGCTGGTTGCGCTGCTCGGCACCGCCGGACTGGTGGCGCGCTCGGGCCAGACCGAGATGGAGTCCTACCAGCGCGTGCAGGCGCTGGCGCTGCTGCAGGACATGGTTGCGCGCCTCAACGCCAACCGCCAGGTGGCATCGTGCTATGCCAACGGCGCGACCGGCATGCAGCTGGGCAGCGCGGCGGCGCCGCCGGCGGCGTGCACGCAGGGCACCGCCGCGCAGAAGGCTACCGCCGATGCGGACCTGCAGGCCTGGAACACGGCGCTGCTGGGTAGTGCCGAGAAGCGCCCGGGGGCCAGCGCCGCTGATCCCGCCCAGGCCGTCGGCGCCATGATCGGCGCGCGCGGCTGCATCGAGACCGTGGACGCCGTCAACAATATCTACCGCATCACCGTGGCCTGGCAGGGCCTGGCCACCACCGGCGCGCCCGCGCTGGGCTGCGGCAAGGACCAGTACGGCAACGATGCCTATCGCCGCGCGGTCAGCACGCAGATCCGCGTCGGCACCCTCGGAACCGTGTCATGAGCCCCCTGCGCCTGTCCGCGCGCCGCCTGCGCCGCCAGCGCGGCATTTCGCTGATCGAGCTGATGATCGGCATGACCATCGGCCTGGTGCTGCTGACCGCGCTGGCGAGCCTGTACTACGCCAACAGCCTGTCGCGTACAGAGTTTGTCAAGTCGGCCGAGCAGGTGGAGAACGGGCGCTACGCGTTGGACCAGATCCGGCGGGAAGTGGAGCTGGCGGGGTTCTTCGGCGCCGGCAGCATCGCGCGCGGCGCTACCGTGGCCGAGCCAGCGCTGTGCGCGGCAGACCCGGCGGCGCTGGGCTTCTCCCCGGCGGGCTTGACCGTGCCGCTGGCGCTGACGGGCTACGGCCCCGGGGTGGCGGCGGCATGCCTGCCTGACCTGGCGGCCACCTCCGAGGTGCTGGTGGTGCGGCGCGTATCGACCACGCCGGTGGCCGCACCCACGCCGGGCGTGCCTTATCTGCAGGTCTCGGCCTGCCCGCAGGACACCAATTCCTTCGTCTTCGACGCCAGCGCCGCAGCGGCCTTCGGCCTGCGCACCAAGGCCTGCGATCCCGCCCAGCCGGCCGCGCTGCGACAGGCCGTGGTGCGCGTGTTCTACCTGGCGGGCTGCGACCGCTGCAGCAACGGCGGCGACGGCGTCCCCACACTGAAGATGGCCGAGCTGGTGGGCGGCGCGTTCCAGCCGCGCTCGGTCGCGCAGGGCGTGCAGGACATGCACCTGCAATACGGCGTGGACCTGGACAGCAACGGCTCGGCCGACTGCTACGTGGCCAACCCCGGCGCCAACAACGCCGCCGCCTGCGCCACCGTGCCGGGCTATGACTGGACCAACGCGCTCGCCAACTGGGGCAACGTCACCACCGTGCGCGTGAACCTGATGGCGCGCACGCTGAAGCCCTCGGGCGGCCAGTCCGACAACCGCACCTACGACCTGGGCCGCGCCGCCGCCAGCGGCCCGTTCAACGATGGTTTCAAGCGCCATGTGTACGCCCAGGTGGCGAGGCTGGTCAACGTGGCCGGGCTGCGCGAGCAATGACCTCACCCCGCAAAGAGCAAGCAATGATCAAGCAATCGGGTCGCCAACCGCAGGGCCGGCCACTGCGCCGCAGGCAGGACGGGGTCACGCTGGTGGTGACGCTGGTGTTCATGGTCCTGTTCCTGCTGATCGCCGTGGCCATGGTCAATTCCGGGCTGGTCAACGTGAAGGTGGCCGCCAACCAGCAGCACACCGCCGAGGCGCGCGACGTGGCGCAGCAGGCGATCGAGCAGGTGATCAGCAACGATTTCACCAAGGCGCCGGCGGCGGTTGCGGTGCCGGTGGACGTCAGCGGCGACGGCAAGGCGGACTACGTGGCGCAGGTGGCGCAGCCGGAGTGCGTGACAAGCAAGCCGATGAAGAACGTCGAGCTTGACCTGAGCGATGCCGACGACGTGTCTTGCCTGATCGGCAGCGGCGTGCAGAACACCGGGATCGTGACTGCAGGCAATAGCGGCGGCAATTCGCTGTGCAATGCCACGCAATGGGATGTGGCGGCCACGGTCAACGATGCCGCCAATACCGGCACCGTTGCCACCGTGCACCAGGGCGTGGCGGTGCGCATGCCGACCGGTTCGGCCTGTCCGTGACCGCGCAGGACACCACGACCTTTTCACCATCGAACGGACGGGAACCAGCATGACGACCAACGCCTGCCGGCAGCGCCGCCTTGCGGCTTTCGCAATCTCCCTGCTTACCTTTGTGGGCGTGAACGGCGCGCGCGCCGAGGACATCGACCTGTTCACCGGTCTGCAGACCAACGCCGGCACCAAGCCCAACGTGCTGCTGCTGCTGGACAACGCGTCCACCTGGAACGCCAGCACCACTATCAAGGGCTGCGACATTCCCGATGTGGTCAGCGCCAACAATGCCGGCACCGATGTCGGCGCGATCCAGTGCGCGCTGTACCGGGCGGTCAGCACGCTGGCGACCAACCCGCAGCTGTCCGGCAACATCAACATGGGCTTGATGATGTTCGGCACCGGCACCAACGTCGGCGGCAAGTTCCGCTATCCGGCGGCGGCGCCCTACACGCTGCCGCTGCTGGATGCGACCAACGGCGCCCAGTTCCTCGAGTACATCAAGAGCATCGACCGCCAGGCCGACAACGCGAACAATTCGCAGGTGGGTTCCGGCATGCAGGAGGCGTGGGCCTTCTTCGCCGGCAAGAAGGGGTTGTCGGGCACGCAGTACAAGTCTCCGATCACCAACCCCTGCCAGAAGAACTTCGTCATCTATATCGCCAACGCGGTTAACAACGGCAAGCCGCAGGACACTGGCACCGTCGCCCAGGATGCGCTGGTGGCGGCCGGGGCCAACGCGACGCAGCTGACAACGCTCAAGCTGGATTCGGCCGCCAACAAGTACGAGAGCAACTGGGGCGACGAATGGGCGCGGTTCATGTACCAGACGGACGTGAACGGCAATGTCGAGAACAACCAGAACATCATCACCTACACCATCGCCATCACCGACGACAAGAACCCGGACTATGTCGAGTCGACCCGCAGCATGGGCGACAACGGCGGCGGCAAGCGCTACGTGGTGAAGCTGGGCGACGTGCAGGCGCTGGTCGATGCGCTGCTGCAGATCTTCAACGAGATGCAGGCAGTCAACAACGTGTTCTCGTCGGTGAGCCTGCCGGTCAGCGTGAACGGTCAGGGCTCGTACCTGAACCAGATCTACATCGGCATGTTCCGTCCCGACGCCACCGCGGCGCCGCGCTGGATGGGCAACCTGAAGCAATACAAGCTCGGCTACGACAGCAGCAAGCAGATCGTGGTACTGGACGCGAATCCGAGCGGGCCCAACCAGCAGAGCGCGATCAGCAATGCCGGCACGGGCTTTATCTCGCCCAATGCCAAGAGTTTCTGGACCGCGGAGCCGCCGCTGGCGTTCAGCGGCAGCAGCTATTCCGGCAGTTCCGTCACCGGCTGGCCCGCCAAGGGCTTCTGGGTCAATAGCCCCTCGGGCGCGGCCGGGGCGCTGGACTCCGCGGACGGTGCCGCTGGCGTCACCGGCGGCGACGGCGAGATCGTCGAGAAGGGCGGCGCCGGCGAAATGCTGCGCGCGCAGATCGTCACCGACCAGGCCGCGCGCAAGCTCTACACCTGCCCGTCGGGCGCGTGCGCCACCAAGGCCCTGGCGTCGTTCGATACCGCCAACACCTGGCTGACCAATACCACCGGGCAGACGGCGCTGAACAGCAGCGCTGCCGACGTGAACAACCTGATCAACTGGGTGCGCGGCCGCGACGTGCAGGGGCTGGGCGAGAGCACCGTGGCCGGCAAGGAGCAGCAGAAGGGCCCCGGCGGCAGCGTCACGGTGCGCGGCTCGGTGCACGGCGATGTGCTGCACTCGCGCCCGGTGGTGATCAACTACGGCGGCACCACCGGGGTGGTGGTCTTCTACGGCGCCAATGACGGCGTCTTCCATGCGGTCAACGGCAACCAGACCACCGGCATCAACGGCGTGCGCCCCGGCGGCGAGCTGTGGGGTTTCGTACCGCCGGAGTTCTACGGCAAGCTCGGCCGCCTCTACACCAACACGCCCGAGGTGCAGCTGAGCGGTTCGCCGACCGGCTCAGGCGCCAAGCCGCGCGACTATTTCTTCGACGGCACCACCACGGTGTTCCAGGACCTGCGCGATCCGGCCAATCCGCGCGTGGTGATCTACCTGACCGCGCGGCGCGGCGGGCGGCTGGTCTATGCGCTGGACGTGACCAACCCGGTGGCGCCCGAGTTCCTGTGGAAGTCCGACAGCAACCAGATCGCCGAACTGGGCCAGACCTGGTCGCAGCCGCGCGTGATCCGCGTCAAGGGCTACACCAACCCGCTGGTGGTGATGGGCGCCGGCTACGACACCGGCGAAGACGCCGAGCCGTCGCAGGGCGGCGGCGCGACGGGGCAGGGGCGCGGCGTGATCGTGTTCGACGCGCTCAAGGGTACTGTGGTGCGGGCGTGGCTGGCCGATTGCACCGGGCTCGACGCCACCGTCTGCTCGGTACCCGCCGGCATGAATCGCGCTATCCCGTCAGACGTCGCGGTGGTGGACCGCAATGGCGACGGCCTGATCGACAAGGCCTATGTCGGCGACATGGGCGGCAATGTCTGGCGCCTGGATTTCGAGACTGCCACCGGCATGAGCCCGGCGGCCTGGACGCTGGGCAAGTTCGCCTCGCTGGGCGGCGCGCAGAGCAGCAACGATGCGCGCAAGTTCATGTACCCGCCCGACGTCATCAGCACCGGCGCCTACGACGCGGTGATGATCGGTAGCGGCGACCGCGAGCATCCGTTGTACACCACCAGCAATACTGCGGGGCTGGCCTATAACGTCATCAATCGCTTCTACATGCTCAAGGACACGGCGCTCACCGGCGGGCTGCCGGCGACGTGGACGCCGCTGACCGAGAGCAGCCTGTTCAACGCCACCGCCACGGTGTATGCCGACTCGGGTACCGGCAAGGGCTTCTACCTGACGCTGGGTACCGGCGAGAAGGTGGTCAACGCGCCGCTGACGGTGGCGGGCTACACCTACTTCGGCACCAATACCCCCAGCGTGCCCAAGCCCGGGGCCTGCTATCCGGACCTGGGTATCGCGAGGGGCTATGCAGTGTCGTTCCTGACGGGCAAGGGACTCAACGACAACCGCTATGTCCAGTTCAACAATGGCGGCCTGCCGCCGTCGCCGGTGTTCGGCGTGGTGGCGGTGAGCGATGCCCAGGGCAACACCAGCAACGTGCCGGTGCTGATCGGCGGCGGCAACCAGACCGGGCCGGGCGGTGGCGACAATACCTCGTCGCTCGGGGCGCAGAAGATCTCGCCACCGGGGATCGGCAAGCGCAAGCGGACTTACTGGTACACGCAAGTCGACAAGCAGTAAGCGGCAACGGCTCAAGTCATTGGATCCCCGTTCACGTGCCCCGAAGGGGTATTCACAGGGATGACGCTTCACCCGGTCGAGGCGGCACTAAGCCCGTCGTTCCCGCGCAGGCGGGGACCCGGTGACTTTCAGCGGCGCTCGATTTCCGTCACCGCCATCGCATCACCCTCCTCCCACCACCCACCCCCCAACGCCTGCAGCAGCGCCGCCGAGTCCGCCAGCCGGTCGGCGCGCGCCTGCGCCAGTTCCAGCGACGCCTGGCGCGACTGCCGCTCGGCATCCAGCACCGACAGCTGGCTGACCCCGCCGAGCCGGTACTGCTCCGACACCACTGTCAGCGTATCGCGCGCCTGCCGCGCGCTGTCGGCGCGTTCGCGCAGCGCGGCGGCATCGGCTTCGAGTGCGCGCAGTGAATCGGCCACGTTCTGCAGGCCCTGCAGCACGGCTTGCCGATACGCGGCCAGCGACTGCTCATAAGCCGCCTCCGCTGCACGCTTGCGCGCCTGCAGCTCGCCGCCGCGGAATACAGGCTGCACCAGCCCCGCAGCCAGGCTCCATACGTTCAGGCTGCTGAACAGGTCGCGCGCCGCGGTGGCCTGCGTGCCGCCGCTGGCGCTCAGCGTGACCTGTGGATAGAGATTGGCGGTGGCCACGCCGATATTGGCCGAGGCCTGGTGCAGCAAGGCCTCGGCCGCGCGGATATCGGGACGGCGGCGTGCCAGCGTGGCGGGCAGGCTGACCGGCAGCGTGTCGGGCAGCTGCAGTTCGTCGAGGCGGAATTCGGGCAGCATGGCCGAGGCCGGGGTCTGGCCCGTGTACACCGCGAGCTGGTGCCGCGTGGCATCGAGCTGGCGTTGCAGGGCCGGCACCAGGGCCTGGGTTTGCGCGAGTTCGGCCCGCTGGCGCTGCACGTCGACACGGGCGACACCGCCCGCGCGCAGGCGTTCCTCGGTGATGCCAAGCTGGCGCTGCTGGGCCGCCGCCACGGCGGCCGTATCGGCCAGTTGCGCGCGCAGGCCGGCTTCGCGGATGGCCGCGGTGGCCACGTTGGCGGCCAGCGCCAGGCGCGCGGCTTCCAGTTCATAGCGCTGGTAATCCACCGCTGCCTGCAGTCCCTCCAGTTCGCGCCGCTGGCCGCCGAACAGGTCGAGCACGTACGACACCTGCACCGTGGCGCCGTACAGCGTGAACGGGCCCGGGCTGGGGATCGCGGTGATGCCCAGGGACTGGAAATCGACCTGCTGGCGCGTGGTGTTCAGCTTTGCATCAACGGCGGGCCAGCGCGTGGCGCCGGTGCGCGCGGCCAGGTTCTCCTGCGCCTCGCGCAGCCGGGCGCGCGCCTGCGCGAGCGTGGGGCTGGCATCCAGCGCGCTGCGGATGGTGGCGTCCAGCGCCGGGCTGCGGAACAGCGCCCACCACTGCGCGGGCACATCGGCGCCGGCGGCCAGGGTCTGCGCGTGGGATTGCCCGCCTGCGTCCGCGGCGTCGGCCGCGACGGTTGCCACCGGCTGCGGGCCCGGCACGTAGCCGGCGTCATCGGGCGGCGCGGGCGCGCGGAAGTCGGGACCGACGGCGCAGCCGCACAACAGTGCCGCGGCGACAAAGACAGGCGTGAGTCGAGACATGGCGAACCCCTTCAATCCAGCGTGCGGCGGTAGAAGCGCACCGCGATCGCCATCACCACCACGATGAACAGCGCCATCGGCCACACATTGGGCCATAGCTCGACCCAGCCGTTGCCCTTGAGCAGGATGCCGCGCACCATGCGGTGGAAATACGTCATCGGCAGGATGTTGCCGATGGCCTGCGCCCAGCCCGGCATGCCGGCGAACGGGAACATGAAGCCGGACAGCAGGATGTTGGGCAGGAAGTAGAAGAATGTCAGCTGCATCGCCTGCAACTGGTTCTGCGCCAGCGACGACAGCGTGATGCCAACCGTCAGGTTGGCCGCGATAAACAGCAGCGCCGCCAGGTACACCGCCAGCACCGAGCCGACGAACGGCACGCTGAAGATCCAGCGCGCGGCCAGCAGCACGATGGTCGACTGGATCAGGCCGATGAAGATATAGGGCACGATCTTGCCGGTCATCACCTCGAGCGGCCGCACCGGCGTGGCCAGCAGGTTCTCCATGGTGCCGCGCTCGCGTTCGCGCGTCATGGCCAGGCCGGTCATCATCACCATGGTCATCGTCAGGATCACGCCCATCAGGCCGGGAATGATGTTGTATTGCGTGATGCCTTCCGGGTTGTAGAGCCGCTGCACCTGCACGTCGAAGGGCGGCTTGCCGCCGGCAAGCGGCGCCAGTGCTCCCTTCAGGTCATGCGTGGCCACGCGGTAGGGCAGCTGCGGCAGCGCGGCGATGGCCTGGCCGGTGGCGGAGGGATCGGTGGCATCGGCCTCGACCAGCAGCGCGGGCCGCTCGCCGCGCAGCAGCCGGCGCGTGAAGTCGGGCGGGATGGTCAGCACGAACTGCACCTCGCCTTTCATCAGCGCCTCGCGCCCGGCCTGCTCGTCGGGCAGCGTGCCGACCAGCTTGAAGTAGGTCGATTGCTCCATGCTGGCGATGAAGGAGCGCGTGAATTCGCTCTGGTCGGCGGCAATCACGGCGGTCGGCAGGTGGCGCGGATCGGTGTTGATGGCAAAGCCGAACAGCAGCAACTGCATGATCGGCAGCCCGATGATCATGCCGAAGGTGACGCGGTCGCGCCGCAGCTGCAGGAACTCCTTGAGCACGATGCTCCACCAGCGCTGCAGCGAGAAGCGCTGTTGCGCGGCCGGTTTGCGGGCGGCGGCTGTCATGACGCCTCCCTGGCCTTGCGGGCCGCCATATTGTCCTCGGCCCCGCCCATCATGTGGATGAACACGTCTTCCAGGCTGGTCTGGGTTTGCTCGACGCGCCGGCCCGGTCCGGCCAGCCGCGCGAGCGTATCGGCCAGCGCTTGCGCATCGCGCCCGGTCACATGCAGCGCAGTGCCGAAGGCCACGGTCTGCTCCACGCCCGGCGCACCCTGCAGTTGCTCCGACAGCGCGGCGAGGTCGTCGCCTTCCACGCTCCAGGTCGACAGATTCTGGCTGGCCACCACTTCATCGGCGGTGCCCTGTGCCAGCAGCTTGCCGTAGGCGATATAGGCCAGCTTGTGGCAGCGCTCGGCCTCGTCCATGTAGTGCGTGCTGACCAGCACCGAGATGCCGCGCGCGGCCAGCTGGTGCAGCTGCTCCCAGAAGTCGCGCCGGGCCTTGGGGTCCACGCCCGCGGTGGGTTCATCCAGCAGCAGCAGCTCGGGCTCGTGCAGCAGGCAGGCCGCCAGCGCCAGCCGCTGCTTCCAGCCGCCCGACAGCGCGCCGGCCAGCTGCGCCGAGCGCGTGGCCAGGCCCAGGTCTTCCAGCGCGCGGTCGACTGCCTCGCGCCGGTTCGGCATGCCGTAGACGCGCGCGACAAAGTCCAGGTTCTCGCGGATCGACAGGTCGTCCCAGTAAGAGAACTTCTGCGTCATATAGCCGACGCTGCGCTTGATCTCGTCGGACTCGCTCCGGATGTCGTAGCCCAGGCAGGTGCCCGCGCCGGAATCGGGCGTCAGCAGCCCGCACATCATGCGGATCGAGGTGGTCTTGCCGCTGCCGTTGGGGCCGAGGAAGCCGAAGATCTCTCCGCGCGCGACCTGCATGCTCAGGTCGTTGACCACGTGCTTGTCGCCGAAGTGCTTGTTCAGGCCACGCACGTCGATGGCAAGTCCGGCCGCGCCGCCGTTCGCTCTGGTGTTCATTGCCGCACCACTTCGACGGGCTGGCCCGGCCGCAGCTTGGGCGCATCGGCCGCCGCCGGGCGCGCTTCGACCAGGAACACCAGCTTGCGCCGCGTCTCGTTGCTGTAGATCACCGGCGGCGTGTATTCGGCCTCGTTGGCGACGTAGCTGATGGTGGCCGCCACCGGCGCGGCGCAGCCGTCGCAGCGCACCTGCACCGCCTGGCCGTTGCGCAGCGCGCCCACCACCGTCTCCGGCACATAGAAGCGCACCTTGACGTTGCCCGGCGGCAGCATGCGCACCACGGGGCTGCCCGCTGGCACCCACTCGCCGAGGCGGTAGGGCGTGTCGTAGACCAGCCCCGCCTGTGTCGTGGCCACGGTCTTGCGCGACAGCTTCCACTCGGCCTGCGCCAGCGCCGCGCGCGCGGCGGCCACCTGTGCGGCCTGCGCGGCTTGCTGCGCATCTCGGCCCGGCAGCCGGGCCACGTCGATATCGCGCTGCAGTTCGCGCACACGCGCGGCGTCGCTGCTGGCCTGTGCGCGCGATTCGTCCAGCTGCGCCTGCGCGATGCCACCGATCTCATACTGGCGCTGGTCGCGCCGAAAGGCCGCGGCACTGCGCTGCGCCTGGGCCTGTGCCTGCGCCAGCTGGGCGCGGCTGACCTCGACTTCGACCGGGCGCTTGCCGGTCTTCATGTCTTGCAGCTGTGCCTCGGCCGCGCGCAGCTGGTCTTCGGCCTGCTGGCGCGCGGCGCGCTCATCGTCGGATTCGAGTGCAAACAGCGCGGCGCCCCGGCCGACCTGCTGGCCGCGCTGAACCGACAGCGTGTCGAGGCGCCCGGCGAACGGCGATGCCACGCTGACGAATTCGCCTTCGACATAGCCTTGCCAGGTGTCGGCGCGTTCACGGCTGCAACCGGCGACCAGCAGCACCGCCGCGAGCGTGGCAAGCACCGCTGCCGGCAGTTGCGGACAGGTGGGATGGGCGTGGTTCATGATGACTCCGGAGAAAGCCTGGACTTGCCGGCGTCGGGCGCCGGCGCCAGCCCGTGCGTCAGCAGCGCGGATACGTGGCGCACCAGCGTGTCGGTATCGACCGCTTCGCCGCCGGGAAGCCGGCGCCAGATATGGGTGGTGGCCAGCGGCAGCAGCGCCAGGCCGATCAGCGACGGCATCACCAGCGCCGGCTCCAGTCCGCTATTGAGCTGCCCGCGCGCGATCGCGGCCGCCAGCGGCGCGCTCAGTGCGCCGGCGCGCTGCAGCGCGAAGCGGTCCAGCACGCGCTCGCGCAGGGCGCCTTCGGCGCTGGAGACTTCGCGGATCCACAGCCCGGGAAACCAGGGCGTGGCGGCCGCGGTGCGGATCAGCCGGCCGGCGATGCCGATCAGCATGGCCATCGGCTCGGCATCTCCGGCGGCAGCGAAGACGCTGGCCACCAGCGGCTGCAGCTTTTCCTCGACCACGGCGTCCAGCAGCAATTCGCGGTCGCTGAAGTAGTAATGGACCAGCGCCGGCGTCACGCCGGCCTGGGTGGCAATCGCCTTGACCGGGGTGCCGGCCACGCCCTGGCGCGAGAACAGGTCGGTGGCCGCATCGAGGATGCGTTCGCGCTGGCCGGGCTGGCCGGCTGCAGGACGACCGGGGCTGCGGCGGGCGGAGGGTTTCGGTTTGGCGGGCGGGCGCGGCATGGGCAAACGGATGCAAGCGGTCTCCAGTGAATATTAATTTTTGCGTTAATTAATTCAAGGGCAGTTACAACGTCGGCCTTCCGGCACACCCATGGCAGGTAGACATGTCATGGGCGCTTGGCTATGCTGCGGGCGCCTGAGCGCGCCGTCTCCGGCACATCCTTTGCCGACCGCCTCTGCCGATGCCGTTCCCGCCACTTGCCACCGCTCCCGTTCGTGGGGCGCTCCGTTTTCGTCGTGTGCTGGCCGCGCTGGCCTGTTGTGCGTGCCTGCCAGCGATGGCGCAGCAAGCGGAGCCGGTGCAAAGCCCGGCTGAAGCGGAAAGCCCGTTCGCCTTTCACGGCCAGAGCACCTACATCTGGCAGCGCAAGCCATCATTCGGCGCGGCATACTCCGGCCCCAACAGCCTGGGTACCGAACGGGCCAAGAGCTACTCGTTCAGCGCGACGCTGGATCTGGGACTGAAGCTGTGGCAAGGCGCGGAGTTCCACTTCAATCCGGAGGCCACGCAAGGCGTGCCGTTTTCCGGCTTGCACGGACTGGGCGGCTTGTCCAACGGTGAACTGGGCAAGGCGGCCAGCACCAACCCGGTGTTCTACCGGGCGCGCGCGTTCGTGCGGCAGACTTGGGGCCTGGGCGGTGGCAGCGAAGCGCTGGAAGCGGATTTCAACCAGTTTGCGCGCACCGTCGACCAGCAGCGCGTGGTGCTGACGGCGGGCAACTTCGGCGTGCTGGACGTCTTCGACCAGAACGAGTTCGGCTCGGACCCGCGCACGCAGTTCATGAACTGGTCGTTCATGACGCATGGCGCCTTCGACTATCCGGCCGATGCGCGCGGCTATAGCTGGGGCCTGTCGCTGGAGTACATTGGCGACGGCTGGTCGGCGCGCATCGGGCGCTTCCTGCAGCCGCTGGAATCCAACGGGCTGCGGCTCGACACCCGCATGTTCGAGCACTACGGCGACATCATCGAAGTGGAGAAGCGCTACCAGCTGGCCGGCCGGCCCGGCACCGCCCGGCTGCTTTGGTTCCGCAACAAGGCGCGCATGGGCGCGTTCAGCGATGCCATCGGCTTCGGCATGGCCAATAACACTACCCCGGACGTCGCCGACGTGCGGCGCGAGCACGCCAAGAGCGGCGTGGGCGTGACACTGCTGCAGCAGATCACCGATTCACTGGGGATGTTCGCGCGCGCCAGCCTGTCCGATGACAAGACCGAGACCTACGCCTTCACGGAGATCGGCCGCCAGGTGTCGGCGGGCGGCGTGCTGAAGGGCGATGCGTGGGGACGGGCGCGCGATGCGCTGGGCGTGGCGGTGGCGATCAACATGCTGGGCCCAAACCACCGCAACTACCTGGCCGCGGGCGGGCTGGGCGCGTTCCTGGGCGACGGTGCGCTGCGCTACGGGCCCGAGCAGATCCTGGAGATCTACTACAGCTTCCAGCCGGTGAAGTACCTGAGCATCAGCCCGGACTTCCAGTACGTGCGCAACCCCGGGTACAACCGCGACCGCGGGCCGGCGAAGTTCTACGGGGTGCGCTTGCACGGGGAGTTCTGATCCTCCCCACCTGCCTCACTGCCGCGCGTTGCGCTTGTTGTCCGGCCACGCCGTGTTGTAGTTGGTGCGGAACGGGTTGATATCGAGCCCGCCGCGGCGCGTGTAGCGTGCGTAGACCGCCAGCTTGACCGGCTTGCACTCGCGCATTACGTCCATGAAGATCCGCTCCACGCACTGCTCGTGGAACTCGTTGTGGTTGCGGAACGAGATCAGGTACTTGAGCAGCCCTTCCTGGTTGATCGGCGCACCCACGTAGCGGATCTGCACGCTGCCCCAGTCCGGCTGGCCGGTGACCAGGCAGTTGGACTTGAGCAGGTGCGACACCAGCGTTTCTTCCACCGGGGTTTCTTCCTGGTCCGCGCTGAGCAGCTCGGGCGCGGGCTCATAGCGGTCCACCTCGATATCGAGCCGGTCCAGCAGCAGGCCGTCGAGCTCACCCATCTTCTGCGTGCCCAGGTCCGCTTCAGTTACCAGCCGCACCTGCACGGTACCGCCGGTGGCTTCGGACAGGTCGTGGTGCAGCAACTGCTGCAGCGCCTCGGGCGAAGCAATCCTGGTCTGGTTGAACGAGTTCAGGTACAGCTTGAACGACTTGGACTCGATGATATTGGGCGTGTCCGACGGGATGATGAAGCTGGCCAGCGCCACCTGCGGCTTGCCCTTCAGGTTCAGCCACGACAGTTCGTACGCGTTCCAGATATCGACGCCGAAGAACGGCACCGGCTTGCCTTCGGGCAGGCCGATCTCGGTGCGCTTGGGCTGGCGCGGGATCGGGAACAGCAGCGAGGCGTCGTATTCGGTCTTGTAGGCCGAGGGCTTGCCCAGCGGCGAATGTTCAGGGAGGCTCATGGGGCGCTCAGCAGGTGTCAGGACAGGAACAGCTTGTACACCGGGTTCTCGGTCTCGTCCCAGTGTACGTAACCCAGGGTCGAAAGGAAGGCGCGGAAGGCGCGCTTCTCATTCTTCGGCACCTGGATGCCAACCAGGATGTTGGAAGTATCCGCACCCTGGTTGCGGTAGTGGAACAGGCTGATATTCCAGTTCGGGCTCATGCTGGACAGGAACCTCATCAGCGCGCCCGGCCGCTCCGGGAACTCGAAGCGGTACAGCAGTTCGTCATGCGCCAGCGCCGAGCGCCCGCCCACCATGTAGCGGATATGCTGCTTGGCCAGCTCGTCGTTGGACAGGTCCAGCGTGTCGAAGCCGTGCTTGCGGAAGCTGGCGGCGATCTTGTCGTTCTCGGCGCGGCTGGCGATCTGCACGCCAACAAAGATATGCGCCATGCTGGTGTCGGCGATGCGGTAGTTGAACTCGGTCACGCTGCGCGTGCCCACCAGCTCGCAGAAGCGCCTGAAGCTGCCGCGCTCTTCCGGGATGGTCACGGCGAACACGCCTTCGCGCGCCTCGCCCACCTCGGCGCGCTCGGCGACAAAGCGCAGGCGGTCGAAGTTCATGTTGGCGCCGCAGGCGATCGCCACCAGGTGCTGGCCCTTGAGCTTCTCGCGCTCGGCATAGGCCTTCAGGCCCGCGATGGCCAGCGCGCCGGCCGGCTCCAGGATGCTGCGGGTGTCCTGGAACACGTCCTTCAGGCCCGCGCAGATGGCGTCGGTATCCACCAGGATGATGTCGTCGACCAGCTCGCGCGTGATGCGGAAAGTCTCCTTGCCGACCAGCTTGACCGCGGTGCCGTCCGAGAACAGCCCCACTTCCTTCAGCTCGACGCGCTTGCCGGCGTCGACCGAGCGCTTCATCGCGTCAGAGTCCACCGTCTGCACGCCGATCACCTTGATCTCCGGGCGCACCGCCTTGATGTACGAGGCGATGCCCGAGATCAGCCCGCCGCCGCCGATGGCGACGAACACGGCATGGAGCGGACCCGGGTGCTGGCGCAGGATCTCCATGGCGATGGTGCCCTGGCCGGCGATGACCTCGGGGTCGTCGAACGGGTGGATGAAGGTCAGCTTGTGCTTCTTCTCCAGCTCCGCCGCGTGGTTGTAGGCGTCGCTGTAGGACTCGCCGTGCAGCACGATTTCCACCCACTGGCCGCCGCGTTCGCGCACGGCGTCGATCTTCACCTGCGGCGTGGTGACCGGCATGGCGATGATGGCCTTGCACTGCAGGCGCGCCGCGGACAGCGCCACGCCCTGCGCGTGGTTGCCGGCCGAGGCGGCGATCACGCCGCGCCTGAGCTCTTCCGGCGTCAGCGAGGCCATCTTGTTGTATGCGCCGCGCAGCTTGAAGGAGAAGACCGGCTGGGTGTCCTCGCGCTTGAACCAGACCGCATTGCCGGTGCGCGCCGACAGTTGATGCGCGTAGGTCAGTTCGGTCTCCTGCGCCACGTCGTAGACCTTGGCGGTCAGGATCTTCTTCAGGTAGTCGGGTCGGGCGGCGGACATGCGGGTCATGGTCTCAGGGCGGGCCGTGGGGCGGCGCAAAAAAAGGCGGAAATTCTGGCGGAAACCGTCAATGATAAAGGATGGCGGCGACTTCCACCCGGCCCGGGCGACGCTCCCGCCGCCAGCGGTACGCGGCCCGGGCCCGGTGGAAAGCGTCTTTGGTGTGGCGGACGGGGCACCTGCGGTGACAACGGCAGGCCGGCGGAACAGGTCCGCAAGCCGCTGGCCCCGGACTTGCATTTGCGCCAGGTTACGCACGCGCCATGTAGGACGGCGCCCGGTGGACGCCGCTCAAAACGACGTGTTACGGTGTAACGCGATGCCACAGCTACCGCTAATCGAACCCAATACCGCCCTGTTTCTCGACTTCGACGGCACCCTGGCCGACCTGGCCCCGCGCCCGGAACTGGTGCAGGTCGAACCCGAACTGGTCGGCACGCTGCACACGCTGTTCGAGCGTCTGAACGGCGCGCTGGCCGTCATCTCCGGACGGCCGATCTCTGAACTCGACCACTTCCTGCAGCCCCTGCGGCTGCCGGCCGCCGGCGTGCATGGTGCTGAATTCCGCACCGACGGCGGCATGGTGTCCAGGACTTCCGCCCCCGGCCTGGAACCGCTGATCCCCCACCTGGAAGCGCTGGTGCGTGCCTATCCCGCCCTGCGGCTGGAGCGCAAGTCCGTTGCCGTCGCCATCCACTACCGCCAGGCCCCTGAACTGGCCGGCGTGGTCGATGCAGCGGTCACCGAAGTGCTGCGCCATGCCGTCGGACTGGAGGCGCTGCCCGGCAAGATGGTGGTCGAGATCAAGCCGGCCGGCGTCGACAAGGGCGACGCCATCGCCGCATTCATGAAATCTGCGCCCTTCGCCGAGCGCGTGCCGCTCTTTGCCGGCGACGACCTGACCGACGAGCCAGGTTTTGCCGCCGTGCGCAAGCTCGGCGGGCTGGGCGTGCTGGTGGGCCAGCGCGAGACCGTGGCCAGCGTCAGCGTGCCCGGGCCGGCCGCGCTGCGCAGCTGGCTGCACCGCTCGGCCCGCGCGCTGGAAGGCGCCGGCGGCCAGCCGCGCGCCGTGCCGAATGAGGCCGAGCCAGGCCCGGCCCGGCGCGCAACGACATCCTGAGGGAGGTATCGCTGTGACCAATCCGAGCAGCCCGAGCGAACCGGGCCAGCCGCCGACCGAAGGCGTGCACAAGACCGTGGACGGCGGCAGCCGCTTTGCCAATCCGTCGTTGTCGCTTGGCATGATCGGCAACTGCGCCATCTCTGCGCTGGTGGACTGCCGCGGGCGCATTGTCTGGTCGTGCCTGCCGCGCTTCGATGGCGACCCGGTGTTCAACGCGCTGCTGGACCCGAGCGAGAACGCCGGCCATTTCTCGATCGAGATCGAGGACTTCCAGTCGTCGCGGCAATGGTACGAGCCCAATACCGCGGTGCTGCGCACGCGGCTGACAGACATCCACGGCAACTGCCTGGAAATCACCGACTTTGCGCCGCGCTTCTTCCGGCTGGGGCGCTACTTCCGCCCGACCGCGCTGGTCCGGCGCATCCGCCCGGTGCGCGGTGCGCCGCGGGTGCGCGTGGTGGTGGCGCCGCGCTTCGAATGGGGCCGCAAGGCGCCGGAGATGACGCGCGGCAGCAGCCATGTGCGCTATATCGGCGACGACATGACCCTGCGCATGACCACCGACGCGCCGATGGCCTATGTGCTGTCGCATACGCCGTTCCTGGTCACGCGCGGGTACAACTTTATCCTCGGCCCGGACGAGACCCTCGCGCATGGCGTGGAAGAAACCGCGCGCGACTTCGAGCAGGAAACCACCGCCTACTGGCGCCTGTGGAGCCGCCGCCTGGCGGTGCCGTGCGAATGGCAGGACGCGGTGATCCGCGCGGCCATCACGCTGAAGATGTCGCTGTTCGAAGAGACCGGCGCCATCGTCGCGGCGATGACCACCAGCATCCCCGAGGCGCCGGGCAGCGGCCGCAACTGGGACTACCGCTTCTGCTGGCTGCGCGACGCCTTCTTTGTGGTGCGCGCGCTCAACAGCCTGTCCGAGGTCGGCACCATGGAGGATTACCTGCGCTGGCTGTCCAATGTGGTGATGCAGTCGCAGGACGGGCATATCCAGCCGCTGTACGGCATCGGCCTGGAGCGCGAGCTGCCTGAAAGCATGCTCGACCATCTGCCCGGCTACCGCGGCATGGGCCCGGTGCGCGTGGGCAACCAGGCGCAGGAGCACTTCCAGCACGATGTCTACGGCAACGTGGTACTGGGCGCGGCCCAGGCCTTCCATGACCACCGGCTGCTGCACCGCGGCGGCCCCGCTGAATTCCGCCGGCTGGAAGAGGTGGGCGAACAGGCGGTGAAAGTGTTCGGCACGCCCGACGCCGGCATGTGGGAGCTGCGCACGCGGGCGCGCGTGCATACGTCGTCGGCGCTGATGAGCTGGGCCGCGTGCGACCGCCTGGCCAAGGTTGCGGACAAGCTGCAACTGCAGGCGCGCGCCGCCTACTGGCACGACCATGCCGACCGCATGAAGGCGCGCATCCTGGCCGAATCCTGGAGCGAGGAGCGCCAGGCCTTTGCCGAAAGCTTCGGCGGACGCGAGCTGGATGCCAGCGTGCTGCTGATGGGCGAAGTCAATTTCATCGAGCCGCGCGATGCGCGCTTCATCGCCACCGTCAAGGCGCTGGAGGCATCGCTGTGCGACGGCCCCTATATGCGCCGCTACGAGGCACCCGACGATTTCGGCAAGCCCGAGACCGCGTTCAACATCTGCACGTTCTGGCGCATCGATGCCCTCGCGCGCATCGGCCGGCGCGAAGAAGCGCGCGAGATCTTCGAATCGATGCTGGCCGCGCGCAATCCGCTGGGGCTGCTGTCCGAGGATACCCATCCCGTGACCGGTGAGATGTGGGGCAATTTCCCGCAGACGTATTCGATGGTCGGGCTGATCAATGGCGCGATGCGGCTGTCGGCGCCGTGGGACACGGTGATCTGAACCGCCTGCGCCCACGGCATCCACGGCAACCAGAACAGAGGACTCCAAAAAAACAACATATGCCAAGACTTGTAGCGGTATCCAACCGGGTCGCCGATCCCCGCAACGTGGCGGCGGGCGGCCTCGCCGTCGCGCTTTCCGAAGCCCTGCGCCAGACCGGCGGCATGTGGTTCGGCTGGAGCGGCAAGGCGCTGGAAACCGCCCAGGGCGGCACGCCGGGTGAAGGCGACCTGCACCTGCAGCAGGCCGGCAACGTGACGCTGGCCACAGTCGACCTGAGCCGCGAGGACCACGACGCCTACTACCTGGGCTACAGCAACGGCGTGCTGTGGCCGGTGTTCCACTACCGGCTGGACCTGGCGGACTTCGACTCCAACTTCCTGAACGGGTACCGGCGCGTGAACCAGTTGTTCGCGCGCAGGCTGGCGCCGCTGCTGCAGCCCGACGACATCATCTGGATCCATGACTACCACCTGATCCCGCTGGCCTCAGAGCTGCGCGCCATCGGCTGTGGCCAGAAGATCGGCTTCTTCCTGCATGTGCCGCTGCCGCCGCCGCTGATCCTGGCCGCCATCCCGCAGCATGAGTGGCTGATGCGCGCGCTGTTCGCCTACGACCTGCTGGGCTTCCAGAGCCATGCGGACGTCGAGCACTTCTCGCGCTACGTGCAGGCCGAAGCGCAGGCCGAGCCCATGGGCGAGCACCGCTACCGCGCCTTCCACCGCACGGTGCGGGCGCAGGCCTTCCCGATCGGCATCGACGTCGACGAGTTCATGGAGCTGGGCCGCGGCTCGGATGCGCAGGAAACCTACGAGATGATGTGCGCGCAGTACGCGCGCCGCCGGCTGCTGCTGGGCATCGACCGGCTTGACTATTCCAAGGGCCTGCCGCAGCGGCTCAAGGCGTTCTACCGGCTGCTGGCCGAGTATCCCGAGAACCGTTCGAGCGCAACGCTGGTGCAGATCGCCGCCCCGTCGCGGGAGTCGGTGGATGCCTACGCCGACCTGCGCCGCGAGATGGAACAGCTGAGCGGCGCCATCAACGGCGAGTTCGGTGAGCTGGACTGGATGCCGGTGCGCTATATCCACCGCACCACCGCGCGCAAGCGGTTGCCCGGCCTGTGCCGCGCCAGCCGCGTGGCACTGGTGACGCCGCTGCGCGACGGCATGAACCTGGTGGCCAAGGAGTTTATCGCCGCGCAGGACCCGGAGGACCCGGGGGTGCTGGTGCTGTCGCGCTTTGCCGGCGCCGCCGAGCAACTGCGCGAGGCGCTGCTGGTCAATCCGTACGACACGCGCGCCACTGCGCAGGCGATCCAGCAGGCGCTGCACATGCCGCTGGCCGAGCGCCAGCAGCGGCACCAGAAACTGCTGGAGCGCATCCGCGCGCAGGATGTGCACTGGTGGAGCGGTGAGTTCCTGCGCGCACTGACTGAGACCGAAGGGGCCTGAGAGGCGGGCTGTCTTCCGGTCGGGGAGCATGACCATGAGCGAAGACCTGGCAGCGCAATCGTGCACGCCTTGCCGTGGCGGGGTGCCGCCGCTGACGCCGGCTGAAGCCGAGGTGTTATTGCAGCAGGCGCCGGGGTGGGAGCTGGTCGATAGCGCGACGCGGCTCGAACGGCGTTTCACCTTCGGCAATTTTGCGCAGGCGCTGGCGTTCGTGAACGGCGTCGGGCAACTGGCCGAGGCGCAGGGGCATCATCCGGAGATCAGCTTTGGGTGGGGGCATGCCACGGTGTCGTGGCGGACCAAGAAGATCAAG
Organism: Cupriavidus sp. CP313; assembly: GCF_054072015.1. Taxonomy (NCBI): domain Bacteria; kingdom Pseudomonadati; phylum Pseudomonadota; class Betaproteobacteria; order Burkholderiales; family Burkholderiaceae; genus Cupriavidus; species Cupriavidus sp. CP313. Next base: position 229,497 of record NZ_JBSVZB010000002.1, on the reverse strand, counting down.
GGGTTGCACCGGAATGATTTCATCATGGCGGTGAAGACTAGTGAGGTGGCGGGGGGGATTGGGTGAGTGAGGGCTGGTTGGGGGCGTGCGGTACGTCATCGCTTTTGACTAGCGTGGCTGTTTCGCCGGCGTAGCCGGCGACCTACTTTCTGTCCGAGCGACAGAAAGTAGGCAAAGAACGCGTCGCCTGGGCGGCTGGCCATCCATTACACGGCGTTGGTGGTTCATACGGCGGTGCTTGCCGTTTGGGCGTGGTTGCTCGTTCGACCCTGCTACGCCATGTGAGTCAGGGACAGTGCCTTCGATCACCCACTATTGAACGATCCCCATGCAGGGTGTAGGCCGCCTGCTGCGAACGGCAACGCGGGGACGCCTGCGGCTGCTGCGCAGGCTCAAGAAGCGAAGCAGACCGCGGCTGTCCGCGTCACTTCAAGTCTCCTGGCGTATCAATATCGCGAAACGCTCCTTCATCCTCGGTCAGGATCCGCGTCACAGGCTTGTCTTTCAACAACGCCCGCGCGCCCTCATCCCCGTCCAGCTTCAGCAATTCCTCTCGCCAGGCCGCGCCAAAACCCACCGGATGCCCGCGCTGCCCGTTGCGCCACGGCGCGGCGATGGTATCGGGCGTGGTGATCGTCAACGCCACCGCCCGGATCAGCTCCATCGGCAACCAGGGCATATCCGCCAGCGCCACCACCCAGCCGCGCGCTTCGGGCGTGGCTGCCACGGCGGCACGCAGGGCTGCGCCCATGCCGGCATCGGCGTCGGGCGACTCCACCACGCGGCAGCCGCCGCGGCGCAGTTCCTCCGCCAGTGCCGGGTTGCCCGGACGAATGACTGCGATCGATTCCGGCAGCGCCGCGGCCAGCGTGCGGGCGCTGCGCCAGGCCACGGAGCGCCCGCCGGGCAGCACCTCCAGCAGCTTGTTGCGTTTGCCGGCGGCGTCGAAGCGGCGGCCGAAGCCTGCGGCCAGCAGGATGCCGGTGGGCAGGTCGGTGCGGAGCAGGGGAGCGTTGGGGGCGGCGGTCATGGCGGCACTCGCGAAGTCGTCAGGTGGGATCGGGCGCGACGTCGCAGCTGCTGCCGGTGCTGGCAGCCATCTCGCGTGCGGCCTTGGCGCCTTCCACCTGCAGGATGTCGGGCAGCGATACGTGGTTCCTGGCCGCGATCACCTCGGCCAGGATCGAGATGGCGATCTCCGGCGGCGTGCGGCTGCCGATGTAGATGCCCACGGGGCCATGCAGCCGCGCCAGCTGCAGCTCGGTCAGGTCGAATTCCTTGAGGCGTTCGCGGCGCGCCTGGTTGTTGCGGCGCGAACCCAGCGCGCCCACATAGAAGGCCCGGGTGCGCAGCGCTTCCATCAGCGCCAGGTCGTCCAGCTTGGGGTCGTGCGTGAGCGCGATCACGGCGCAGCGCTCGTCCAGCTTCATGTCGGTGACGGTGTCGTCCGGCATGGTGCGCACCATGGTCACGCCGGGGATGTCCCAGGTCTCGGTGTATTCCTCGCGCGGGTCGCACACGGTGACCTGGAAGCCCAGGCCCACGGCGATCTGGCACAGGTACTTGGACAGCTGCCCGGCGCCGATCACCAGCATGCGGTAGCGCGGGCCGTGGATGGTCAGCAGGGTCTTGCCGTCGAACACCAGGCCGTCGGTGGCGTTGGCCGGGCCCAGCGTGGCGGTGCCGGTGGCCATGGCCAGCGTGCGCGCGACCAGGCGGCCGTTCTCCACCGCATCGAGCAGCTCGGCGATGCCGCTGGCCGGGGTCAGCGGTTCGGTGACCAGCTCGATGGTGCCGCCGCATGGCAGCCCGAAGCGGTGGGCTTCCTCGGCGCTGATGCCGTACTTGATCGCTTCCGGGTGGTCGGCGGTGATGCCCTGCCGGCGCACGCGGTCGATGATGTCGTCCTCGATGCAGCCGCCCGAGACCGAGCCCACCACCAGGCCGTCGTCGCGCACGGCCAGCATCGCGCCTTCGGGCCGGGGCGACGAGCCCCAGGTCCGCACTACCGTGACCAGCAGCACGCGATGGCCTTGCTGCTGCCACTGCACGCTGTTCTTCAGGACTTCGAGATCCACGCTGTCCATGATCGTTTCCGCTTCGGTTCCTCTGTCGGTTCATTGTCGCCGGCGGCTGCGGCGGGGGCGCCCTCGGCCGCTGGCGTGTCGTCTGTGGCGTCAGGGGTGACGGCCTCGGTGAAGCGCGCAAAGAAGGTATCTGCCATCTTGCGTGCCGCGGCGTCCACCAGCCGCGAGCCGATCTGTGCGATCTTGCCCCCCACGTGGGCGTTGACGGTGTAGGTCAGCACGGTCTCGTCACCGTCTGGTTCCAGCCGGACCTGGGCGCTGCCCTTGCCGAAGCCCGCCGCGCCACCCTGGCCATCGAAACGGATGGTGTAGCTGTCGGGGGCCTGGATGTCTTCCAGTGCCATGCGGCCCTTGAAGCGCGCCTTGACCGGGCCCACCGCGGCCGTCAGGGCCAGCTGGTAGGCGTTGTCGCCGTCGGGCTCGATACTCTCACATCCCGGGATGCATTGCTTGAGCAGCTCGGTGTCGTTGAGCGCTTCCCATGCCACCTGCTGCGGGACCGGCAGGCGCTGGCTCTGGTTCATTTCCATGGCGGGGCTTCCTTGTTGTGCCTGGCGAGGGCAGGGGTGGCGGCCCGGGGCGGGCCGCCATGGTCGGACAGCAGCGTCTCGAGCGCCAGCAGGCTGTCCAGGTTATGGGCCGGGCGCAGTGCGTCCACGTGCGGCAGGATGGCTTGCACGCCACGCGCCTGCGGGGTGAAGCCGGGGTAGCGCAGCAGCGGGTTGAGCCAGACGATGCGGTGCGCAAAACGGCGCAGCCGTGCCATTTCGTCGCCCAGCAGGTCGATATGCTCGTGGTCCAGGCCGTCGGTGACCAGCAGCACGGTGGCGCGCCCGGACAGCGTGCGGCGTGCCCAGTGGCGGTTGAAGCTGGCCAGCGCGGCGCCGATGCGGGTGCCGCCGGCCCAGTCGCGCACCTGGCCGGTGATCAGCGCGACGGCCTCGTCCGGGTCGCGTTCGCGCAGCGATCGCGTGATGTTGGTCAGCCGCGTGCCGAACAGGAATACCGACAGCCGCTCGCGCGACTGCATCAGCGCATGGCAGAAGTACAGCACCGCGCGCGAGTACTGGCTCATCGAGCCGGAGATGTCGAGCAGCAGCACCACCGGCGGCTTGCGCTCGGCGTGCTTGCGGAATTTCCAGCGCAGCCACTCGCCATGCTGGCGCACCGCCAGGCGCGCGCTGGCGCGCAGGTCAGCATGGGTGCCGCAGGTGGCGGCGCGCAGGCGGCGGGTGCGCTGCAAGGCCAGGTGGGCGCGGCGCGTGCGCACCAGGTGCTGCAGCGCGCGCCATTCCTGCGCGGTCAGGGTTTCAAAGTCGCGCTGCGCCAGGCGTTCCTGGTCGGAGAAGGTCAGCGGCACGTGGATGCGCTCGGCTTCTGTCTGTGCCGGGCGTGACTGCGCTTCGGGCTGGCGCGCGGCCAGGGCATCGGCCAGCCGGTTGCTGCGTTTGGGCGGCGGCGCGCCGCTGTCGACGCGCGGCAGCAGCAGCGCGCGCAGCTTGCCTTCCCAGTCGGGGTCGCGCCAGAACAGGTCGAAGGCGGCATCGAACAGCGGGCGCTGGTCGGGGCCGGACAGCACCAGCGCCGCCAGCGCGGCCCGCACCTCGTCGCGCTGGCCGATATCGACATGGCGCAGCGCCTGCAAGGCATCGACCGCATGGGCCGGCGACAGCGCGAAGCCGCCGTCGCGCAACAGGCGCATGAAGTGCGTGACGTTGCGCGCCAGCACCGGCAGGGCCGGTGCGGCAGGCCGTACCGCGGCGTGCAGCGTGGCCATCTTCAGCCTCCCGGCGTGGCACCCGCCAGCAGCTCGGCCACGGTGGGGCCGTCCACGCGCGCCAGGTCGTCCTGGTACTTGAGCAGCACGCCCAGCGTGTCGCGCACGGACTGCGGATCGAGCTCGGTCGCGCCCAGCGCGGACAGCGCGCGGCACCAGTCGATGGCCTCGGCGATGCCCGGCGCCTTGAACAGGTCGATGCCGCGCAGCCGGTGGATAAAGTCGATCGCCTGGGCCTGCAGCGCTGCGGCGGCCTCAGGGGCGCGCGCGGCCACGATCTGCAGTTCGCGGTCGCGCGCCGGGTAGCCCATCCACTGGTACAGGCAGCGGCGCTTGAGGGCGTCGTGGACTTCGCGGGTGCGGTTGGAGGTGATCACGATCAGCGGCGGACGCTCCGCGCGGATCACGCCGATCTCGGGGATCGACACCTGGAATTCGGACAGCACCTCCAGCAGGAAGGCTTCGAAGGGTTCGTCGGCGCGGTCGATCTCGTCGATCAGCAGCACGCGCGGGACTTCCGGTGCGGCAGGGTCGGGCAGCAGTGATTCCAGCAGCGGGCGCTTGAGCAGGTAGTCGTCGTGGTACAGCGACTGCGCCTCGGGCCGCTCGCCGCGCGCCTCGGCCAGGCGCAGCGCCATGATCTGGCGCGGGTAGTCCCATTCGTACAGCGCGCTGGCGGCGTCCAGTCCTTCATAGCATTGCAGCCGCAGCAGCCGCGTGCCGAGCACGCCGGCCATCGCATGCGCCATGGCGGTCTTGCCGACGCCGGGTTCGCCTTCCAGGAACAGCGGCCGCTGCATGCGCATGGCGAGATAGAGCACCGTGGCGGTCTCGCGGTCGGCGAAGTATTGCTGGCGTTCCAGCTGGGCGATGGTGTCGTCGATGGAGGTGGGAAGCATGAGCAATCTTGTGTGCCGATGCGGAAAATACGCCGGCGGTTTGCGCCCCTCTCCCGCAGTGCGGGAGAGGGGAGACAACATGCGGCAGCGGGGAAGCGCTACCCCTTCGCCGCCGCCTCCACCGCCCGCGCCGCCAGTACCGGAATCAAATGTGCCCGGTACTCCGCCGACGCATGCAGGTCGGCGTTCAGCTTCGCTGCATCGATCTTCACCCCACGCGCCGCCTGCGCGGTGAAGCTGGCCGACAGCGCCTGCTCCAGCGGCTGGCAGCGGAACACGCTGTCGGCCGCGCCTGTCACCGCCACGCGCACCGTGTTGCCGGTGCGCGCCACCATCACGCCCACCAGCGCAAAGCGCGAGGCCGGGTTGCGGAACTTGGCGTAGGCAGCCTGCTCCGGGATCGGGAAGCGCACCGCGGTGATCAGCTCGTCCGGCTCCAGCGCGGTTTCATAGAGGCCCTTGAAGAAGTCGTCGGCGGCGATGGTGCGGCGGTCGGTGACCACGGTCGCTCCCAGCCCCAGCACAGCCGCGGGATAGTCGGCAGCGGGATCGTCATTGGCGAGCGCGCCGCCGATGGTGCCCATGGCGCGCACCTGGCGGTCGCCGATGCCGCCGGCCAGTGCCGCCAGCGCCGGAATGCGCTGGCGCACCTCGGCATGCTCGGCCACATCGGCATGGCGCGCGGCGGCGCCGACCACGATCTCATTGCCTTCGACGCGGATCTCGGCCATGCCGGGAATGCGCGCCACATCGACCAGCACCGAGGGCTGCGCCAGCCGCAGCTTCATCGCGGCCAGCAGGCTCTGGCCGCCGCCGAGGAACTTGGCGTCGGGATCGGCCTTGAGCGTGGCCACGGCCGCCTTGGCATCCGCGGCGCGTTCAAACTTGAATGCGTACATGTCGGTTTCCTTTGCGGTGTGCGTGGGTCACGGCCGGGCGGCCTGGATGGCCTGCCAGACCCGGTGCGGCGTGGCGGGCATCTGGATGTCCTTCACGCCCAGCGGGCTGAGCGCATCCACCAGCGCATTGATGAACGCCGGCGGCGAGCCGATCGCGCCGGCTTCGCCGCAGCCCTTCACGCCCAGCGGGTTGTGCGTGCAGGGCGTGCCGGTGGCGGTTTCGACGGTGAAGTCGGGCAGGTCGCCGGCGCGCGGCATGGCGTAGTCCATGTACGAGCCGGTCAGCAACTGGCCGCTGTCGTTGTCGTAGACGCACTGCTCCAGCATGGCCTGGCCCAGCCCCTGGCCGATGCCGCCATGGACCTGGCCTTCGACGATCATCGGGTTGATGATGTTGCCGAAGTCGTCCACCGCGGTGAACTTGACCACCTGCGACTCGCCGGTATCGGGATCGACCTCCACCTCGCACACATAGGCGCCGGACGGGTAGGTGAAGTTGGTCGGGTCGTAGAACGCGTTTTCGTTCAGGCCCGGCTCCAGCTTGTCGAGCGGATAGTTGTGCGGCACGTAGGCGGAGAGCGCGACTTCGCCGAAGGTCTTGGTGCGGTCAGTGCCGGCCACGCGGAACACGCCGTTGCTAAACTCGATGTCGGTGTCGGCGGCTTCCAGCAGGTGCGCGGCGATCTTCTTGGCCTTGGCCTCGATCTTGTCGAGCGCCTTGACGATGGCCGAGCCGCCCACCGCCAGCGAGCGCGAGCCGTAGGTGCCCATGCCGAACGGCACCCGGCCGGTGTCGCCATGCACGATTTCGACCTGGTCCAGCTGCAGCCCGAGCCGGTCGGCAACGATCTGCGCGAAGGTGGTCTCGTGCCCCTGGCCATGGCTGTGCGAGCCGGTGAACACGGTCACGGTGCCGGTCGGGTGCACGCGGATCTCGCCCACCTCGAACAGCCCCGCGCGCGCGCCCAGCGCGCCGGCGATATTCGACGGCGCCAGCCCGCAGGCCTCGATATAGCAGGAATAGCCCAGGCCGCGCAGCTTGCCGCGCTGCTTCGCTTCGTCGCGCCGGGCCGGAAAGCCCTTGACGTCGGCCAGTTCCTGCGCGCGCGCCAGGCATGGCTCGTAATCGCCGGTGTCGTAGGTCAGGCCCACCGGCGTGGCGTAGGGGAACTGGCGGATGAAGTTCTTGCGGCGCAGCTCGGCCGGGTCGATCTTCATCTCGTGCGCGGCGGTTTCGACCAGGCGCTCGACCACATAGGTGGCCTCGGGCCGTCCGGCGCCGCGGTAGGCATCCACCGGCGCGGTGTTGGTGAAGACCGACTGCACTTCGGCGTAGATCGCGGGCGTGGCGTACTGGCCGGCCAGCAGGGTCGCGTACAGGATGGTGGGCACGCTGCTGGCGAAGGTCGACAGGTAGGCGCCCATATTGGCGGTGGTATGGACCCGCATCGCCAGGAACTTGCCGTCGGCGTCGAGCGCCAGCTCGGCCTTGGTCACATGGTCGCGGCCGTGCGCATCGGTCAGGAAGGACTCGGAGCGGTCCGCGGTCCACTTGACCGGGCGGCCGATCTTCTTCGAGGCCCAGGTCAGCGCCACGTCTTCCGGGTACAGGAAGATCTTGGAGCCGAAGCCGCCGCCCACGTCCGGCGCGATGATGCGCAAGCGCGATTCGGGCAGCCCCAGCACGAACGCGCCCATCAGCAGGCGTTCGACGTGCGGGTTCTGGTTTGCCACGTAGACGGTATAGCTGTCGTCCTGGCGCGTGTAGCTGGCGTTGACCGCGCGCGGCTCGATCGCGTTGGGGATCAGCCGGTTGTTGACGATGTCCAGCGTGGTCACGTGGGCGGCCTTGGCAAAGGCGGCGTCGGTGGCGGCCTTGTCGCCGTGGCCCCAGGTGTAGCAGGTGTTGGCAGGCACGTCGTCATGCACCAGGGTGGACGCCTTGGCGGCATCGGCGGCGCTGACCACGGCGGGCAGCTCTTCATAGTCGACGTCGATCTTCTCTGCCGCGTCGCGCGCCTGCTGCAGGGTCTCGGCGATGACCAGCGCGACCTGGTCGCCGACGTGGCGCACCTTGTCGTGGGCGATCACCGGGTGCGGCGGCTCCTTCATCGGCGAGCCGTCGATGCTGTGGATCAGCCAGCCGCAGGGCAGGCCGCCGACCTTGTCGGCCGCCAGCTCGTCGCCGGTCAGCACGGCGATCACGCCGGGCGCGGCCAGGGCCTCGGTTTTGTCGATCGAGCGGATGCGCGCATGCGCGTGCGGCGAGCGCAGGAAGTACGCGTAGCTTTGCTGCGGCAGCACGATGTCGTCGGTGTACTGGCCGTTGCCGGTCAGGAAGCGATAGTCTTCCTTGCGCTTGACCGGCGCGCCTACCAGGCGTTGGTTCTCGGGTGCGTTCATGGCCGGTCCCCCTTATTCCGCGCTGGCGGTGGTGCCCTGCATGGCCGCCTGGCCTTGCTGCACTGCGCGCACGATGTTGTGGTAGCCCGTGCAGCGGCACAGGTTGCCTTCCAGGTGGGCGCGGATGGTGGCGGCGTCGGCGCCCGGATGCTCCTGCACCAGCGCGGTGGCGCTCATCACCATGCCCGGCGTGCAGAAGCCGCATTGCAGGCCGTGGCATTCGCGGAAGGCTTCCTGCATCGGGTGCAGGCCGTTGCCGGCCTTGTCGCCGGCGAGGCCCTCAATGGTGGTCACGGCGGCGCCGTCGGCCTGGACCGCGAGGATATTGCACGACTTGACCGCCCGGCCATCCAGGTGGACCGTGCAGGCGCCGCACTGCGCGGTGTCGCAGCCGACGTGGGTGCCGGTCAGGCGCAGCTGTTCGCGCAGGAACTGGACCAGGAGGGTGTTGGGTTCTACCTGCGCGTCAACGGGCTTGCCGTTGACCGTCAGGCGGATCGGAATCGCCATGCTTGTCTCCATGTGGGGTGGACGCGCATGACCAATTGCCCGAAATCCCGAACGAACTGCGCGGGACTGGCCACGACGCGGTACTGCCGCTTAAGACGGCTATAGGACGGCTAATTCGTGATATTGGTGCTGCCGCTACAACTGCTGTAGGTGCGCCAGCGCACGCGGCGAGCGGCTTCAATGCTGGCGCGAATGCTGCGGCCGGCGAACGATTGGCCACAACAGGCTCTAACAGTAAATCACAAATCGTGGGGCGCTGCCATGTGGTTTGCCCGCGCCCCGTTCGGGGCACAGCAGCTAGAATGAGCCGCGCCCACTTGCACCCGCCACCCTTACATGGAAGCATGGAAGCCTTCTTCGACTGGCTGTTCGAAACCATTGCCCTGCCCAAGGTGGGCCTGCCCGCGATCTTTGTGGTCAGCCTGATCTCGGCCACGCTGCTGCCGCTGGGCTCGGAGCCGGCGGTGTTCGGCTACGTCAAGCTCAATCCGCAGATGTTCTGGCCGGCGATCGTGGTGGCCACCGCCGGCAACACCGTCGGCGGCGCCATCGACTGGTGGCTGGGCTACGCCGCCAAGCTGGCGCTGGTGCGCTACCACAAGCGGCGCCGGACGCGCGAGCACGACCGTGAGCACCTGGAGCACCGCGAGCACACGCGCAAGCCGCCCAAGCCCAAGCTCGACGCGCGCTACTTCCGGTGGATGCGCCGGCTTGGGCCGCCCACGCTGCTGTTCTCGTGGTTGCCTGGAATTGGTGATCCGTTGTGCACTTTAGCCGGCTGGCTGCGCCTCTCGTTCTGGCCCAGCCTGGCCTGGATGGCGGTCGGCAAGTTCATCCGCTACCTGTTCATGACCGCCAGCCTGCTGTGGATCCCGGACAGCTTTTGGCACAACATTGCGCAAATGTGGAAGGCCTGGTTCTGATCCGGTGCGCAGCCGGCAGCACCGCAGGGCGCCAATGCGACCGCCAAAATGTCGCCTAATCCCTTGTTCCAACAAGGATTCCTCGATGTTGCGGTGCGGCGAAACCGGGCCTTGCAGTACAATCGCCCTTTAATGAACGATTCGCGCACTGTCCCCGTGCGCAGCAGGAAGCGGTCCCCCAATGAACGCCCCACTCGTGCTCGACGCCAAGCTCGCCGCGCAGGACGCCCCGCCGCGCCTGCGTGAAATTCCCTATAACTACACGTCCTTCTCGGACCGCGAGATTGTCATCCGCCTGCTCGGCGAGGAAGCCTGGCGCATCCTGGACGAGTTGCGCAGCGAGCGCCGCACCGGCCGCTCGGCCCGCATGCTGTACGAGGTGCTGGGCGATATCTGGGTGGTCCGCCGCAATCCCTACCTGCAGGACGACCTGCTGGAGAATCCCAAGCGCCGCCAGATGCTGGTCACCGCGCTGCACCACCGCCTGAACGAGATCGAGAAGCGCCGCGCCGCCGACCGTGCCGAGCACGCCGAGCCCGCCGCCGAGGACCGCTCGCACCGCGTGGAGCAGCTGGTCGCCTTCGCCAAGCAGGCGATCGAGGACTTCAAGAACGAATTCGCCGCGGCCTATGACCTGCGCAAGCGCGCCCAGCGCGTGCTGGGCAAGGTCACGCAGAAGGACAACATCAAGTTCGACGGCCTGTCGCGCGTCTCGCACGTGACCGACGCCACCGACTGGCGCGTGGAATATCCGTTTGTCGTGCTGACGCCGGATACCGAGGAAGAGATTGCCGGCCTGGTCAAGGGCTGCTTCGAGCTGGGCCTGACCATCATCCCGCGCGGAGGCGGCACCGGCTACACCGGCGGCGCCGTGCCGCTGACGCCGATGAGCGCGGTGATCAATACCGAGAAGCTGGAGCAGCTCGGCCCGGTCGAGCAGAGCGACTTGCCCGGCGTGTCGCATAAGGTTGCGACCATCTTCTCCGGCGCCGGCGTGGTGACGCGCCGCGTGGCCGATGCGGCCGACAAGGCCGGCCTGGTGTTCGCGGTCGACCCGACCTCGATCGATGCCTCGTGCATCGGCGGCAACGTGGCCATGAACGCCGGCGGCAAGAAGGCCGTGCTGTGGGGCACCGCGCTGGACAACCTGGCCTGGTGGCGCATGGTGGACCCGGAAGGCAACTGGCTGGAGATCACCCGGCTGGACCACAACCTGGGCAAGATCCATGACGTGCCGGTGGCCACCTTCGAGCTGAAGTGGTCCGACGGCAACCGCGCCCCGGGCGAGAAGGTGCTGCGCACCGAGACGCTGGCCATCGAGGGCCGCAAGTTCCGCAAGGAAGGCCTGGGCAAGGACGTCACCGACAAGTTCCTGGCCGGCCTGCCGGGCGTGCAGAAGGAAGGCTGCGACGGCATCATCACCAGCGCGCGCTGGATCCTGCACCGCATGCCGAAGCACATCCGCACGGTGTGCCTGGAGTTCTTCGGCCAGGCGCGCGACGCCATCCCCAGCATCGTCGAGATCAAGGACTTCCTTGATGCGGAGACGAAAAAGCCCGGCGGCGCCATCCTGGCCGGGCTGGAGCACCTGGACGAGCGCTACCTGCGCGCGGTGGGCTATGCCACCAAGAGCAAGCGCAACGCCTTCCCGAAGATGGTGCTGATCGGCGATATCGTCGGCGACGATGAAGACGCCGTGGCGCGTGCCACCTCGGAAGTGATCCGCATGGCCAACGGCAAGAGCGGCGAAGGCTTTATCGCCGTCAGCCCGGAGGCGCGCAAGAAATTCTGGCTCGACCGTTCGCGTACCGCGGCGATTGCCAAGCACACCAACGCCTTCAAGATCAATGAAGACGTGGTGATTCCGCTGAACCGGATGGGCGAGTACACCGACGGCATCGAGCGCATCAATATCGAGCTGTCGATCAAGAGCAAGCTCAAGCTGGTCGACGCGCTGGAAGCGTTCTTCGCGCGTGGCAACCTGCCGCTGGGCCGCAGCGACGACGCCAACGAGATCCCCAGCGCCGAGCTGCTGGAAGACCGCGTGCAGCACGCGCTGACGCTCATGCGCGAGATCCGCGCGCGCTGGCGCTACCTGCAGGACCATATGGACGTGCCGCTGGCGCAGGCCAAGGCTTCGCTGATCGGTCACGGCCTGGGGCTGCTCGGGCAGGAGTTCGAGGCGCGCCTGCACCAGCAGCCTGACGCCACCGTGTTCCACCTGCTGCAGGACCGCACCATCCGCGTGTCGTGGAAGAACGAGATCCGCGCCGAGCTGCGCAAGATCTTCAACGGCGGCGAGTTCAAGCCGATCCTGGACGAGGCCCAGAAGATCCACAAGCAGGTGCTGCGTGGCCGCGTCTTCGTGGCGCTGCACATGCATGCCGGCGACGGCAACGTGCACACCAACATCCCGGTGAACTCCGACGACTACGACATGCTGCAGGACGCGCACCGCGCGGTGGCCCGCATCATGGCGCTGGCGCGTTCGCTCGACGGCGTGATCTCGGGCGAGCACGGCATCGGCATCACCAAGCTGGAATTCCTCACCGAGGAAGAGATCGGCGACTTCCGTGCCTACAAGGCCAAGGTCGACCCGCAAGGCCGCTTCAACAAGGGCAAGCTGCTGCCCGGCGCCGACCTGCGCAATGCCTACACGCCGTCGTTCGGCCTGATGGGGCATGAGTCGATCATCATGCAGCAGAGCGATATCGGCGCCATCGCCGAGAGCGTCAAGGACTGCCTGCGCTGCGGCAAGTGCAAGCCGGTGTGTGCCACGCACGTGCCGCGCGCCAACCTGCTGTACAGCCCGCGCAACAAGATCCTGGCGACCTCGCTGCTGATCGAGGCCTTCCTGTATGAAGAGCAGACCCGCCGCGGCATCTCGGTCAAGCACTGGGACGAGTTCTCCGACGTGGCCGACCACTGCACCGTGTGCCACAAGTGCGTGACGCCGTGCCCGGTCAAGATCGACTTCGGCGACGTGTCGATGAACATGCGCAACCTGCTGCGCAAGATGGGGCAGAAGAAGTTCAACCCCGGCACCGCGGCGTCGATGTTCTTCCTCAACGCCACCAATCCCGAGACCATCAACCTGACCCGCAAGGTCATGATCGACTGGGGCTACAAGGCGCAGCGCCTGGGCAACGACGTGCTGAAGAAGTTCGCCAAGAAGCAGACCGCGCATCCGCCCGCAACCGTGGGCAAGCCGCCGGTGCGCGAGCAGGTGATCCACTTCATCAACAAGAAGATGCCGGGCAACCTGCCCAAGAAGACCGCGCGCGCGCTGCTCGACATCGAAGACAACGAGATCGTGCCGATCATCCGCGACCCGAAGGCGACCACGCCGGAAACGGAAGCGGTGTTCTACTTCCCGGGCTGCGGCTCGGAGCGGCTGTTCTCGCAGGTGGGGCTGGCCACGCAGGCGATGCTGTGGCACGTCGGCGTGCAGACCGTGCTGCCGCCGGGCTACCTGTGCTGCGGCTATCCGCAGCGCGGCAACGGCCAGTACGACAAGGCCGAGAAGATCGTCACCGACAACCGCGTGCTGTTCCACCGCGTGGCCAACACGCTGAACTACCTCGACATCAAGACCGTGGTGGTCAGCTGCGGCACCTGCTACGACCAGCTCGCCGGGTATGAATTCGACAAGATCTTCCCGGGCTGCCGCATCATCGACATCCACGAATACCTGCTCGAGAAGGGCGTGAAGCTGGAAGGCGTGACCGGTACGCGCTACATGTACCACGATCCCTGCCATACCCCGATCAAGACCATGGACCCGACCAAGCTGGTCAACGACCTGATGGGCGGCAACACCGGTCTGGGCAAGATCGAGAAGAACGAGCGCTGCTGCGGCGAGTCGGGCACGCTGGCGGTGACCCGCCCGGACATCTCGACCCAGGTCCGCTTCCGCAAGGAAGAGGAAATGACCAGGGGCGCCGACAAGCTGCGTGCCGACGGCTTCACCGGCGACGTCAAGATCCTGACCAGCTGCCCGTCGTGCCTGCAGGGGCTGTCGCGCTACAAGGAAGATGCCACGGTGCAGGCGGACTACATTGTCATCGAGATGGCCAAGCACCTGCTGGGCGAGAACTGGATGCCGGAGTACGTGGCCAAGGCCAACGCCGGTGGCATCGAACGCGTGCTGGTGTAAGCCAACGCCATGACGCGCGCTCCCAACTGCCCGCTCTGCGAGACCGACGGCGGCGAACTGGTCTGGATGGGCGACCGCGCCCGGCTGATCCTGGTCGAGCACGACCGCTTCCCGGGCTTCTGCCGCATTGTCTGGAACGACCATGTGGCCGAGTTCAGCGACCTGGACGATGCCGACCAGGCCTGGCTGATGCGGCTGGTCGCACGTGTCGAACGGGTGGTGCGCGAGGTGATGACGCCGGACAAGGTCAACCTGGCGGCCTTCGGCAATATGGTGCCGCACCTGCACTGGCACATCATCCCGCGCTATCGTTGGGACACCCATTTCCCCGAGGCGATCTGGGCCGCGCCGCAGCGCGCCGCGGATGCCGTGCGCGTGCAGGAACTGGCCAGCCGGCTGCCGGCGCTGCGTACGGCGCTTTCGCTGCTCGAAGCCGGCGACGCGTGAGGGGCGCGCGGAACCCACGCCTGGCCGTGACCGTCCGAATGCTGTTGCCGCCGTGGCCTGCCGCCACGGTATCCAGAACAACAAGCCCGGCCGGCATCCGCTGACGGGCCAAGCGCTGCCGCTATGTCCTCCACTCCGACCTCCGTCACCGTACCGGGCCCAGCCGTCCCTGCCAGGGCCCTCAAGATCCAGAGCCGGCTGCGCATGGCCGCCACCTGGGCGCTGATCAAGCCTTACTGGAAATCCGACGACCGCGTCGCCGGGCTTGGCCTGCTGGCCCTGGTGGTCGTGCTCAACCTCGGCATCGTCTATATCAACGTGCTGCTCAACGAGTGGAACCGCGTGTTCTACAACGCGCTGGAGCAGCGCGACTACGCCTCGTTCAAGGTGCTGCTGCTGCGCTTCTCGTGGATCGCGGCGTTCTTCATCGTGGCGGCGATCTCGCGCCAGTACTACACCATGATGCTGCAGATGCGCTGGCGTACCTGGATGACCGGCCGCTTCATGGGCCACTGGCTCGGGCACCAGGCCTATTACCGCATCGAGCAGACCCACACCACCGATAACCCTGACCAGCGTATCGCCGACGATCTGCGCCAGTTCACGGATGGCGCGCTGTCGTTGTCGCTCGGGCTGCTCAACTCGGTGGTGACGCTGCTGTCCTTCGTCGGCATCCTGTGGACGGTATCTGGGCCGATCAGCTTTGCAATGGGCGGCACCGAATGGACCATCCCCGGTTATATGGTGTGGTTCGCGGCGGGCTATGCGGTGATCGGCTCGCTGGTGGCGCACGTGGTTGGCCGCCCGCTGATCGGCCTGAACTTCCAGCAGGAACAGTACGAGGCGGATTTCCGTTTCACGCTGGTGCGCCTGCGCGAGAACAGCGAGCCGGTGGCGCTGTATCGCGGCGAGCCGACCGAGCAGGCCGGCCTGCGTGCGCGCTTCGACCGCATCCGAGCCAACTGGAACCAGTTGATGCGCTATACGCGGCGACTGACCTTTGTCAGCTCCGGCTATGCCCAGTTTGCCATCATCTTCCCGATCCTGGTGGCGGCGCCGCGCTACTTCGCCGGCAAGATGACGCTGGGCGGGCTGATGCAGACCAGCTCCGCCTTCGGCCAGGTGCAGGGTGCGCTGTCGTGGTTTGTCGACAGCTATGCCACGCTGGTGGGCTGGAAGGCGGCGTCCAACCGCCTGATCGACTTCCAGGAAGCGATCCGCGTGGCCGAGCGCCAGGATGAGTCGCCGGACGGCATGCGCGATATTGAAGTGGCATACACCGGCCAGCCGCAGGCCGGCATCAGCGTCGACGGCCTGGCGCTGGCGCTGCCGGTGCGCGCCGCGCACAGCGCGGCGGTGGGCAAGCGGCCGCTGGTGGCGCCGTTCTCGCTGTCGGTGGCGCCGGGCGAGCGCTGGCTGGTCAGCGGCCCGTCGGGCTGCGGCAAGAGCGTGCTGTTCCGCGCGCTGGCCGGGATCTGGCCGTACGGCAGCGGCACCGTAACCATGCCCGAAGGCGCGCGCATGCTGTTCCTGCCGCAGCGCAGCTACCTGCCGATCGGCACGCTGGCCGATGCGCTGGCCTACCCGGACGCCGGCACCGCACACGACAAGGAGGCGCTGCAGGCGGCGCTGCGCCAGGCGCGGCTGGCCGCGCTGGCGGACCAGCTCGACGTGTTCGACAACTGGTCGCTGCGGCTGTCGCCGGGCGAGCAGCAGCGGCTGGCCTTTGCGCGCGCGCTGCTGCAGAAGCCCGATTACCTGTTCCTGGACGAGGCCACCAGCGCGCTCGACGAGGAAACCGAAGGCGCCATGTACGAGCTGATGGTGGAGTCGCTGCCGGGCGCCGCCATCGTCAGCATCGCCCACCGCAGCACCGTGGCGGCCTACCATGCCCGGCGCCTGCGCTACGTGCCGCAGGACGGCGAGGCGGAGCAGGCTGCGCAAGCCGGCATGCCTGGGGTAAGCTATCGGGTCGTATGCGAAGCGTGACGGGGCATGGCATCTGCACCGCCGCACTGGTCCCGTCACGCTGAAATCACCTATCGAGGGCGCCCGTAGCACGGGCTGCGATCATCATGGCAGGCCTGGACAAAGACACTCCCCATCCCACCGCGCTGACGGTCCACACGCAATCCCGCGTGCTGGAGATCGGCTTCGACAACGGCCGCAGCTTCCGGCTGCCGTTCGAGCTGCTGCGCGTGTATTCGCCGTCCGCTGAAGTCCAGGGCCACGGCCCGGGGCAGGAAGTGCTGCAGACCGGCAAGCGCGAGGTGGGCGTCAACGCGGTCGAGCCGGTCGGCAACTACGCCATCCTGATCCGCTTTACCGACGGCCACGACACCGGCATCTATTCCTGGGACCTGCTGTACCGCCTCGGCGACAACCAGGATGCGCTCTGGCAGGACTACCTGCAGCGCCTGGAAGCCGCCGGCGCCGACCGTGACACCCCGATGCCCGCCGCTGGCGCTGCCGGCGGCCACGGCTGCGGCCATCACTGAGCCGCGCCGAACCGATTACCCTGGAGTCTGAAAGATGAGTGAAACCCACTTCGGGTTTGAAAAGGTCGACGAAGCGGAAAAGGCCGACAAGGTTGCCGGCGTATTCCATTCGGTGGCGAGCAGGTACGACGTGATGAACGACCTGATGTCGGGCGGCATGCACCGGCTCTGGAAGATGTTCACCATCGCCCAGGCCGGCGTGCGCCCCGGCCACAAGGTGCTGGATATCGCCGGCGGCACCGGCGACCTGGCCAAGGCGTTCGCCAGGCAGGCCGGCCCGACCGGCGAGGTCTGGCTGACCGACATCAACGAGTCGATGCTGCGCGTGGGCCGCGACCGGCTGCTGAACAAGGGGATCGTCACCCCGGTGTGCCTGTGCGACGCCGAGCGCATCCCGTTCCCGGACAACCACTTCGACCTGGTGATCGTGGCCTTCGGCCTGCGCAACATGACGCACAAGGACGCCGCGCTGGCCGAGATGCGCCGGGTGGTCAAGCCGGGCGGCAAGGTCATGGTGCTGGAATTCTCCAAGGTGTGGAAACCCCTGGAGAAGGCCTATGACGTCTATTCTTTCAAGGTGCTGCCGTGGCTGGGTGAGCGGGTGGCAGGGGATGCCCCCAGCTATCGCTATCTCGCGGAATCGATCAGAATGCATCCGGACCAGGCTTCACTTGTACGCTTGATGGAACATGCCGGCCTGGAAAATGTCGAATACTTCAATCTGACGGCCGGAGTGGTGGCGCTCCACGTCGGGCGCAAGTATTAAGAAGACTTGAAATCGCCATGCCTCGCCCGCATATAGGGTGAAACTGACAGGGGATAGCAGAATATGTCGTCATTTCGTGGAAAATTCCTGGTTGGGTCGCTGATTACCGCGATTGCCTTCGGGATGGTGTTCGACGCCAATGCCAAGCGCATGGGCGGTTCGCGCAGCGTCGGCAAGCAGTCGTCGACGGTCACGCAGCAGCGCCAGCAGGCGCCGCAGCCCACTTCGCCGACCCAGCAACCGGCCCAGCAGCCTAATCAGGCAGCCCCGGCTACGGCTGGCGCCGCTGGCGCGGCTGCCGCGGCAGCCCCCAAGCGCAACTGGGGCGGCATCCTGGGCGGCATCGCCGCCGGCCTGGGTATCGGCTGGCTGCTGTCGCACTTCGGCCTGGGCGGCGCGGCGTTGGGCTTCCTGTCCAACCTGATCCTGATCGCGCTGGTCGCGTTCGCGGCGATCTGGCTGATCCGCAAGTTCCGTGGCGGCAGCAAGCGCACCCAGCAGCCGGCCTACGCCGGTGCCGGCAACGCGCCGAACCTGGACCGCAACGCCGAGCCCATGCTGCGCGAGTCCGCGCCTTCGGTCAGCCCGTCGGTTACCCCGTCCACCAGCCCGGCCTCCGGCACGGTGATGCCGGCTGCGGCTGCGGCTGGCGCGGCGGTGGCCGCCGGTGCCGTGGCCCAGCAGCCGTGGGGCGTGCCGGCAGACTTCGACACCGAAGCCTTCCTGCGCAACGCCAAGGTCCACTTTGTGCGCCTGCAGGCCGCGTGGGATGCCGGCAACCTGGACGACATCCGCGAATTCACCACGCCGGAGATGTTCGCCGAGATCAAGATGGACCTGGCCGAGCGCGGCGCCGAGGTCAACAAGACCGACGTGGTCACGCTGGAAGCCCAGCTGCTCGGCATCGAGTCGGCCGCGGCCCAGCATATCGCCAGCGTGCGCTTCTCGGGCATGATCCGCGAGAAGTCCGGCGAGGCGGCCCAGCCGTTCGGCGAGGTCTGGAACCTGGCCAAGCCTGCCAGCGGCACCGGCGGCTGGCTGCTGGCCGGCATCCAGCAAGAGTCCTGATGCCGCACCCCGCGGCGGTGATGCGCCGGGGGGAGTAGCTTAGAATGGAGGCCCACGTGAAAGCGTGGGCCTTTTTTGTTTGGGACGCCCGACGTGCGGCGTCGCTGCCTGCCCGCCAACCGCGCTGTCATGAATACTCTGCCTTCCGCCCTGGCCATGCCCGCCATCTCGGCGCTGAACCACCTGCTTGAGCAGGAGCCGTGGGCCCGCAACCAGCTCACGCCGTTTGCCGGGCGCGTGATCCGCTTCGATGCCGCCGCCTTCGTGCTGTCGCTGAAGGTGACCGAACACGGCTGCACCGAACCGGCGCCAGAGGCCGAGGCGCCCGCAGTGACGCTGCGCGTGCCGGTGCAGCAGTGGCCGCTGGTGGCCGCCGACGTGGCCGAAGGCGGCCAGGCCGCCGCCATGCGCCATGTACGCATCGAGGGCGACGCCGAGCTGGCCAACACCGTCTCGACGCTGGCGCGCAACCTGCGCTGGGACGCCGCCGAAGACCTGTCGCGCGCGCTGCGCGGCATCCTGGGCGGGCCGGTGAGCGACAGCGTGGCGCAGCGCGTGGTCGATGGCGCGCGCCAGGTGCATGAGCAGGCCACGCGCGTTGGCCGCGCCCTGGTCGACAACGTCACCGACTACCTGCTGGACGAGCATCCGACCCTGGTGCGCCACGCCGCGCTCGATGCCTTCGGCGCCGACGTGGGCCGGCTGCGCGACAGCCTGGCCCGGCTCGAAAAACGGCTGGAGCGGCTGGAGCGCGTCGTCCCGCCGCCGGCATCCGGCCAGTCCGGCAAGCTGCCGTCGCCGCACCGCTGAGCCGGCCGCCCCCCGATCCCATCCACCACTAACGTGACTGCCTGCCCGGCCCTGTGAAGACTCCCGAATGACCCGCCTCCTGCGCCTTGGCAAAATTCTCTTCGTCATCCTCTACTATGGCCTGGACGAGCTGGTGCTCTCCGGCTTCCGCAGCCGCCGGATCCGCTTCCTGGTGAGCGTCATCACCATCGGGCGCAAGCTCGACATGCCGCGCGGCGAGCGCCTGCGGCTGGCGCTGACGCGGCTGGGCCCGATCTTCGTCAAGTTCGGCCAGGTGCTGTCGACCCGGCGCGACCTGATGCCGGCGGACATTGCCGATGAACTGGCCAAGCTGCAGGACCAGGTGCCGCCGTTCGATTCGGTGGTGGCGGTGAAGATCATCGAGCGCGCGCTGGGGCGGCCACTGGACCAGCTGTTCGAGACCTTCGAGCACCAGCCGGTGGCCAGCGCCTCGATCGCGCAGGTGCACTTCGCCACGCTCAAGGGCGGCCCCTGCCACGGCCGCGAGGTCGCGGTGAAGGTGCTGCGCCCGGGCATGCTGCCGGTGATCGACAGCGACCTGGCGCTGATGCGCGACATGGCCACCTGGCTGGAACGCTTCTGGGCCGACGGCAAGCGCCTGAAGCCGCGCGAGGTGGTGGCCGAGTTCGACAAATACCTGCACGACGAACTCGACCTGATGATCGAGGCGGCCAATGCCAGCCAGCTGCGCCGCAACTTTGCCGACACCAGCCTGCTGCTGGTGCCCGAGGTGTTCTGGGACTGGTGCAGCAGCACCGTGTTCGTGATGGAGCGCATGCACGGCATCCCGATCTCGCGCACTGAGTCGCTCAAGGCCGCCGGCGTGGACATGCACCACCTGGCGGAAGAGGGCGTCGAGATCTTCTTCACCCAGGTGTTCCGCGATGGTTTCTTCCATGCCGACATGCACCCGGGCAATATCCTGGTGTCGGTGCAGCCCGAGTCCTTCGGCCGCTATATCGCGCTGGACTTCGGCATCGTCGGCGCGCTGTCCGAGTTCGACAAGAACTACCTGGCGCAGAATTTCATCGCCTTCTTCCGGCGCGACTACCACCGCGTGGCGCTGCTGCACGTGGAGTCCGGCTGGGTGCCGCCCGATACCCGCGTCGAAGAGCTGGAAAGCGCGGTGCGCGCCTGCTGCGAGCCGTACTTCGACAAGCCGCTGAAGGAAATCTCGCTGGGCATGGTGCTGATGCGGCTGTTCCAGACCTCGCGCCGCTTCAATGTCGAGATCCAGCCGCAGCTGGTGCTGCTGCAGAAGACGCTGCTCAATATCGAAGGCCTGGGCCGCCAGCTCGACCCCGACCTGGACCTGTGGAAGACCGCCAAGCCTTTCCTGGAGCGCTGGATGCACGAGCAGGTGGGCTGGAAGGGCGCCTGGGAGCGGGTCAAGGTGGAGGCGCCGCTGTGGGCCAAGATGCTGCCCGACTTCCCGCGCCTGGCGCACCAGTTCCTGGAGCGGCGCGCGCTGACCAGCAACGGCGAGCAGGACAAGCTGCTGGCGATGCTGGTGGTGGAGCAGCGCCGCACCAACCGGCTGCTCGGCACCGGGCTGCTGTTGCTGGGCGGCTTTGTCGCCGGCATCGTGCTGACCCATGTGCTGGGCTGGGCCGGCTACTGGTAGCGCACCCGGGACTGATCCATCAGAGATGACCATGAGCGACACCGCCGAGCCTGCGCCGACCTTTGCCACCCGCAACGCCGCCGACCCGGCGTTCTGGGACGAGCGTTTCGAACAGGGCTTCACGCCCTGGGACCAGGGCGGCGTGCCCGATGAATTCCGGCAGTTCATTGAAGGCCGCGCGCCATGCCCGACCCTGGTGCCAGGCTGTGGCAACGGCTGGGAGGCCGCGTGGCTGTTCGAGCGTGGCTGGCCGGTGACGGCAATCGACTTCTCGCCACAGGCGGTCGCGTCGGCGCGGCGGACGCTGGGGCCGGCGGGGGTAGTGGTGCAGCAGGCCGATTTCTTTGCCTTCACGCCGCAGCCGGCGTGCGAGCTGATCTACGAACGGGCCTTCCTGTGCGCGCTGCCGCCGGCGATGCGGGCTGACTATGCCGCCCGGGTCGCGCAACTGCTGGCGCCGGGCGGCCTGCTGGCCGGCTACTTCTACCTGGGCGAAAACTGCGGCGGGCCGCCGTTCGCGATGCCGGCCGAGGAACTGGACGCGCTGCTGGCACCGGCCTTCGAGCAGCTTGAGGACCGGCCCTCGGCTGCGCCGCTGCCGGTGTTCCAGGGGCAGGAGCGCTGGCAGGTCTGGCGCCGCCGGTCCGGCTGAACCAGCCGCCGGCCAGCCCTTGTGGCGCAGGCGATGCTCCGCGTGGCGCATTTGCGCCAGCGGGGAATTTTTTTCGCCCACGCTGGTCTGCGTCGCTATAATCCGCGTTTTGATTCGGCTACGACCGCAGCCCCGGCCCCGTTTTCCGCCCAGCGCGAGAACTCCAGGCAGCTCGATATGCGGCCCCGACCGATGAATTGGACTCCGGGCAGATGCGCGCAAGCAACGTGCACCCATGCGCCGCCCGGCATTCGGTTTCTCGCCACAAGGGCACTTTCTGCATAGGGCAGCGGCATGCTGATCTGGTTCGTCATCATCTACTGGGTAATCTCGGTCGGCATCGGCCTGTGGGCGGCGCTGCGCGTACGCAACACCACCGATTTCGCCGTCGCCGGGCGCAGCCTGCCGTTCCATATCGTCACCGCCACCGTCTTCGCCACCTGGTTCGGCTCCGAGACGGTGCTGGGCATCCCCGCGGTATTTCTCAAGGAAGGCCTGTCGGGCGTGGTCTCCGACCCCTTCGGCTCGTCGCTGTGCCTGATCCTGGTGGGCCTGTTCTTCGCCCGGCCGCTGTACCGGATGAACTTGCTGACCATCGGCGACTACTACCACAACCGCTATGGCCGACTGGCCGAGGTGTTGACCACGCTGTGCATCGTGGTGTCCTACCTGGGCTGGGTGGCGGCGCAGATCAAGGCGCTTGGGCTGGTGTTCTATACCGTCTCGGACGGCGCGCTGTCGCAGGAGGCCGGCATGATGATCGGCGCCGCCAGCGTGCTGGTCTATACGCTGTTCGGCGGCATGTGGTCGGTGGCCATCACCGACTTCATCCAGATGATCATCATCGTGATCGGCATGCTCTATATCGGCTACGAGGTCAGCGGCCAGGCCGGCGGCGTCACGGCGGTGGTGTCGCACGCGGCCGCGGCCGGCAAGTTCGAGTTCCTGCCGTCGCTGGATCTCATCCAGATCATCGGCTTTGCGGCGGCGCTGTTCACCATGATGCTGGGCTCGATCCCGCAGCAGGACGTGTTCCAGCGCGTGACCTCGTCGCGCACCGAGCAGATCGCCGGGCGCGCCTCGGTGCTGGGCGGCGTGCTGTACTTCTGCTTTGCCTTTATCCCGATGTTCCTGGCGTATTCGGCCACGATGATCGACCCCGGCATGGTGGCCAAGTACATCGACACCGATTCGCAGCTGATCCTGCCGCAGCTGATCCTGCAGCACGCGCCCATGTTCGCCCAGGTGATGTTCTTCGGCGCGCTGCTGTCGGCGATCAAGAGTTGCGCCTCGGCCACGCTGCTGGCGCCATCGGTGACCTTTGCCGAGAACATCCTGCGCCCGTACTTCCGCCACCTCGACGACCGGCAGTTCCTGCGCGTGATGCAGGCCGTGGTGCTGGTGTTCACCGCGGTGGTGACGCTGTTCGCGCTCAACTCGCACCTGTCGATCTTCCATATGGTTGAAAATGCCTATAAGGTCACTTTGGTCTCGTCCTTCGTGCCATTGGCCTTCGGCATGTTCTGGAAGCACGCCACCCGCCAGGGCGGGCTGGCGGCGATCCTGCTGGGCCTGTCTTCCTGGCTGACCTGCGAGGTGGCCTTTGCCGATGCCGTGGTGCCGCCGCAATTGGTGGGCCTGCTGTTCTCGATCAGCGGCATGGTGATCGGTTCACTGCTGCCGCAGTGGATTGCAGATCACGCGCCGGTTAAGGAAGTCCATATCGCCTGACGCCCGGGGGTCCGCAACCCCCTCATTTCCGGCAATCAGGCAGCCCCGGAACGGTTTATAATTCAAGGCTTTGCATCGTCGCGCGGGAATTTCCCGCAGCCGCCATGGCCCGCGGCGATGTCCGCCTTTGTACCGATTCCGAAGTTTTCTCGCGAAATAACACCATGCCGATCTATGCCTACCGTTGCGACGCCTGCGGCCACGGGCGCGATGTGCTGCAGAAAATGAGCGATGCCCCGCTGCCGGACTGCCCGTCGTGCGGCGCCGCCGGCGCGTTCAAGAAACAGCTGACCGCTGCTGGTTTCCAGCTCAAGGGCTCGGGCTGGTACGTGACCGACTTCCGCGGCGGCGCCAGCGCGCCGGCAGCGACCGGCGCCGCGGGTGGCGCCGCTGCAGCGGCGGCCAGCGCCCCGGCGGCGGCTGAATCGCCGGCCAGTCCTGCCTCGTCCGCTTCGGCCACCCCCGCGGCCGCCGGCGGCTGCGGCAGCGCCTGCGCCTGCCATTGAGCCGGACCCGCCCCGTGGTTGCCAAGAAGACTTCCGCCCTGAAAACCTGGTTCCTGACCGGGCTGCTGGTGCTGGTGCCGCTGGGCATCACGCTGTGGGTGCTCAGCCTGATCATCGGCACGATGGACCAGAGCCTGGCGCTGCTGCCCGAGGCTTGGCGCCCGGACCGGCTGATGTTCGGCAAGCGCGTGACCGGTCTGGGCGCCATCCTGACGCTGCTGGTCATCCTGCTGGTCGGCCTGCTGGCGCATAACTTCATCGGCCAGCGCCTGGTGCGCTGGTGGGAAGCGCTGCTGGGCCATATCCCGGTGGTGGGCCCGATCTACACCAGCGTCAAGCAGGTCTCGGACACGCTGCTGTCGTCCTCGGGCAATGCCTTCCGCAAGGCGCTGCTGGTGCAGTACCCGCGCGAGGGCTCGTGGACCATCGCCTTCCTGACCGGGCGCCCCGGCGGCGACGTGCAGAACCACCTGCAGGGCGAATACGTCAGCGTCTACGTGCCGACCACGCCGAATCCGACCTCGGGCTTCTTCCTGATGATGCCCAAGGCCGACACCATCGAACTCGACATGACCGTCGACGCCGCGCTCAAGTACATCGTCTCGATGGGTGTGGTGGCACCGGCGGAATTGCCGCGCAAGAGCGGCAGCGTCCCCCGGCCGGCAGCCCCGGCCAGTCCGGCCGGCAGGGCCAGCAACGAGGAAACGGTCGAGACGACCGATCCTTAAGCATCCAATCTGATCACGGGCCGCCCGATGCGATCGGGCGGCCGCGTTTTACCGGGAATTTCCTTATGTCCTCCATGCGTACTCACTACTGCGGTCTGGTGACCGAACAATTCTCGGGCCAGGAAGTGGCCCTGACCGGCTGGGTCCAGCGCCGCCGCGACCATGGCGGCGTGATCTTCATCGACCTGCGCGACCGCGAAGGCCTGGTGCAGGTGGTGTGCGATCCGGATCGCCCCGAGATGTTCAAGGCCGCGGAAGAGATCCGCAATGAGTTCTGCATCCGCGTCACCGGCAAGGTCCGTCCGCGCCCGGCCGGCACCGAGAACGCCAACCTGACCTCGGGCAAGATCGAGGTGCTGTGCCATGAGCTGACCGTGCTGAACCCGTCGGTCACGCCCCCGTTCCAGCTCGACGACGACAACCTGTCGGAAACCACGCGCCTGACGCACCGCGTGCTGGACCTGCGCCGCCCGCAGATGCAGTACAACCTGCGCCTGCGCTACAAGGTGGCGATGGAAGTGCGCAAGTACCTGGACGCCCAGGGCTTTATCGACATCGAGACCCCGATGCTGGGCAAGAGCACGCCCGAAGGCGCGCGCGACTACCTGGTGCCGTCGCGGGTGAACCCGGGCCACTTCTTCGCGCTGCCGCAGTCGCCGCAGATCTTCAAGCAGATGCTGATGGTCTCGGGCTTCGACCGCTACTACCAGATCACCAAGTGCTTCCGCGACGAAGACCTGCGTGCCGACCGCCAGCCCGAGTTCACGCAGATCGACTGCGAAACGTCGTTCCTGAGCGAGCAGGAGATCCGCGACCTGTTCGAGGACATGATGCGCACGGTGTTCAAGAATGCGATCGACGTCGACCTGGACGCCTTCCCGGTGATGGAGTTCCGCGAGGCCATGGCCCGCTTCGGCTCGGACAAGCCTGACCTGCGCGTCAAGCTGGAATTCACCGAGCTGACCGAGGTGATGAAGGACGTCGACTTCAAGGTGTTCTCGGGCCCGGCCAACAGCGACAACGGCCGCGTGGTCGGCCTGCGCGTACCGGGCGGCGGCCAGATCTCGCGCGGCGAGATCGACGCCTACACTCAGTTCGTCGGCATCTACGGCGCCAAGGGCCTGGCCTGGATCAAGGTCAACGAAGTGGCCAAGGGCCGCGACGGCCTGCAATCGCCGGTCGTCAAGAACCTGCACGACGCCGCCATTGCCGAGATCCTCAAGCGCACCGGCGCCCAGGACGGCGACATCATCTTCTTCGGCGCCGACAAGGCCAAGGTGGTCAACGACTCGATCGGCGCGCTGCGCCTGAAGGTCGGCCATTCTGACTTCGGCAAGGCCAACGGCCTGTTCGAAGACACCTGGAAGCCGCTGTGGGTGGTCGACTTCCCGATGTTCGAGTACGACGAGGAAGACGCGCGCTGGGTGGCCATGCACCACCCATTCACCAGCCCCAAGGACGAGCACCTGGAATACCTGGAGACCGACCCGGGCAAGTGCGTGGCCAAGGCCTACGACATGGTGCTGAACGGCTGGGAAATGGGCGGCGGCTCGGTGCGGATCTTCCGTTCGGACATCCAGAGCAAGGTGTTCCGCGCGCTCAACATCAACGATGAGGAAGCCCGTGCCAAGTTCGGCTACCTGCTGGACGCGCTGCAGTACGGCGCGCCCCCGCACGGCGGCCTGGCCTTCGGCCTGGACCGCATCGTCACGATGATGGCCGGCGCCGACTCGATCCGCGACGTGATCGCCTTCCCGAAGACCCAGCGCGCCCAGGACCTGCTGACCCAGGCCCCGAGCTCGGTCGACGAGAAGCAACTGCGCGAGCTGCATATCCGCCTGCGCGCCGCCGAGCCCAAGCCGACGGCCTGAGTTGCCTGAAGCCCGCAAGGAAGCCGCGCAATTGCGCGGCTTTTTTGCTTTATGCGCAACGTCGGGTCGACTGCGCTGTGAGGCGCGCGGCGCATTGGTTTCGATTTGTTACCGGTCGGAACGAAGGGCGCCGCGGCGGGGTCTGCTCTCTTTGACACGTAATTTGCCGAGGGGCCTCGCAATGAAGGCTTCCGGCACTCGGGAGGAAATTCGTGACCCTGGATATCGACCTGATCCGCCAGTTCCTGCTGGCCCATGACCAAACCATCCTGACCTGGCTGGTGGCCGGGTTGCTAATGATGCTGCTGGCGCGCTTCGAGCTGCGCCGCGCCGTGCGCCGCTCGGCGCAGGCCATGTCTGAATCGGTGGCGACCACCGTGGCGGCCTGCGTGCCCGACATCGCCCATGCGGTGCAGTCGGCCGCGCCCGCCGCGGCGGCTGAGCCGGTGGAAATGCAGCGCGCCGAAGCGTTGCGCCGGCTGGCGCTGGATACCGTCGGCGTGGTCATGACGCGCGGGCGCTGGCTGGACGAGCTCGGCAACCTGCGCCTGGCCGACGACGCCTTGCTGGCCGGCCAGCGCGCCGATGGCGCCGACCCGCTGCTGGTGGTGGCGCCGCAGCCGGTGGTGCAGGCCTACCTGGATGCGCAGCGCGTGTTCGAGGACGAGGCCGCGCAGGTGCAGGCGCTGCGCCGCGATGCCCAGCGCGTGCAGGAGGCGCTGCAGGCCCTGGACGCCGAGGTTGCCCATATCGAGCAGGAAACCGGCAGCATCGTGCTGCGTTTCGAGCAGGTCAATGCGCAGGCGGCGCAGGGCATGGATGGCGGCGACTACCAGCGCTTCCTGATCCAGAAGTACAACGCGCTGGGACAGCGAGAGAAGGAAATCGCGCTGGAGCGCACACGGCTGCAGGGCGAGGTCCGGCACCGCGCCGACGCCCTGGCCACGCACGCGCATGGCGCGTCCAAGCGCTACCGCCAGGCGCTGGCGCCGCTGATGGACCAGCTGCGTGCCGCCTGGGGCCACGGCGATTCGCCACAGGTGTTCGACACCTGGCAGCGCACCGCCGCCGACGAGCCGTACCTGGCACCCCATGCCACGCATAGCGCGCGCAGCGCCGCCTGAAGGCCGCCGAGGGCCGCCTCGGGCGGGCGCCGCCACGCTTTCGCGTGGCAACGTGGCGTGGCTGCGCTATCCTTGGGTTTGTCCTTTCGCCCAGACCCATGTCCTACAAGATCCCGGAATCCGTGCTGGTGGTGATTTACACGCCAGATCTTCAAGTCTTGCTGCTGGAACGCGCCGATCGCCCGGGGTTCTGGCAGTCCGTGACCGGCAGCCTCGACACCCTGGACGAACCCCTGGCCCTGACCGCCGCGCGTGAAGTGGCCGAGGAAACCGGCATCATCGCCGGCGAGCACCAGCTGACCGACTGGGCCCACACCATCCAGTACGAGATCTACCCGCAGTGGCGCCACCGCTACGCCGAAGGCGTCACGCGCAATACCGAGCACTGGTTCGGGCTGCGCGTGTCCGGGGCGCTGCCGGTGACGCTGGCGCCATGCGAACACCTGCAATACCAGTGGCTGCCGTGGGAGCAGGCGGCGCAGCAGTGCTTTTCCAGCAGCAATGCCGAGGCCATCCGCCAGCTGGCCTGGCGCGCGGCCGGTGCTGGCGAGCGGCAGGCGGTGTACGGAGCGCAGCCATGAAGCTGCGCGTGGTCACCTACAACATCCACAAGGGAGTGACCGGCCTCTCGCGGCGCCCGCGCATCCAGAACGTGCGCGCCGGCCTGCATGCGATGGATGCGGACATCGTCTTCCTGCAGGAAGTGCAGGACCGCAACGACCGGCTGGTGGCCGCGGCGCTGTTCGATCCGGAGCATACGCAGCTCAACTACCTGGCCACTGACGCCTATCCGCACTCGGTCTACGGACGCAACGCGGTCTATGACTACGGCCATCACGGCAACGCGATCCTGTCGCGCCACCCGATCCTGATGTCCGAAAACCTCGATATTTCCGACCACCGTTTCGAGCAGCGCGGGCTGCTGCATGCGGTGGCGGACGTCCATGGCATCGAGACCCACCTGATCTGCGTGCACTTTGGCCTGTTCGCCCGCAGCCGCGTGCGCCAGGCCGAGGCGCTGGTCGAGCGCGTGCGCACTGTGGTGCCGAACGGCGTGCCGCTCGTGATCGCCGGCGACTTCAACGACTGGAACCACCGGCTCGATGCACAGATCTGCAATACGCTGGGCGCGGTCGAGGCCTCGCACGCGCGCGGTGCGCGTCTGCATACCTTCCCCAGCCATATGCCGTGGTGGCAGCTCGACCGAATCTATGTGCGCGGCTATGAGATCGAGCGCGCGCATGCGCTGACCGGCCGCGACTGGGCGCAGCGCTCGGACCACGTGCCGCTGGTGGCGGAACTGGGACATCCGCAGGGCGAGTTGGCCATGCCCGCGGAGCCCGCCGGCAAGGCCGCCTGAATTCAGCGCGCGCGGTCCGGATAGTCGCGGATGAAGGCGAACACCGCCTGCGGGTCGTTCAGGTCCAGCACCGGCAGCGCGGTCATGGCGGCCACCGCGGCAGGGTCGTCGCTTGCCACCGCCACCACGCCCGGCACCTCGTCCCACAGCGGCGTGCGCCCCAGTGCCGGGCGATACACCTCCAGCTTGGGAAAATCACTGCGCTTGTAGCCTTCCACCAGCACCAGTTCGGTGTCGGCCGGCAGCACGGCGAGCGCATCGTCCAGTTCAGGCGAGGGCACCGCTTCCGGGTAGTGGCGCATCAGTGTCAGGTGGCGAGCGCCGACCAGCACGACATTGGCGCAGCCGGCCTCGCGCATGCGCCAGGAGTCCTTGCCGGGCGTGTCGGGGTCAAAGCCGTGGTGGGTGTGCTTGACGCCGGCCACGCGCAGGCCGGCGGCGACGAAACAGGGGATGAGCTGGTCCAGCAGCGTGGTCTTGCCGCTGCCGGACGATCCGGTAATGCCGAATACCTTCACAATGGGTTCCGTGGGGGGGCGTCAGTCGTCGATTGCCCGTCGCTGGCTGCGCGGGCAAGCATCAGTATCGACGATAGCAGAGATGCGCCTGCCAATGTGCGCGCGGCGCCTTGCGTCAGGCAATCTGTCCGATAATCACGGCATGTCACGGATATCCCACTCCGCTCATGCCGACGGCCCCGAGATCCCGGCGGACCGCGCGGCAGGCCAGGCCGCGCACGCCGACGCCCGCGCGCACGACCCGGCCGCGGCCGGCGATCACGCGCCGCGCCGCCGCATGCTGCGCTGGACCTGGCGCCGCGGCAAGCCCACCACTGGCAATGCGGTGCGGCTGCTGCACGGCGGCCAGGACTTCTTCCCCGCGCTGATCGCCGCCATCGACCAGGCCGCGTTCCAGGTGATGCTGGAAACCTACATCTATGCCGATGACGAGGTCGGCCGCGCGGTCAGCGACGCGCTGATCCGCGCCGCCGCGCGCGGCGTGACGGTGCGCGTGACGGTGGACGGATTCGGCGCCGGCGACATGCCGGCCGAGCTGGCCGCGCGGCTGCGCGCCGGCGGCGTGCAACTGCGCGTCTTTCGCATGCTGCGCGGCTTCCGGCTGGCGCGGCGCCACCTGCGCCGGCTGCACCGCAAGCTGGCAGTGATCGACTGGCGCGTGGCCTTTGTCGGCGGCATCAATATCATCGACGACCACAACCACGGCCCGTTCGAAGGCGCCAACCTGGGGCCGCGCTATGACTTCGCGGTGCAGGTCAGCGGCCCGCTGGTGGACGGCATTGCGCTGTCCGCCGAGCGGCTCTGGTGGCGGTTGTCGCTGCGCGATACGCACGGAGCCGAACGCGCCGCCGCGGTGGCCGATTACCCGCTGGTCACCGACCTGCCGCCGCGCCCGGAAGCCGCGGGCGGCGTACGCGCCGCGCTGCTGCTGCGCGACAACCTGCGCAACCGCCGCACCATCGAGCGCGAATACCTGCGCGCGCTGGGCGCCGCGCGCCACGACGTGATCCTTGCCAACGCCTACTTCCTGCCTGGCCACAAGATGCGGCGCGCGCTGCTGGCCTGCCGCGCGCGCGGCGTGCGCGTGCGGCTGCTGCTGCAGGGCCGGGTCGAATACCGGCTGCAGCACTACGCCACCCATGCGCTGTACGCCTCGCTGCTGGAGGTCGGCGTCGAGATCTACGAGTATGCCGAGAGCTTCCTGCACGCCAAGGTGGGCGTGGTGGACGAGGCCTGGGCCACGGTCGGGTCGAGCAATATGGACCCGTTCAGCCTGCTGCTTGCGCGCGAAGCCAACGTCGCCGTTTATGATGCGGCCTTCGCCGCTGAACTGCGTACCGCGCTGGAATACGCCATTGCGCACCGCAGCGTGCGCGTGATGCCGGAGGTGCATGCGCGCCGCTCGCCGCTGCACCGGCTGGCCAACTGGGCGGCCTATACGCTGCTGCGCCTGGGCGTGATCATTGCCGGCGTGACCGGGCGCTACTGAGCCCGCCACGCGCACTGTGTGCATGCATTTGCTGCCATGCGGCATCGAACAGGCTGCAACCGGTTGCAGCGCAAGCCGTGACGGACATGCTGCATTGCAGTCCGTTTAGAAACAGCGGTCTAATTAAAAGCTTGATGGTCGACTGCTGCGCCAGAATAATCTGAACGACCGTTCTTTTTTGGCTTAGACTGCGTGCATTCGCGGTATGCACCGGCAATTCCGCCGGTCGGCCGCAAGCAAAGAATGCAACGTCAGGGTCATACGCGGGGCCGCAGCAGGGCCCCGCAGAACGGAGAAAAAACATGCGACACCAGTCAGCCCGTCTCGAATCCGCCGCCGCCTCTCCCGCGCCCATGCGCAAGGGTGAAATGACGCGCGTGGCGATTCTGGATGCCGCACTGGAATTGTCGTCCCGCGACGGGCTCGAAGGTCTGACCATCGGGCTGCTCGCGGAACGCATGCAGATGAGCAAGAGCGGTGTCTTCGCGCATTTCGGTTCGCGCGAAGACCTGCAGGTAGAGGTGGTGCGGGAGTATCACCGCCGGTTCGAGCAGGAGGTGTTCTACCCCTCGCTGCAGGAGCCGCGCGGCCTGCCCCGGCTGTGGTCGATGGTGCGGCGCTGGATGGAGAAGCGCATCCAGGAAGTGACGACTGGATGCATCTACATCAGCGGCGCCGTGGAGTACGACGACCGTGCCGGCAGCCTGGTGCGTGACGAGCTGGTCAAGAGCGTCACCATCTGGCGGGCAGCGCTCACGCGCGCCATCAACCAGGCGCGGGAGGAGGGGCACCTGCGCGCGGACTGCGATCCGCGCCTGATGCTGTTCGAGATGTACAGCCTTGAACTAGGCTTGCATCATGACGCCCGTTTCCTGCGCCTGCCTGACAGTGCCGAGCTTGCCATGGTCGCGCTCAACAAACTGATTCAGTCTTACCGTACCTGAGGTCGCCCCGGTCGGACCGTATCGCGCAAGCGGGACGGGCGGCGTGGCGGCATCGCACAACTCCAAGGAGTCTCAGATGGGCCAGTACACCGCACCGTTGCGCGACATGCAGTTCGTGCTCCATGAACTGCTCGGCGCCGAAGCCGAACTCAAGGCGATGCCGCCGCACGCGGACATCGACGCGGACACCATCAACCAGGTCATCGAAGAAGCCGGCAAGTTCTGCTCGGACGTCGTGTTCCCGCTCAACCAGGTGGGCGACCGCGAAGGCTGCACCTACGTCGGCGACGGCGTGGTCAAGGCGCCCACCGGCTTCAAGGAAGCCTACCAGCAGTACGTCGAAGCCGGCTGGCCGGCGCTCGCCTGCGATCCCGAATTCGGCGGCCAGGGCCTGCCGATCGTGATCAACAATGTGGTCTACGAGATGCTGAACTCGGCCGGCCAGGCCTGGACCATGTACCCGGGCCTGTCGCACGGCGCGTACGAAGCGCTGCACGCGCACGGCACGCCCGAACTGCAGCAGGCCTACCTGCCCAAGCTGGTCTCCGGCGTGTGGACCGGCACCATGTGCCTGACCGAGCCGCACTGCGGCACCGACCTCGGCATCCTGCGTTCCAAGGCAGAGCCGCAGGCTGACGGTTCGTACCTGATCTCGGGCACCAAGATCTTCATCTCGGCCGGCGAGCACGACATGGCCGAGAACATCATCCACCTGGTGCTGGCACGCCTGCCGGACGCGCCGGGCGGCACCAAGGGCATCTCGCTGTTCGTGGTGCCCAAGTTCATCCCCGATGCCAACGGCAACCCGGGCGAGCGCAACGGCATCAAGTGCGGCTCGATCGAGCACAAGATGGGCATCCACGGCAACGCCACCTGCGTGATGAACCTGGATGGCGCGCGCGGCTGGCTGGTGGGCGAGCCCAACAAGGGCCTGAACGCCATGTTCGTGATGATGAACGCCGCGCGCCTGGGCGTGGGCGCGCAGGGCCTGGGCCTGACCGAAGTGGCGTACCAGAACTCGCTGGCCTACGCCAAGGACCGCCTGCAGATGCGCGCGCTGACCGGCCCGAAGGCGCCGGACAAGCCCGCCGACCCGATCATCGTGCATCCGGACGTGCGCCGCATGCTGCTGACGCAAAAGGCCTATGTCGAAGGCGGCCGCGCCTTCAGCTACTGGACCGCGCTGCAGATCGACCGCGAGTTGTCGCACCCTGAGGAAGCCGTGCGCAAGCAGGCCGGCGACCTGGTCGCGCTGCTCACGCCGGTGATCAAGGCCTTCCTGACCGACAACGCTTTCACGTCCACCAATGAGGGCATGCAGGTGTTCGGCGGCCACGGCTACATCGCCGAGTGGGGCATGGAACAGTATGTGCGCGATGCGCGCATCAACATGATCTACGAAGGCACCAACACCATCCAGGCGCTGGACCTGCTGGGCCGCAAGATCCTGGGCGACATGGGCGCCAGGATGAAGGCCTTCGGCAAGATCGTGCAGGCGTTCGTGGAAGCCGAAGGCACCAACGAAGCCATGCAGGAGTTCATCAACCCGCTGGCCGACATTGGCGACAAGGTGCAGAAGCTGACCATGGAAATCGGCATGAAGGCGATGGGCAATGCCGATGAGGTGGGCGCCGCCGCGGTGCCGTACCTGCGCGTGGTGGGCCACCTGGTGTTCTCGTACTTCTGGGCCCGCATGGCCAAGATCGCGCTGGAGAAGGAAGGCAGCGGCGACAAGTTCTACACCGCCAAGCTGGCGACCGCACGCTTCTACTTTGCCAAGCTGCTGCCGGAAACCGCCGCCGAGATCCGCAAGGCACGCGCCGGTTCGGCCACGCTGATGGCGCTGGACGCAGACCTGTTCTGAGTCGACTCTACCCGTCGTTCCCGGCCGGGAACGACGGCTTCGCATCTATCTAACGCTCACTAATCCAGGAGCGAGCATGTCCAATTTCATCGTCAAGAAAGTCGCCGTGCTGGGTGCCGGCGTCATGGGGGCGCAGATCGCCGCCCACCTGATCAATGCGCGCGTGCCGGTGGTGCTGTTTGACCTTCCCGCCAAGGAAGGCCCCAAGAACGGCATCGCGCTGCGCGCCATCGAGAACCTGAAGAAGCTCTCGCCCGCGCCGCTGGGCATCAAGGAAGAGGCCGGCCTGATCCAGGCGGCCAACTACGAAGACGACATCGCGCTGCTCAAGGAATGCGACCTGGTGATCGAGGCGATCGCCGAGCGCATGGACTGGAAGCACGACCTGTACAAGAAGGTCGCGCCGCACCTGGCCTCGCACGCGATCTTCGCCACCAACACCTCGGGCCTGTCGATTACAGCGCTGTCCGACGGGTTTGATGCCGACCTGAAGTCGCGCTTCTGCGGCGTGCACTTCTTCAACCCGCCGCGCTACATGCACCTGGTCGAACTGATCCCGACCGCGACCACGCAGCCGCAGATCCTCGACCAGCTTGAAGCGTTCCTGACCACCACGCTCGGCAAGGGCGTGGTGCGCGCCAAGGACACGCCCAACTTCATCGCCAACCGCGTCGGCATCTTCTCGATCCTGGCCGTGTTTGCCGAAGCCGAGAAGTTCGGCATCCCGTTCGACGTGGTCGATGACCTGACCGGCTCCAAGCTGGGCCGCGCCAAGTCCGCCACCTTCCGCACCGCGGACGTGGTCGGCCTGGACACCATGGCGCACGTGATCAAGACCATGCAGGACACCCTGCACGACGACCCGTTCGCGCCGGTGTACAAGACCCCGGCCGTGCTCAAGGGCCTGGTCGACGCGGGCGCGCTGGGCCAGAAGACCGGCGCCGGCTTCTACAAGAAGGAAGGCAAGGCCATCAAGGTGCTCGACGCCAAGACCGGCCAGTATGTCGATGCCGGCAAGAAGGCCGACGAGATCGTGGTGCGCATGCTGAAGAAGGATGCGGCCGAGCGCATCAAGCTGCTGCGCGAGTCGACCAACCCGCAGGCGCAGTTCCTGTGGGCAGTGTTCCGCGACGTGTTCCACTACATCGCCGTGTACCTGGAGCAGATCGCCGGTTCCGCCGCCGACATCGACCTGGCGATCCGCTGGGGCTTCGGCTGGAACTCGGGTCCGTTCGAAGACTGGCAGTCGGCCGGCTGGAAGCAGGTGGCCGAGTGGGTGAAGGAAGACGTGGAAGCCGGCAAGGCGTTGTCGGCCGCGCCGCTGCCGGCATGGGTATTCGAGGGCCCGGTGGCAGAGAACCAGGGTGTGCATGCCGCCGCCGGTTCGTGGTCGCCGGCGACGCAGTCGTTCGTCGCGCGCAGCACGCTGCCGGTGTATCAGCGCCAGGCATTCCGTGCCGCGATCAAGGGCACTGCCGCGGCCGATCCGCGCAAGGCCGGCCGCACCGTCGAAGAGAACGACGCCGTGCGCATCTGGGTGAGCGAAGGCCAGGACGACGTGCTGGTGGTCTCGTTCAAGAGCAAGATGAACACCATCGGGCCGGACGTGATCGACGGCCTGACCCGCGCCATCGACCTGGCCGAAGCCGGGTACAAGGGCCTGGTGGTGTGGCAGCCGACCTCGCTGCAGCTGGGCGCGCCGGGTGGCCCGTTCTCCGCCGGCGCCAACCTTGAAGCGGCCATGCCCGCCTTCATGATGGGCGGCGCCAAGGGCATCGAGCCGTTCGTGAAGAAGTTCCAGGACGGCATGATGCGCGTGAAGTACGCCTCGGTGCCGGTGGTGTCCGCGGCGTCCGGCATTGCGCTGGGCGGCGGCTGCGAGCTGATGCTGCATTCGGCTTCGCGCGTGGCCGCACTGGAGACGTATATCGGCCTGGTCGAAGTGGGCGTGGGCCTGGTGCCGGCCGGCGGTGGCCTGAAGGAAGCCGCGCTGGCAGCCGCACGCGCGGCACAGGCCGCAGGCAGCACCAACACCCTGCAGTTCCTGACCAGCCGCTTCCAGAGCGCGGCCATGGCCAAGGTCTCGGCCTCGGCGCTGGAAGCGCGCCAGATGGGCTACCTGCAGCCGTCCGACAAGATCGTCTTCAACGTGCATGAGCTGCTGTACGTGGCGCAGAACGAAGTGCGCGCGCTGGCCAACGCCGGCTACCGCGCGCCGCTGCCGACGCTGGTCCCGGTGGCCGGCCGCTCCGGCGTTGCCACCATCAAGGCATCGCTGGTCAATATGCGCGACGGCGGCTTTATCTCGGCGCACGACTTCCTGATTGCCGCGCGCATTGCTGAAGTGGTGTGCGGCGGCGACGTCGAGGCCGGCTCGCTGGTGAGCGAGGACTGGCTGCTGGCGCTGGAGCGCAAGGCCTTTGTCGACCTGCTCGGCACCAGCAAGACGCAGGAGCGCATCATGGGCATGCTGCAGACCGGCAAGCCGGTGCGTAACTAACAGGGCAAGCGAGGAACCGACATCATGAAACAACTGCAAGACGCATATATCGTTGCGGCCACCCGCTCGCCGATCGGCAAGGCCCCGAAGGGCGCGTTCAAGAACACGCGCCCGGACGACCTGCTGGCCACCATCCTGAAGGCCGCTGTGGCGCAGGTGCCGGACCTGGACCCGAAGCTGATCGAGGACGCCATCGTCGGCTGCGCGATTCCCGAGGCGCAGCAGGGCCTGAACGTGGCCCGCATCGGCGCGCTGCTGTCGGGCCTGCCCAATACCGTGGGCGGCATCACCGTCAATCGCTTCTGCGCCTCGGGCGTGAGCGCGGTGGCGATGGCGGCCGACCGCATCCGCGTGGGCGAGTCCGACGTGATGATCGCCGCCGGCGTGGAATCGATGAGCATGGTGCCGATGATGGGCAACTCGCCGTCGATGTCGCCGGAGATCTTCACCCGCGACGAGAACGTGGGCATCGCCTACGGCATGGGCCTGACTGCCGAGAAGGTGGCGCAGCAATGGCAGGTCAGCCGCGAGGACCAGGATGCGTTCTCGCTGGCCTCGCACCAGAAGGCCATCGCCGCGCAGCAGGCCGGCGAGTTCAAGGACGAGATCACGCCGATCGAGATTGTTGAGCGCTTCCCGGACCTCGCCAGCGGCCAGGTGAACGTGAAGACGCGCACGATCTCGCTGGACGAAGGCCCGCGCCCGGAAACCTCGCTGGAAGGCCTGGGCAAGCTGCGCCCGGTGTTTGCCAACAAGGGCAGCGTCACCGCCGGCAACAGCTCGCAGACCTCCGACGGCGCCGGCGCGCTGATCCTGGTCTCGGAAAAGATCCTCAAGCAGTTCAACCTGGTGCCGCTGGCGCGCTTCGTCTCGTTCGCGGTGCGCGGCGTGCCGCCCGAGATCATGGGCATCGGCCCCAAGGAAGCGATTCCGGCAGCGCTGAAGGCCGCGGGCCTGACCCAGGACCAGCTCGACTGGATCGAACTGAATGAAGCCTTTGCCGCGCAGTCGCTGGCGGTGATGCGCGATCTGCAACTGGATCCGGCCAAGGTCAACCGCATGGGCGGCGCGATTGCGCTGGGCCACCCGCTGGGTGCCACCGGTGCGATCCGTTCGGCCACGGTGGTGCACGCGCTGCGCCGCCACAACCTGAAGTACGGCATGGTGACCATGTGCGTCGGTACGGGCATGGGCGCCGCAGGCATCTTCGAGCGCGTCTAAACGCGCCTGCGGGACGGTCCCTCGGGACTGTCCCGCCCTTCTGCATCAGGTGAAGAAAGCAGTAACCGGGGGCTGCCGCCCGCGACGCGGGTCACCAGGTAGGGAGGAGACAATAATATGCAGGAGACAGCCATCCTGGCCGATGCCGCGTGCGATCTGCCGCGCGACGTCATGGCCCAGCTGAAGGTCCACACCATTCCGTTCCGCATCCGCGCGGGCGAACACTTTGTCGCCGATACGCGCGATGAAGACGCGCTGCCCACGCTCTACCAGAAATACCTGGTCGGCCGCCAGGACCACTACGCCGAGTCGATCCCGCTGCTCGAGCGCGAGCTGGAAGAACACCTGCTGCGCAATGTGGTGGCCCACTGCGACCGCGCTATCCTGTTCACCATCGCCAGTTCGCGCAGCAAGCTGTATGCGCATGCCACCGGCGCGGTGATCGGCACCGTGGCGCGCAGCGTGCGCCTGCGCAAGGAAGCCGGGCGCATTGGCCTGTTCGACCTGACCGTGGTCGATACCGGCGCGATCGGGCCGGGCCAGGCGCTGATCGTGCGTGAAGCCGCGCGCATGGCCGCCGCCGGCGCCAGCCCGCAAGCGGTGCAGGAAGCGGTCGAGACGCGCCTGCGCGATGCCGCCCATATGTTCCTGGTGCCCGACGAGCTGCTCTACATGTACACGCGCGCGCGCCAGAAGGGCGAGGGCAGCATCACCTGGGGCCGCTATGTGATGGGCAGCGCCTTCAATATCCGCCCGGTGGTGCGCATGCACCGCGGGCACACCGACGCCATCGCCAAGGCGCGCGGCTCCGAGGAGGGTGCGCGCCGCGTGCTGCAGCATGCCGAGCAGTGCATCCGCAGCGGCGACCTGACGGTGCCGGCGATCTCGGTCTGCTATGCCGGCCCGCTCGATGACGTGCGCGCGATGCCGGCGTTCCAGTCGCTGGCGCGCACCGCGCGCGGCCAGGGCGTGGAGCTGATGCTGGCGCCGATGAGCCTGACGGTGGCGCTGAATGTCGGCGCGCGCGCGTTCGGGCTGAGCTATCTTTCCGAATCGCCGCCGCCTTTTGAATAACCCTCCCAGCAATGCATCCACAGACGAGGACACCATGAGCATCCGCACCGGCATCGAGCAGGGCATCCTGACCATCGAGTTCGACCGCATCGACAAGAAGAACGCCATCACCGCGGCGATGTACCAGGCCATGGCCGACGCGCTGCGCGCGGCCGAGACCGACCGCAACGTGCGCGCCATCCTGCTGCGCGGCAAGCCAGAGATCTTTACCGCCGGCAACGACCTGGAAGACTTCATGCAGCGCCCGCCTACCGCCGGCGAAGGCGCGGAGCAGGCGCCGGTGTTCCAGTTCCTCTACCAGATCAGCCACGCCACCAAGCCGATCGTGGCAGCCGTCAGCGGTGCCGCGGTCGGGGTGGGCACGACCATGCTGCTGCATTGCGACCTGGTCTATGCGTCCGATACGGCCAAGCTGTCGCTGCCGTTCGTGCAGCTGGGCCTGTGCCCCGAGGCGGCCTCGAGCCTGCTGCTGCCGCGGCTGGTCGGCTACCAGCGCGCGGCCGAGAAGCTGCTGCTGGGCGAAGCCTTCAGCGCGCAGGAGGCGCTGGAGATCGGGCTGGTGACGCGGGTGCTGCCGGTGGCCGAGCTGCACGACTTTGCGCTGCAGCAGGCGCGCAAGCTGGCGGCGCTGCCGGCGTCGTCGCTGCGCGAGACCAAGCGGCTGATGAAGGCGGGCGATGCGGCGGCGGTGGAAAAGCAGATGGCCGACGAGGGCGCGGTGTTCCGGAAGATGCTGGTGGCGCCGGAGGCGAAAGAGGCGTTTGCTGCCTTCTTCCAGAAGCGCAAGCCGGATTTTACGAAGTTTGAGTGAGCCTGGCCGATTTGTCCCTCGGAAATGCAATGTCCGGGGGGCCTTTCCTGGCTACTCCACGCTCCCGCATCTCTGGATGGCTGAACCGGTGGGACTAGTCGACTAATCGACAAGGAGGAATCAGATTTCACTGATTGATTCCTTAAGGAAGCTTTGGCGCAATGGTGTGCGGTGAAAACCTATCTCCAAATAAGGTGCGACCATGGTTACCAGAACCTATCTCATCAGAGGTGACAAAGCTAACAATGGCGCCACGATCGTTGGTGGCAGCCCCGGATCCAGCTACGAAGGCATCCCAACAGCGCGTGAAGGCGATCCGGCGTACTGCCCTGTCTGCAAGCGAACGGGAATCATCGTCTGTGTCGGCCCACGTTGGCCCAGCACGGACGAGGGCAAGGAAGAAGCCTTGAGCGGAGACATCTGCGCGTGCGGCTGCAATCCGCCGCCCGTCTTCTTTGCGTCGCGACCGTACACGATGACCATGACGGCAGAGGATGCCGCGCAGTGGAATAGGCCCCAAGTGCGGAACATCGCCGGTTTTCACACCTCGCCGGTGACTGTCAGGTACGACGAACAAATCCGAGCGTGATCGGGAGCGGCCCTCGTCGCAGGCTACCCTTACTTCGTTGAGATCTCCGATGGCCGGACGTTCGCCGGATGCCTGGACGAAAGCGGAAAGCTGCCTCTGACCTGTGGAACGGATCGAGGCTGACCATCAGCAGCGCACCCGGTGCTATTGCAACAATCGGTCGCAGCTTGGGCTGGGACGCTTTGTTTCCCGGCACCCACTACGGGTGGTCAGATCTCGGGCGGTCAGCGGAGATACTTTTCTGGGAAATCAAGTGAACAAGCGGCGCATTGCCATCACAGCAGCATTCGTCGGCATTGGTCTGGCCAGTGTCCTCGCATGGTCCCTTATCGATGCATACCTCTGCGACAAGTTCCCGGGCCTGTGCGTGCCGCGGCCTGGGACATGCGTTGGGATTGACATATGCCCTGCTGATGCCCGGATGCTGCGGGGTTTGATCTTGCTGATACCTGTGCCGCCAGTCTTGTTTGGCGTCCTGGGGTTCCTGCTTTGCGCGCGTGTCGACAAAGTCACCCTGCTGGCTACCGCGCTGGCGGGGGCGGTTTTCGCACATTGGGCGGTTGTGTTCACCGTAACCAGAATCATTGCGCTGTAGTACCAAGGAGGCGCCGCAAATGGACAGGACAATAGAAAGAGTGTATTGACCTGCCGCCCCTCAAGCCGACGGCAACACCCGCGGCTGCCGCGATTCATCCGTCGCCACATACGTCAGCGTGGCCTCCGTCACCTTGACGATCTCATTGCTGTGGCGCATCCGTTGCGCATAGACCTCGACCGACACCGTGATCGAGGTACGGCCGGTCTTGACGATGTCCGCATAAAAGCTGACCAGATCGCCAACGAACACCGGATGCTTGAACAGGAAGGAGTTGACCGCGACGGTGGCCACGCGGCCCTGGGCGCGTTCCACCGCCGGGATCGAGCCGGCGATATCCACCTGCGCCATGATCCAGCCGCCGAACACGTCGCCGTGCACATTGGCGTCGGCGGGCATCGGCACCACGCGCAGTGCGGGATTCTTGCCGGCGGGCAGGGCGGGGACGGTGTGGGGAGCGTTCATGACGGTGTGTGGTGGACTGCGGAAGGGGCGGGGCGTGGCGAAAGACCCTTCGCCTGCCACGTAATGCGAACTCTGCGACAATCGCGCATTGGCCCGAATTCTAACGTATGCGCCGCTATTCCACGACCGCTGAGCCGGCCCCCGCTCCTGCTTCAAACACGCTCTTTCCCGGTCAGCGCGCGCCGCGCAGCGACTGGCAGACGGTGCGCAACCTGCTGCCCTATGTCTGGCACTACAAGTGGCGCGTGATGCTGGCGCTGGCGTGCCTGGTGTCCGCCAAGGTGGCCAACCTGGGCGTGCCGGTGCTGATGAAGCAGCTGATCGACAGCATGAACCTGCAGCCGGGCGATCCGCGCGCGCTGCTGGCCGTGCCGATCGGGCTGATCGTCGGCTACGGGCTGCTGCGGCTGTCGGCGACGCTGTTCACCGAGTTGCGGGAGATGCTCTTTTCCAAGGTCACGCAGAGCGCCGTGCGCGAGATTGCGCTGCAGGTGTTCCGGCACCTGCACGCGCTGTCGCTGCGTTTCCACCTGGACCGGCAGACCGGCGGCATGAGCCGCGACATCGAGCGCGGCACGCGCGGCATCCAGTCGCTGATCTCGTATTCGCTGTACAGCATCCTGCCCACGCTGGTGGAGATGGGGCTGGTGATCGGCTTCTTTATCCTGCACTACGACATCTGGTTCGCGGCCATCACCGGCTGCGCGCTGGTGGGCTATATCGTTTTCACCATCGTGGTGACGGAATGGCGCACGCATTTCCGGCGCCGCATGAACGAGCTGGATTCGCGCGCCAACCAGAAGGCGATCGATTCCCTGCTCAACTTCGAGACCGTCAAGTACTTCGGCAATGAAGAGTACGAGGCGCAACGCTACGACGAGAACCTGCGCAAGTACCGCACCGCGGCGATCCGCTCGCAGAACTCGCTGTCGTTCCTGAACTTCGGCCAGCAGACCATCATCGCGCTGGGGCTGATCCTGATCCTGTGGCGCGCCACCGTGGGCGTGGTCGACGGCAAGCTCACGCTGGGCGACCTGGTGCTGGTCAACACCCTGATGATCCAGCTCTATATCCCGCTGAACTTCCTCGGCGTGATCTACCGCGAGATCAAGCAGGCCACCACCGACATGGACCGCATGTTCGTGCTGCTCGGCACCAACCAGGAGGTGGCCGACGCGCCTGGTGCGAAGCCGCTGCAGGTCGACGGCGCGCAGGTGCGCTTCCGCGACGTGCGCTTCAGCTATGAGCCGGACCGGCTGATCCTGGATGGCGTGGATTTCACCATCGCGGCGGGCACCACCACCGCGGTGGTCGGGCACAGCGGCTCGGGCAAGTCGACGCTGGCGCGGCTGTTGTTCCGCTTCTACGACGTCAACGACGGCGCCATCGAGATCGACGGCCAGGACATCCGCGCGATCACGCAGGACAGCCTGCGCCGCGCCATCGGCATCGTGCCGCAGGACACGGTGCTGTTCAACGACAGCATCTTCTACAACATTGCCTACGGCCGGCCCGACGCCAGCCGCGACGAGGTCATCGCCGCCGCGCGCGCCGCGCAGATCGACAGCTTCATCCGCGAGCTGCCGCAAGGCTATGACACGCCGGTGGGCGAGCGCGGCCTGAAGCTGTCCGGCGGCGAGAAGCAGCGCGTGGCGATCGCGCGCACGCTGCTGAAGAACCCGCCGGTGCTGGTCTTCGATGAAGCCACCTCGGCGCTGGATTCACGCACCGAGCAGGCGATCCAGGCCGAGCTGATGCGGCTGGCGCAGAACCGCACCACGCTGCTGATCGCGCACCGGCTGTCCACGGTCGTGCATGCCGACCAGATCCTGGTGATGGACCACGGCCGCATTGTCGAGCGCGGCACCCATGCTGAACTGATGCGCGCGCGTGGCCGCTACGCCGAGATGTGGGACATCCAGGCGCGCGCCGCCGCCAAGGGCGGCGAAGCCGTGGGCGCGGATGCGCTGGCACTAGACGTGGGCGACGCCACGCAGGACGCCTGACGGGACTGCATTCTCCTGC
This sequence comes from Cupriavidus sp. CP313, assembly GCF_054072015.1. Lineage (NCBI taxonomy): Bacteria > Pseudomonadati > Pseudomonadota > Betaproteobacteria > Burkholderiales > Burkholderiaceae > Cupriavidus > Cupriavidus sp. CP313. The sequence continues at coordinate 186,542 of NZ_JBSVZB010000002.1, read as the reverse complement.
GTCCACGTGCCCCAAGGGGCGGCGGGCCTGATCTCGTGCCGTGGTCGAGAAGCGCATGACCGGCTGGGCGTATCGCGGCTGACGGCTTGCTGCCGGGCAGGTGACGGAGGCCCCGGCGCGGGTGGATAATCCGCGTCATGGAAATCAAATGGCTTGAAGACTTCGTCAGCCTGGCCGAGACGCACAGCTTCTCGCGCTCGGCCGAGCTGCGCCACGTCACGCAGCCCGCGTTCTCGCGCCGCATCCAGTCGCTGGAGGCGTGGGTCGGCACCGAGCTGATCGACCGCTCGAGCTACCCCACCAGCCTGACCCCGGCCGGCAAGGTGTTCTACGAGCAGGCGCTGGCCATGCTGGCGCAGGTCAGCGAGACCCGCGCGCTGATGCGCGGCCAGCGCTCGGCCAACGCCCAGGTGCTGGAGTTCGCGGTGCCGCATACGCTGTCGCTGACCTTCTTCCCGGAATGGCTCAAGGCGCTGGAGCGCAGGATCGGCACGCTGCCGTGCCGGCTGCGCGCGCTCAACGTCCATGACGCGGTGCTGATGCTGGTGGAGGGCGGCTGCGACCTGGTGATGGTCTACCACCACGCGCGCCAGGCGATCCAGCTGGATCCGGCCCGGTACGACATGCTGGTGCTTGGTACCGAGCGGCTGTCGCCCTACAGCGTGCCGGACGCCGCCGGCAAGCCGCAGTTCCGGCTGCCGGGCTCGGACAAGAAGCCGGTGCCTTTCCTCAGCTACACGCCCAACGCCTTCCTCGGCCGCATGGTCGACCTGCTGCTGGCCGATACCGCCGAGGCCCTCAAGCTCGACAAATGCTACGAGACCGACATGGCCGAGGCGCTCAAGGTGATGGCGCTGGCCGGCCACGGCATGGCCTTCCTGCCCGAAAGCGCGGTACGCGAGGACGTGGCCGCGGGCCGGCTGGTGCGGGCCGAGTCGGCGCGCGGGCTGCCGCTGTCGATCGACATGGAAATCCGCCTGTACCGCGAGCGGCCGGGCGAGAACGGCAACGAACGCCGCGCCGGGGCACGGCGCAAGCGCCAGCTGGTCGACCAGGTTTGGTCGACCTTGTCCGCCGCCCCGGCGGCCTAGGCCAGCCAGGGCAGTGGTTTCCGCCAGATGACAAGGTTATGCAGATTTTGCATGAGCGGATGAGCAAACGGCATTGGATTCGGGCGGGGCGCCACCCCTAAGCTTGCGGGCATTCTTCACACCGGAACCCACCGATGTCTTCCGCAGCACCGACCAACATTGCTGGCCAAAAGCACGCACTCCCGTCTTACCTCAATGCCGACAATCTCGGCCCCTGGGGCATCTACCTGCAGCAGGTCGACCGTGTCACGCCTTACCTGGGCTCGCTGGCACGCTGGGTTGAAACCCTCAAGCGCCCCAAGCGAGCGATGATCGTCGACGTTCCCATCGAACTGGATAACGGCACCATTGCCCATTTCGAGGGCTATCGCGTGCAGCACAACCTGTCGCGCGGCCCGGGCAAGGGCGGCGTGCGCTTCCACCAGGACGTGACCCTGTCCGAGGTGATGGCGTTGTCGGCCTGGATGTCGGTGAAGAACGCCGCGGTCAACGTGCCCTACGGCGGTGCCAAGGGCGGCATCCGCGTCGATCCGCGCACGCTCTCGCACGCCGAGCTGGAACGCCTGACGCGCCGCTACACCAGCGAAATCAACATCATCATCGGGCCGAGCAAGGATATTCCGGCGCCGGACGTGAACACCAACGCCCAGGTCATGGCCTGGATGATGGACACGTACTCGATGAACTCCGGTAGCACGGCCACCGGCGTGGTGACCGGCAAGCCGATCTCGCTGGGTGGCTCGCTCGGCCGTCACGAAGCCACCGGCCGCGGCGCGTTCGTGGTCGGCTCCGAAGCCGCGCGCAATATCGGCCTGGAAATCAAGGGCGCGCGCGTGGCGGTGCAGGGCTTCGGCAACGTGGGCGCCGTGGCGGCCAAGCTGTTCCATGAGGCTGGCGCCAAGGTGGTGGCGGTACAGGACCACCGCACCACGCTGTTCGACCCGGCCGGCCTGGACGTGCCGGCGCTGATGGAATACGCCTCGCACAGCGGCACCATCGAAGGCTTCCGCGGCGAAGTCCTGCGTACCGCGCAGTTCTGGGAAGTCGACTGCGACATCCTGATCCCGGCCGCGCTGGAAGGCCAGATCACGGCTGAGAACGCGCCGCAGATCAAGGCCCGCCTGGTGATCGAGGGCGCCAACGGCCCGACCACCCCGGAAGCGGACGACATCCTGCGCGAGCGCAATATCCTGGTGGCCCCGGACGTGATCGCCAACGCCGGCGGCGTGACCGTGTCCTACTTTGAATGGGTGCAGGATTTCTCCAGCTTCTTCTGGACCGAGGAAGAGATCAACCAGCGCCTGGTACGGATCATGCAAGAAGCCTTCCGGGCAATCTGGCAAGTGGCACAGGACAACAAGGTGACCCTGCGCACGGCGGCGTTTATCGTGGCCTGTACGCGGATCCTGCAGGCGCGCGAGATGCGCGGCCTGTATCCCTGATCGGCAGGACACAGGAAAGCCGGGACGAGGCACTGTCATGGTGCAACGCAGCAATTGTCCCGGCACCCCTGGTCATGACCGCCAGACGCGGTTTCCGGCTAGCGCCGGAGACCGCGTTGTCGTATCCGGATGCCGTGCGCAGTGATTGCCCTGAAGTGGGGTTCTAGGAGAAAACCCAGTTGTATTGCGGCGGATGCTGCGCAATACTGTTTCATCAGTGGGGGTTTTATCTCTAGAATCCCGCTTTCTCTTCATGGTCAAGGAGATGTTATGAATTTTGCCAAGTTGGCTGCCCTGATGATTGCTGGGGGCGTGATGTGCGGGACGGCACAGGCAGCTGAACAACTGACGGGCACGCTGAAGAAGATCAAGGACACCGGCGTCATCACGCTGGGCGTGCGCGAGTCGTCGATTCCGTTCAACTACAACCTGGGCGGCGTGCGGCAAGTTGGCTATTCCTACGATATCAACATGAAGATCGTGGAAGCCATCAAGGACCAGCTGAAGCTGCCGAACCTGCAGGTCAAGGAAATCCCGATCACCTCGCAGAACCGCATCACGCTGCTGCAGAACGGCACCATCGACATCGAGTGCGGCTCCACCACCAACAACCTGGAACGCCAGAAGCAGGTTGCGTTTACCAACTCGATCTTCATCATCGGCACGCGCATCATGGTGAAGAAGGACGGCGGCATCAAGGACTGGGCCGACCTCAAGGGCAAGAACGTCGTGACGACGGCCGGCACCACTTCCGAGCGCCTGCTGCGCAAAATGAACGATGACCAGAAGCTGGGCGTGAACATCATCAGCACCAAGGACCACGGCCAGTCGTTCCTGACGCTGGAGTCGGGTCGCGCCGTGGCGTTCATGATGGACGACGCGCTGCTCTACGGCGAACGCGCCAAGGCCAAGAACCCGGCCGACTGGATCGTCGTGGGCAAGGCGCAGTCGCGCGAGTCGTACGGCTGCATGCTGCGCAAGGACGATCCGCAGTTCAAGGGCCTGTCCGACAAGGTGATCACCGGCCTGATGAAGGACGGCTCGATCAACACCATGTACACGAAGTGGTTCATGCAGCCGGTGCCGCCGAAGGGCCTCAACCTGGACTTCCCGCTGTCCGAAGACATGAAGGCGTTGTTCAAGACGCCGAACGACAAGGCGCTGGACTGACCTGCCGTTGACAGCAGTGTGAAACGGAAGGCATGTCCTTCCGTTTCTTTTTGAGGACGCAACATGAACTACAACTGGCATTGGGGAGTCTTCCTCGAACAGGCCGCCCAGAACGAGACCTACCTGGACTGGATGATCTCGGGCCTGAAGGTGACGCTCGCGCTGGGGCTCTCGTCCTGGGTCATTGCCCTGGTCATCGGCTCGGTGCTCGGCGTGCTGCGCACCGTGCCCAACAAGTGGCTGTCGGGACTTGCCGCGACGTATGTCGAGGTGTTCCGCAACATTCCGCTGCTGGTGCAGCTGTTCATCTGGTATTTCGTCGCGCCCGAGCTGCTGCCCGGCGGCGAGGCGATCAAGCAGATGAACCCGTTTGCGCAGCAGTTCCTGGCCGCCATGCTGTGCCTTGGCACCTTCACCGCCGCGCGGGTCTGCGAGCAGGTGCGCTCGGGCATCAACTCGCTGGCGACCGGACAGAAGAACGCCGGCCTGGCGATGGGCTTCACGCTGCCGCAGACATACCGCCACGTGCTGCTGCCGATGGCGTTCCGCGTGATCGTGCCCCCGCTGACATCCGAATTCCTGAATATCTTCAAGAACTCGGCGGTGGCGTCGACCATCGGCCTGCTGGAACTGGCGGCGCAGGGCCGGCAACTGGTGGACTACACCGCGCGCCCGTATGAATCGTTCATCGCGGTCACGCTGATGTACGCGCTGATCAACGTGACGGTGATGCTGATCATGCGCTGGGTGGAAGCCCGCACGCGCGTGCCCGGCTTTATCGGCGGCAAGTAAGGGGGCGCCATGGCTTATTCATTCGATTTCACCTCCATCAACCCCGCCACGCTCGAGGTGCTGGGCGAGGGCATGATGGTCTCGCTCAAGATCACCGTCACGGCAGTGGTGGTGGGCATCGTCTGGGGCACCATCCTGGCGATGATGCGGCTGTCGTCGTTCAGGCTGATGAACTGGTTTGCGCAGGGGTACGTGACCATCTTCCGTTCCATCCCGCTGGTGATGGTGCTGCTGTGGTTCTTCCTGATCATTCCGCAGGTGCTGCAGAACCTGTTCAACCTGTCGCCGGCGGCCGACCTGCGCATGACGTCCGCGCTGGTGGCCTTTGCGCTGTTCGAGGCCGCGTACTACTCGGAAATCATCCGCGCGGGCATCCAGAGCGTGTCGCGCGGGCAGATGTTCGCGGCGCAGGCGATGGGCATGACCTATGGCCAGTCGATGCGGCTGGTGATCCTGCCGCAGGCGTTCCGCAACATGGTGCCGCTGCTGCTGACGCAAGGGATCATCCTGTTCCAGGATACGTCGCTGGTCTACGTCAGCGCGCTGGCCGACTTCTTCGGCCAGGCCTACGGCATCGGCGAACGTGACGGCCGCATCGTCGAGTTGCTGCTGTTCGCCGGCCTGGTGTACTTCCTTATCTGCTTCTCCGCTTCGCTGCTGGTCAAGCGTTACCAGAAAAAGGTGGCTGTATGATCGAAATCAACAATGTCTCCAAGTGGTACGGCGCCTTCCAGGTGCTGACCGACTGCACCACCAAGGTCGCCAAGGGTGAAGTGGTGGTGGTGTGCGGCCCGTCCGGGTCGGGCAAGTCCACGCTGATCAAGACCGTCAACGCGCTTGAGCCGTTCCAGAAGGGCGATATCCTGGTCGACGGCACCTCGGTGGGCAATCCCAAGACCAACCTGCCCAAGCTGCGCTCGCGCGTGGGCATGGTGTTCCAGAACTTCGAACTGTTCCCGCACCTGTCGATCACCGAGAACCTGACCATCGCGCAGATGAAGGTGCTCGGCCGCTCCAAGGAAGAAGCGCTGGCCAAGGGCCTGAAGTACCTGGACCGCGTGGGCCTGAAGAGCCAGGCGGAGAAGTACCCCGGCCAGCTGTCGGGCGGCCAGCAGCAGCGCGTGGCAATCGCCCGTGCGCTGTCGATGGACCCGATCTGCATGCTGTTCGACGAACCGACTTCGGCGCTGGACCCCGAGATGGTCAACGAAGTGCTGGACGTGATGGTGCAGCTGGCGCATGAAGGCATGACCATGATGTGCGTGACCCACGAAATGGGCTTTGCGCGCAAGGTGGCCAACCGCGTGATCTTCATGGACCAGGGCAAGATCGTCGAAGACGCCGACAAGGAAGAATTCTTCGGCAATATCGACGCCCGCTCGGAGCGCGCGCGCCAGTTCCTGTCGAAGATCCTGCAGCACTGACCGGCCTCGCAGGGCAAGCAAAAAGGGACGCCTCGGCGTCCCTTTTTTCGTTCCTGATGGTTCAGGTGCAGGCCGTGTTGGCTGCGTTCTTCGCCTGCACCTCCGGCGGGATCGGCACCGTCAGCGTCATGGTCGGGCGCCCGTCCTCGAACATGATCAGCTCGCCCGGGGCAAAGCGGGTCCAGGTCTCGTTGTCGGTCAGCGGCTGGGTGGCGATCACCGCCACGCGGTCGTCCGGCGTGGTGACCTGGGCGAAGTCGATCGACAGGTCGGCGTCGATCAGGTGCGCGGTCGAGAACGGCCACTGCCGCACCAGGTAGTACAGGTGCGTCGAGCAATGCGCGAACAGCGCCTGGCCGTTGCACAGCAGGAAGTTGAAGACCCCGTGCAGCGTGATTTCGCGGGTGATGTCGCCCAGCGCATGGCACAGCTCGTTCAGCGGCGGCTGCGAGCCCGGGAAGCGCTTGCGCAGGCCCTGCATCAGCGTGCAGAAGGCCAGTTCGCTGTCGGTGTCGCCCACTGGCTGGTAGACGCCGGACAGGAACGGGGTGAAGCCCTTCAGGTCGCCGTTATGGGCAAAGATCCAGTGCCGGCCCCACAGCTCGCGCATGAAGGGGTGGCAGTTCTCCAGCAGCACGGTGCCCTGCGTCGCCTTGCGGATATGCGAGATGACGTTCTTGGACTTGATCGGGTAGCGCTTGATCAGGTCCGCCACCGGCGAGGTGCCGGCGGACTGGTTGTCGATAAACAGGCGGCAGGCCTTGTCCTCGAAGAAGGCGACACCGAAGCCGTCGGCGTGATGGTCGGTCAGGCCACCGCGCGCGGCAAAGCCGGTGAAGGAGAACGTCACGTCGGTCGGCGTGGCGCAGTTCATGCCTAGCAGCTGGCACATATCGGGGCACCGGTCGGCAGCGGGCTGCCGCTTTGCAATAGAATGCAGACATTATCCCGCGCACCCGGGCCGCTGCCAAGCAGCGTTGGCCGGGCCGCGCGCGGCGACCGGCCATCCTGCACGTATCTCCCCAATAACCATGCGCCAATACAAGATCGCCGTGATTCCCGGAGACGGAATCGGCACGGAAGTCATGCCCGAGGGCATCCGCGTGATGGACGCCGCGGCGCGGCGCTTCGGCATCGACTTCCAGTGGGACCACTTCGACTTTTCCAGCTGCGACTACTACGCCCGCCACGGCAAGATGCTGCCGGACGACTGGTTCGACACGCTGGTCAAGTACGACGCCATCTATTTCGGGGCGGTGGGCTGGCCTGATGCCGTGCCCGACCATGTCTCGCTGTGGGGCTCGCTGCTGCAGTTCCGGCGCTCGTTCGACCAGTATGTGAACCTGCGCCCGGTGCGGCTGATGCCCGGAATCAAGAGCCCGCTGGCCGGCCGCCAGCCTGGCGATATCGACTTTTACGTGGTGCGCGAGAACACCGAGGGCGAGTACTCCAGTATCGGCGGACGCATGTTCCCGGGCACCGAGCGCGAGATCGTGGTGCAGGAAACCGTGATGAGCCGCACCGGCGTCGACCGCATCCTGAAGTTTGCCTTCGAACTGGCCCAGAAGCGGCCGAAGAGGCACCTGACCTCCGCCACCAAGTCCAATGGCATCTCGATCACCATGCCGTACTGGGACGAGCGCGTCGAGGCGATGGCGGCCAGCTACCCCGGCATCAAGGTCGACAAGTACCACATCGACATCCTGACCGCGCATTTCGTCCAGCATCCGGACTGGTTCGACGTGGTGGTGGCCAGCAACCTGTTCGGCGACATCCTGTCCGACCTGGGCCCGGCCTGCACCGGCACCATCGGCATCGCGCCGTCGGGCAATATCAACCCCGACCGCACCTTCCCCAGCCTGTTCGAGCCGGTGCACGGCTCGGCCCCGGATATTGCCGGGCGCGGCGTGGCCAACCCGATCGGCCAGATCTGGTGCGGCGCCATGATGCTGGAGCACCTGGGCCATGAAGAAGCCGGCGCCGCCGTGCTGGGCGCGATCGAGAAGGTGCTGGCCGCGGGCCCCGAACACGCGCCGCTGACGCGCGACATCGGCGGCAAGGCCGGCACGGCCGACCTGGGCCTGGCTATCGCGGAGGTGCTGTGAGCACGGCGGGAGCGGGCGAGCCGCGCGTACTCCTGCTGGACAGCTTCCACGCCGCCGTGGCGGCCGCTGATCCGTTGCAGATCGTGGCGCAGCACCTGCCGCCCCCGCACGCGGGCGGCCGCACGATGGTGGTGGGCGCGGGCAAGGCTGCGGCGTCGATGGCCGCGGCGGTCGAGCGTGCCTATGCCGGCAAGGCCACGCTGGAAGGGCTGGTGGTCACGCGCTACGCCCACGGGCTGCCGACCGACCATATCCGCGTGATCGAAGCCGGCCACCCGGTGCCCGACGAGGCCGGCGAGCAGGCCGCTGCCGATATCCTGGCCAGCGTGCAGTCGCTGACGCCGCAGGACCGGCTGCTGGTGCTGGTGTCAGGCGGCGGCTCCAGCCTGCTGTCGCTGCCGGCCGAAGGCATCCCGATGGCTGACCTGAAGGCCACCACCCGGGAACTGCTGCGCTGTGGCGCACCGATCACCGAGATGAATATCGTGCGCAAGCATGTCTCGCGCATCCAGGGCGGGCGGCTGGCGCAGGCAAGCCGGGCGCCGGTGACCACGCTGATCGTCTCGGACGTGGCCGGCGACGATCCCAGCGCGATCGCCTCGGGCCCGACCGTGGCCGACCCGAGCACCTTTGCCGATGCGCTGGAGATCCTGCGCCGCTGGGGCGCGCAGGTGCCGGCCAGCGTGCAGGCCCACCTGGAGCGCGGCGCCCGCGGCGAGGTGCCGGAGACGCCCAAGCCGGGCGACGCGCTGTTCGCCCAGGTCGACAACCGCATGATCGCCACCGCCCATGGCAGCCTGCAGGCGGCCGCGGCGCTGTTCCGCGAACGCGGCATCACGCCGGTGGTGCTGGGCGATACCGTGACCGGCGAAGCGCGCGAAGTGGCCCGCGTCTACGCTGCGCTGGTGCGCGAGATTCGCGCGTACAATGCGCCGTTTGCCGCGCCCGTGGCACTGATTTCCGGAGGTGAGTGCACGGTCACTTTGCCTGCCGGCGGTGGCGCCGCGAAGGCACGGGGCGGGCGTTGCTCCGAATTCCTGCTGTCGCTGGCGGTCGAACTGGACGGCATGCCCGGCGTGCATGCGATCGCGGCCGACACCGACGGCATCGACGGTTCGGAAGACAATGCCGGTGCGCTGGCCGATCCGACCACGCTGGCGCGCGCCGCGGCCGCCGGCCTGCCGGGACTGCGCCAGCTGGACGCGCACGACGCCTGGGGCCTGTTCGATGCCATTGGCGACCTGGTGGTCACCGGCCCGACGCGCACCAATGTGAACGACTACCGTGCCATCCTGATTCTCTGATTTCGACGAACGCCCGCCGCCGCCGCGGCAGGCCCAAGCTAGCCATGACCCAGAAGCTCACCATCACCCGCCCGGACGACTGGCACCTGCACCTGCGCGACGGCGCGGCCCTGGCCGCCGTGCTGCCCGACACCGCGCGCCAGTTCGCACGCGCCATCATCATGCCCAACCTGAAGCCGCCCGTGACCACGGTGGCGCAGGCGCAGGCCTACCGTGCCCGCGTCCTGGCGGCGCTGCCGGCCGGCATGCAGTTCGAGCCGCTGATGACGCTGTACCTGACCGACAACACCACGGCCGAAGAGATCGCCGCGGCCAAGGCCAGCGGCTTCGTGCACGGCGTCAAGCTGTACCCGGCCGGCGCCACCACCAACAGCGACGCCGGCGTGACCGATATCCGCCGCTGCTACCCGGCGCTGGAAGCGATGCAGCGCGCGGGCCTGCCGCTGCTGGTGCACGGCGAGGTGACCGACCCCAGCATCGACATCTTCGATCGCGAAGCCGTCTTTATCGACCGCGTGATGACGCCGCTGCGCCGCGACATGCCCGAGCTGAAGGTGGTGTTCGAGCACATCACCACCAAGGACGCGGCTGAATTCGTGCGCGACGCCAGCGGCCCGGTCGGCGCCACCATCACGGCGCACCACCTGCTCTACAACCGCAACGCCATCTTCACCGGCGGCATCCGCCCGCACTACTACTGCCTGCCGGTGCTCAAGCGCGAGACCCATCGCGAGGCCCTGGTGGCGGCCGCGGTCTCGGGCAGCCCGCGCTTCTTCCTGGGCACCGACAGCGCGCCGCACGCGCGCGGGCTGAAGGAACACGCCTGCGGCTGCGCCGGCTGCTATACCGCGCTGCATGCGATGGAGCTGTATGCCGAGGCCTTCGACGCCGCCGGCGCGCTGGACAAGCTGGAAGCCTTTGCCAGCTTCAACGGCCCGGCCTTCTACGGCCTGCCGCGCAACACCGGCACGCTGACGCTGGAGCGAGAGGACTGGGAACTGCCGGCCGAGCTGCCCTATGGCGACACCACGCTGGTGCCGCTGCGCGGCGGCGAGACGCTGCGCTGGAAGGCCCGCTAAACCCTGCCGAGGCCTTGCCCATGCAGGTGCAAGCGGGCGACGAGCCCTTCGCCGCCGCGCTGGCCGGGATCGACTGGTCCCGGCCGTGGTTCCAGCCATTTGTGGCGCAGGGTGCCGCGCTCGCTGCGGCGGTGCAGGGCGGCGCCGATCTGCGCGCGCTGCTAAACGCGCATGCAGCCCAACTCCGCCTGCGCAATGCCCGCGGCCTGCCGCTGCGTTTCATCGCCCAGCATGCCTTGCCCGAAGGCAGCGCCTATGAGGCGCATATCCATGCCACGGGCGAGATCCCGACTCGCGACAATCTCCACGATTTTTTCAACGCGCTGACCTGGCTGTATTTCTCGCTGGCCAAGCGCGTGCTCAACCAGATCCAGGCCGAGGTCATCGCGCGCGAAGGCGTGCAGACCACGCGCGGCGGCGTGCGCGATGCGGCGACCCTGTTCGACGAGAATGCGGTGCTGCTTGTCAGCGCCGATCAGGACCTGGCGGATGCGCTCAAGGCGTTTGCGTGGCAGCGCCTGTTCGTCGAGTCCAGGCCGGCGTGGGGCAGGACCTGCACGGTGGTGCCGTTCGGCCATGCGCTACTCGAAAAACTGGTGCAGCCGTACAAGTCGGTCACTGCGCATGCGTGGGTGCTGCTGGCGCCGCAGCAGGCGGCAGGCCCATCGCTGGACGCCATGCTGGCGCAATCCCTTGCCGCTGCGGCACAGGCTGGCGCGCTGCGCGGCGGGCGCAGTTTTGCGCCGCTGCCGGTGATGGGCATCCCGGGCTGGTGCGACGATAACGCCGAACCTGGCTTCTACGCCGATACCGCGGTGTTCCGCCCAGGACGGCGCGCCGGCTGAAGGCGCGGCCAATCGGTGTTAGACTGCGGGCCGCAAAGCAGGCCAGGCAACCGCTGCCTGCACCGCAAGGTGCAGGGGGAGGAAAGTCCGGACTCCACAGGGCAGGGTGTTGGCTAACAGCCATCCACGGCAACGTGCGGAATAGGGCCACAGAGACGAGTCTTGCCGCCGGGTTCGCCTGGCGGGAAGGGTGAAACGCGGTAACCTCCACCTGGAGCAATCCCAAATAGGCAGGCGATGAAGCGGCCCGCTGAGTCTGCGGGTAGGGAGCTCGAGCCGGCTGGTAACAGCCGGCCTAGAGGAATGGTTGTCACGCACCGTTTGCCGCAAGGCGGGCGGGGCGCACAGAATCCGGCTTATCGGCCTGCTTTGCTTCTTCTTCCGGCATGACCCGGCGCCACCACGGCGTACCGGGTCTGCATCTTCCCTTCAGGCTTCGACGATTTCCAGCGTGTGCGTGAGCTCGGCCGTCTTGGCCAGCATGATCGACGCCGAGCAGTACTTTTCGTGCGACAGCTTGATGGCACGCTCGACCGTGGCGGGGTTGAGATTCTTGCCGGTCACCACAAAATGGAAGTTGATGCGGGTGAAGACCTTGGGGTCCTCGCCGGCGCGCTCGGCCTGCAGCTGCACACTGCAGCCGGTAACGTCCTGGCGGCCGCGCTTGAGGATCAGCACCACGTCATAGGCGGTGCAGCCACCGGTGCCCAGCAGCACCATTTCCATCGGCCGCGGTGCCAGGTTATGGCCGCCGCCCTCGGGCGCGCCGTCCATCGCCACGATATGGCCGCTGCCGGTCTGGGCCACGAAGCTCATGCCGTCCGCGCCCATCCATGTCACTTTGCATTCCATTTTGTTCGTTCCTGTCGTTTATGTTGTGTGCTTTCGATCACAAGCGCGTGATCTCGAATCTTGCAATTCTCAGTATATGGCATCGTCAAGCTTGGGCTGCTGACGCCCATACCCCCATGAAATCTGAGGGTTTCCTCTAGTTTGGCAGCTCAATGACATACATTGATGTTTTGTAAGACATTGATTTTTAAAAGAAACGTCCTACCTGATACATCGCCATCTTCATTCCGTAATATGAAATTGCATTTCGCAGTGCAGATTTCCCTTGCACTGGGGAAAACCCCATGTATAATTTGAATCATTGAACGACGGCGCTGACAGCGCGCCAGAGTGCGAAAGCGAAGCCCCGGGGCAAGCCCTCCGCACCGCCCGCCAGTGCCTCCGTCGATCTCCCAGTGTCTCCTCCACCCTCCTCCTTTGGTGGATTCAAACCCAAGCTCAACAGCTTGGGTTTTTTTTCGCCCCTGCGTCCTGACGCACCGTGCACGGCAAAGTGCGCGAGGCTGCCCTGGCCTGGCCCCTCCATGGCGGCGATCTTGACGAAAAGATCAGTCTTTGCTTGTGCGGTTCCGGCAGCCGCCAGTATAATGGAAGGCTTTCCGTCATACCCGCGGAAGAGAGAGCAGGATCAGGCCAGCCTTCACGGGCCAGCCACAAGACTTGCAGGGGCGAGCACAAGCCTTCGCGAGTCGGATTTCGGGTACGAACTAATAGTCAGGAAAAATCATGAAGACCTTTTCCGCCAAGCCTCATGAGGTAAAGCGCGACTGGTACGTGATTGACGCGACGGACAAAGTCCTCGGCCGTGTCGCCAGCGAAGTGGCACGCCGTCTGCGCGGCAAGCACAAGCCGGAATTCACTCCGCACGTCGACACGGGTGATTACATCATCATCGTCAATGCAGCCAAGCTGCGTGTCACGGGTACCAAGGAAACGGACAAGAAGTACTATCGCCATTCGGGCTACCCGGGCGGTATCTACGAAACGACGTTCGGCAAGATGCAGCAGCGTTTCCCGGGCCGTGCCCTGGAGAAGGCTGTCAAGGGCATGCTGCCGAAGGGTCCGCTGGGCTACGCGATGATCAAGAAGCTGAAGGTTTACGCCGAAGCCGAGCATCCGCATGAAGCGCAGCAGCCCAAGGCGCTGGAAATCTAAGGAGGCCAATCCATGATCGGTAACTGGAATTACGGTACTGGCCGCCGCAAGAGCGCTGTGGCACGTGTCTTCATCAAGTCGGGCAAGGGCGACATCGTCGTCAACGGCAAGCCCATCAAAGAGTATTTCGCTCGCGAAACCTCGCTGATGATCGTGCGCCAGCCGCTGGAACTGACCGCTCACGCTGAAACGTTCGACATCAAGGTCAACGTGACCGGCGGTGGCGAAACCGGCCAGGCCGGCGCAGTGCGCCACGGCATCACCCGTGCCCTGATCGACTACGATGCGACCCTGAAGTCGGCGCTGTCGAAGGCTGGCTACGTCACGCGCGATGCACGTGAAGTCGAGCGTAAGAAGGTCGGCTTCCACAAGGCGCGTCGTCGCAAGCAGTTCTCGAAGCGCTGATGCGTTTTCGCGGGTCCGGTACTGCCGGATCTTGCGAGACCAAAAAACCGCACGCTGGCCGTGCGGTTTTTTTTCGCCCGCAGGGTACGGAAATGCACTGGCCTGCCGAAAAAGCGATTGGGCAGCCATACTTTTGTGGGGTATGGGCTGCGCGCGGCTACAATCACGCCCTGTCGCCATCGGCAAGTGCTGCTTGCCGGCGCGAATGCGCCACGGCCGGAGGGTTCGGCACGAACGAGAGAGGAGTGAGAGTGATGCTGTTTTCGAAAAAGAAGGGCCTTTCGATCGATACGCTGATCGGCGAAGACACCGCCATCGACGGCGACCTGGTGTTTGCCGGCGGCCTGCGCCTGGACGGCCGCGTGCGCGGCAACGTCACCGCGGCGCCGGGCAAGCCGAGCATGCTCGTGGTCAGCGAAAAAGGCATGGTCGAGGGCGAGATCAGCGTCGGCCACCTGGTGCTCAACGGCACCGTCAAGGGCCCGGTGCAGGCCACCGACCTGCTCGAACTGCAGCCGCAGGCCCGCGTGTTGGGCGACGTGCGCTATGCGGCGCTGGAAATGCACCAGGGCGCGCTGGTCGAAGGCCGCCTGATGCCGCTGCTGCAAGGCGAGATCAAGGCGCTGCCGAACCTGGTCGAGGCGGCACCGGCGGCTGAAGTGACGGAAGCGGCGGACGAGGCTGCTGTCACGGACCGCGCAACGCCCGCTGCCGACGCCCATCCCACTGAAAAGGCCGCCTGAGCGGCACCCGCCATGCCGGGAACCCCTTGAAAACACAGGGTTTCGGCACGATCTTCCAGTAGCGCTTAGAATACAGGCGTATCTAAACAGGAGAACACCCCATGAACGCAGTCGCAGAGGCACCCGTTACCGAGGACGTGCCGGCACCGTTCGTCTTTACCGACAGCGCAGCCGACAAGGTCAAGCAGTTGATCGAGGAAGAGGGCAATGCCGAACTGAAACTGCGCGTGTTCGTGCAGGGCGGCGGCTGCTCCGGCTTCCAGTATGGCTTCACCTTCGATGAGGAAGTCAACGAAGACGACACCACCATGGTCAAGAACGGCGTCACCCTGCTGATCGACTCGATGAGCTACCAGTATCTGGTCGGCGCCGAGATCGACTACAAGGAAGATATCAACGGCGCGCAGTTCGTGATCAAGAACCCGAATGCCTCGACCACCTGCGGTTGCGGCTCGTCGTTCTCGGTCTGACCGACACTGGTCCCCAAAAAAACGCACCTTCGGGTGCGTTTTTTCTTTTCCGCGATGGCTTACTGCGCGGCGCGCCAGACCACGGGAAACCAGTCTTCGCGCATGCGCTCGCCGGTCTGCTGATCGATGCCGGGGAAGGGCGGCGAGGTGCGCCCGGGCCGCTGCATGAAGCGCACGTCGTCGCCCAGGAAGCGCGCCGAGAACGCGCGCCGGCGCCCGGTGCCGGTATTGCCGGCAGCGCCGTGCACGGTGCGGAAGTCGAACACCACGGCATCGCCCGGCGCCAGCTCCGGTGCGAGCAGGGTGTAGCTGCCGTCTTCCACGTCCGGCATCTCCATGAAGGCGTCGTCACCCCCATAGAAGTTCTCGTTGCTGGCCCAGCGCTTGGGCCGCACCAGCCGCGGCCAGCGGTGCGAGCCGGCCACCACGCGCAGGGTATTGGCCTGCGTGACCGGATCCAGCGGGATCCAGTAGCTCGCGGTCTGGGTGCCGTCGACACAGTAATAGGGCAGGTCCTGGTGCCACGGCGTGGGCTTGGCCGTGCCGGGCTCCTTGACCAGGATGTGCTCGTGGAACACCTGCACCGCCTGCGACTGCATGATGTGCCCGGCAATGGCCGCCGCCGGCGACTGGCGGATAAAGTCATCGAACGGCGTAATGCGCTGCCAGTTGCAGTAGTCCTCGAAGAAGCGCCCGCTTTCGCCGGGCCGTATGTTCTCGATGGCGAAGGGGCCCGGCTCGGCCAGGTTCTGCGCAAAGCCGTCGCGCAGCCGTTCGACCCAGTCGGTGAAGGCGCCGCGCAGCACCAGCACGCCGTCGCGCTGGTAGGTGTCGATCTGTTCCTGGGTGATGTTCATGGCGATGTTGTGTGGGGGCGATGTGCCCAGTATCGCCATGCATTGGGGATAGGAAAAGCATATATTTCCTATGTTGCGTTATAGGAAATTATGATTCCCTTCTCCTTCCGCCAGCTCGAATACTTTGTCGCTGCAGCCGAGCACGGCAGCATCAGCGCGGCGGCTCGTGCGCGCCATGTGTCGCAGCCTTCTGTCTCCACCGCGATCGCACAGCTGGAAGACACCCTGGGCGAGCCTCTCTTCAAGCGCCAGGTCAGCCGCGGGCTGTCCCTGACGCCCGCCGGGCAGCGCCTGCTGGGGCGCGCACGAGACATCCTCGCGCTGGCGGCCGGCCTCACCGTGGACGACGCCACCGGCCGGGGGCTGATCGGCCAGCTCTCGCTGACCTGCTTCCAGGACCTCGGGCCGTACTTTGTGCCACGTCTGCTGGCGGGGCTGCGCCGGCACCATCCGGGCATCTCGGTGACCTTGTTCGAGGCCGACCTGGCGACCGTCCACCGCACGCTGCAGGCGGGCAAGGCCGAACTGGCGCTGACCTATGAACTGGGGCTCGATGCCCGCACCGAGCGCCGCACGCTGGCGGAACTGGCGCCCTATGCGCTGCTGCCCGCCGGTCATCCGCTGGCAAGCGGCACCGATGTGAGCCTGGCCGACCTGGCCGGCGAGCGGCTGATCCTCGAGGACATCCCGCAGACACGTGAATACTTCCTGTCGCTGTTCTGGGCGCATGGCCTGCACCCGATGCTGCACCAGTACACGCAGACCTTCGAGATGCAGCGCGGACTGGTGGCGCACGGCTATGGCGTGGCGCTGTCGTGCACGCGCCCGGCCGGCGACCACAGCTACGACGGCGTGCCGATCGCCTGCCTGCCGCTGCGCGAGCCGGTGACGCCGCAGCGCGTGGTGCTGGCGCGCTCGCCGGCCATGCGGGCCTCGCCGCTGGCACAAGCGTTCATGGATTGGGTGGAGGAGGGCGGCGCGATGCGCCTGCCTTAGCGCGGATAGATCGCGCCCAGCACGCGCGGCCCGGCAGCGCCGGTCACGGTGGGCACGTTGCCGGGCAGGCGCAGCAGGCACTGGCGTGCCAGCCAGGCAAAGGCGATGGCTTCGACCTGCGACACTGGCACGCCGTAGTCTTCCGAGGTCTCGATGGCCACGCCGGGCAACGCCTGCGCCAGCCGTGCCATCACGAACGCATTGCGGGCGCCGCCGCCGCAGACAATCAGGCGGCGCGCGTCGGGCGCGTGGGTGCGCACGTCGCGCGCGATGGCCTCGGCCGTCAGCGCGGCCAGCGTCGCCTGCACATCGGCAGGCGCGAGGTCTTGGAACGAGGCGAGACAGGCTTCGAGCCAGCCCGGATGGAACAGGTCGCGCCCGGTGCTCTTGGGCGGCGCTGCGCTGAAGTAGGGCTCCGCCAGGCACTGCGCCAGCAGCGCGGCGTCGACACGCCCGCTGGCGGCCCAGTCGCCGTTGCTGTCGAAGGGAAGCCCGCGGTGGCGGCCGACCCAGTAGTCGAGCAGCGCATTGCCCGGGCCGCAGTCGAAGCCGCTGACGGCGCCGCCCGCCGCGGGCAGGATGCTGATATTGGAGATGCCGCCGATATTGCAGGCAACGCGGGTTTCGGCGTCGCTGCCGAACAGCGCATGGTGCAGCGCCGGCACCAGCGGCGCGCCCTGGCCGCCGGCGGCGATGTCGCGGCTGCGGAAGTCCGCCACCACGTCGATGCCGGCCAGCTCGGCCAGCCGCGCCGGATGCTGGCTCTGGCGGGTGTAGCCGATGCCGTCGTACAGGCCCGGCCGGTGGCGGATAGTCTGGCCGTGGGCGCCGATGGCGGCCACCGCGGCCGCGTCGACCTGCGCCTCGCTCAGCAGGGCGGCCACGCAGCCGGCGTAGACCTGCGCCAGCGCATTGGCTGCCAGCGCCTCGCGATGGATCTCGTCCTCGCCCGGCTGCTGCAGGGCAGAGAATGCCGCGCGCAGCGTGTCGGGGAAGGGCTGGCTGGCGGCCGCCAGCACGGCGGGCCGCGCGCCGCTGAAATCCACCAGCACCGCGTCGGCACCGTCCATGCTGGTGCCGGACATGATGCCGATATAGCGTTCGCTGCCAGGCACGGGCTGGGTCACGATGCGCGCGGTCAGTTGGAGGCGGTCAGCACGTTGTAGGTGCGCAGCGCATTGATGCGGCTGAGCAGCCCGCTGGTGTAGGTCAGGAATTCCTGTCGCGACTTGCCGGTCAGCGTCGGCGATTCCATCAGCGTGATGGTCAGCGGGTTCTGCGGCACGTCGTTGAAGCGGAACTCATAGTGCAGGTGCGGGCCGGTGGCCCAGCCGGTCGAGCCGACATAGCCGATCAGCTGGCCCTGGCGCACCGGCTGGCCCTGGCGCATGCCGGCAAAGCCGGACAGGTGCGCATAGTAGGTCGAGTAGCCGTTGGCGTGGTTCAGGATGACGATATTGCCGTAGCCGTTCTGCTGGCCCACGAACTCGACCACGCCGTCGCCGGTGGCCAGCACCTTGGTGCCGGTCGGGGCGGCGAAGTCCACGCCCTTGTGCTGCGCCCAGTCATGATGCAGCGGATGCTCGCGGCCGCCGAAGCCCGACGACACGCGCGAGAATTCCACCGGCGAACGCAGGAACGGCCGCTTCATGCTGCGCCCGTCGAAGGTGTAGTAGGCGCCGCCGTCCTTGCTGTCTTCGGGCGCGAACCACAGCGCCTGGTGCAGCTGGTTGCGGTTGATCAGCTCCAATGCGACCACGCGGCCGTTGCGCACAAAGGTGCCGTCGCGAAAGCCCGCTTCATAGATGATGCGGAAGCGGTCGCCGTTGGCGATGTCGTGGTGGAAGTCGATCACGCCGGAGAAGATGGACAGCATCTGCTGCACGACTTCGTCGGGCACGTTGGCCGCGTCCATGGCCTTGAAGAAGCCGCCTGCGGAAATCGCGCCCGAGGCCATCTCGTAGTGCACGTCGTTGTCGACGCGCTGCACCTTGGCCTTGTAGGTGGCGGCGGTGTCGTCGCTGGCCGCGCGCACGCGCTCGATCACCAGCTCGCGCGAGGCCGCTGCGTCGCCGCCCAGGTTGGCCTGCAGCGACACCAGCGTGTTGCTGTCGTCGATCTCCGCCTGCACCGCCTGGCCGGGGTTCAGGTTGAACAGGCCGCGCGCGGTCGGGTTCTTGACGATGAACGCCTGCGCGTCGGCATCGTCCACGCCCAGCCGCTTGAGCAGGCTGGCGATGGTGTCGCCGCGCTGCATGCGCTCTTCACGCACGTAGACGGCCTGGTTGTCGGTAAGCTGTTCAAGTTGCTCGCGCACGTCGGGCATGCGCAGCGCCTGCTGCGTGCGCGGTGCGAGCGGATCGTCAAAGGCGCTGCGCGGCGCAACGCCCATCGCCGCGGCCATGCCGAGCGTGAAGATTGCGCCCACCGAGGCCGTCAGTTGTTTGCGCCGCCGCGCGTGCTGGGGGTTGGTCGGATCGACGAGAACCACCAGCTCACGCGCGAAAACTTCGCGGAGTCTGGACCACATCACGTAAAATTCAACCTTGGTCTGAGCACCGCTGCCGGGGACGATGTGTCTCGTCTGCCTTCCTCCCCCGAGGTGCGGCGCGGGCTCTTCACTGTTATTTGGCCGCCTGCATTGCTGCACAAAGTGGCGGGTAGCGCACTGGAAAGGCTTCCGTAGGCGCCGGGAATCGCGGATTATACCAAAATCCAGCCCTGGCGGCTGTCAGGAAATTTCCTAAAATTTCAAGTATTTCAAAGACTTACGTCATGACTGAAGTTGCCACGGGCCCCACGGCCAAATACCCCCTGACGCCGTCGGTGATGCAGGCTCTGGAAGTCTCCAAGCGAGGCTGCGACGAACTGCTGATCGAATCCGAATGGGCGCAGAAGCTGGCGCGCAGCGAGGCCACCGGCGTGCCGCTGCGCATCAAGCTGGGCCTGGATCCGACCGCGCCCGACATCCATATCGGCCATACCGTGGTGCTGAACAAGCTGCGCCAGCTGCAGGACCTCGGCCACCAGGTGATCTTCCTGATCGGCGACTTCACCTCGACCATCGGCGATCCGTCGGGCCGCAACAGCACGCGCCCGCCGCTTACGCGCGAGCAGATCGAGGCCAACGCCCAGACCTACTACCGCCAGGCCAGCCTGGTGCTGGACCCGGCCCGCACCGAGATCCGCTACAACAGCGAGTGGTGCGATCCTCTGGGCGCGCGCGGCATGATCCAGCTGGCGGCCAAGTACACCGTGGCGCGCATGATGGAGCGCGACGACTTCACCAAGCGCTTCCGCTCCGGGATTCCGATTTCAGTGCATGAGTTCCTCTACCCGCTGATGCAGGGCTATGACTCGGTCGCGCTCAAGTCAGACTTGGAGCTCGGCGGCACCGACCAGAAGTTCAACCTGCTGGTCGGGCGCGAGCTGCAGAAGGAATACGGCCAGGAGCCGCAGTGCATCCTGACCATGCCGCTGCTGGTGGGCCTGGACGGCGTCGAGAAGATGTCCAAGTCCAAGGGCAACTACATCGGTGTGACCGAGGCGCCCAACGAGATGTTCGGCAAGCTGATGAGCATCTCGGACGACCTGATGTGGCAGTACTACACGCTGCTGTCGTTCCGCCCGCTGGCCGAGATCGACCTGATGAAGCAGGAAATCGCGGGGGGCCGCAATCCGCGCGACTGCAAGGTGCTGCTGGCGCAGGAGATCGTGGCGCGCTTCCACAGCCAGGCCGATGCCGAGAAGGCGCTGGAAGACTTCAACCATCGCGCCCGCGGCGGCGTGCCGGACGATATCCCGGCGGTCAGCCTGACCGGCGCGCCGCTGGGCATCGCGCAGCTGCTCAAGCAGGCCAACCTGGTGCCGTCCACCTCGGAAGCCAACCGCAATATCGAGCAGGGCGGCGTCAAGATCGACGGCGCCACGGTCAGCGACAAGGCCACCAAGGTGGCCGCCGGCACTTATGTCGTGCAGGTCGGCAAGCGCCGCTTCGCGCGCGTGACGCTGGCCTGAGGCGGCCGGGATGATAGCGCTGATCCAGCGGGTGGCCCAGGCCCGCGTCACGGTCGAAGGCCGCACCACCGGTGAAATCGGCGCCGGCCTGCTGGCGCTGGTCTGCGCCGAGCGCGGCGACACCGAGGCGCAGGCCGAGCGGCTGCTGGCCAAGATGCTGTCGTACCGGGTGTTTTCCGATGCGGCCGGCAAGATGAACCTGCCGGTGCAGAACATGGACGGCAACGGCAACGCCGGCGGGCTGCTGGTGGTGTCGCAGTTCACGCTGGCGGCCGATACCAACAGCGGCACGCGGCCGAGCTTCACGCCCGCTGCCTCGCCCGAGGACGGCCGGCGCCTGTACGAGCATTTCGTGGCACAGGCGCGCGCCGCCCATCCGCAGGTGCAGACCGGCGAGTTCGGCGCGATGATGCAGGTCAGCCTGGTCAACGACGGCCCGGTCACCTTCTGGCTGCGGGTGCCGCCGGCCTGAACAGATTCGAAGCTGCCGCGCCCCGGCGCGGCACCAAGACAGGAGAGACAAATGAAACTCTGGAGCAAGTCCTTCAACGACAACGCGCCGATTCCCGGCGAGTTCGCCTTCTGCGTGCCCGACGCCGCCGCCCACGTGGCCCTGTCGAACAACCGCAATCCCGACCTGCACTGGGAAGACGCCCCGGCCGAGACGCGCTCGTTCGTGCTGATCTGCCACGACCGCGACGTCCCCAGCAAGGGCGACGATGTCAACCAGGAGGGCCGCGAAGTGCCGGCCTCGCTGCCGCGCGTGGACTTCTTCCACTGGGTGCTGGTCGACATCCCGCCGGGCCTTACCTCGATCGCGGCGGGCTCGCACAGCGACGGCGTGATCGCGCGCGGCAAGCCGGGCCCCGAAGCCACCGGCGGCACCGCCACCGCGGGCGGCCTGCGCCACGGCATCAACGACTACACCGGCTGGTTCGCCGGCGATGCCGACATGAAGGGCGACTACTACGGCTATGACGGCCCGTGCCCCCCGTGGAACGACACGCTGCTGCACCACTACGTGTTCACGCTGTATGCGCTGGACATCGACCGGCTGCCGCTGGATGGCACCTTCACCGGCGCGCAAGTGCGCGAGGCGATCCAGGGCCATGTGCTGGCGCAGGCCAGCCTCACCGGCACCTATACGCTAAACCCGAAGCTGGCGAAATAACGCCTGGCCGGCGCCGCGCCAGCCGCGCGGCGCCGGCCTCAAGGAAATCCCGAAGGAAACGGCATGTCGCAAAGCCCCGGGCCGCATTCGCTGGCCTATACCCACCTGATCGTGATCCGCCACGGCGAAACGGCCTGGAACCGGGAGCGCCGGCTGCAGGGCCAGCTCGACATTCCCCTGAACGAGACCGGCCGCGCCCAGGCGCGCGCGCTGGCCACTGCGCTGGCGGGCGAGCCGATCGATGCGGTCTATGCCAGCGACCTGTCGCGTGCGATGGAAACCGCTGCGCCGCTGGCCGAGGTGCTGGGGCTGCAGGTACGCCCCGATGCGCGCCTGCGCGAGCGCAGCTACGGCACGCTGCAGGGCAAGACCTACGCCGAAGTGGCCGAGCACCTGCCCGAAGATTTCGCCCGCTGGCAGGCGCGCGTGCCGGATTACGCGCCGCCTGAAGGCGAGTCGCTGCTGGGCTTCCATGAGCGCGCGGTCGAGGTGGTGCTGGCGCTGTCGCGCCGGCATCCCGGCGAGCGCATCGCGCTGGTGGCGCACGGCGGCGTGCTCGACTGCCTGTACCGCGAGGCCACCGGCATGACGCTGGAAGCGCCGCGCCAGCATGAACTGCTCAATGCCAGCGTCAACCGGCTACGCAGCGACAGCACCCACCTGACGCTGGCGCAGTGGGGCGATGTCAGCCACCTGGAAAACCTGGCGCTGGACGAGGTGGACCGTCGCGTACCGTAGCGCTACACGCGGACGCGGAACGGGGTGAAGTCGGTATTGCGATCAAAATAATCCTCGTTCTCGGCCCGCTTCAGGAACCCCACCACCTTGTACGTCACCGGTGTCATCACCACTTCCCAGCCGGTCTTCAGCACGTACTGCGCCACCGCCACCTGGATCACCTTCTCCAGCGGCCAGATGCCGTAGAAGGCGATCACGTAGAACAGCGACGAGTCGACCAGCTCCCCGGCCAGCGTGGAGCCGATCGTGCGCGTCCACAGCCACCGCCCCGAGGTCCGCAGCTTCATCTTGGCCAGCACGTAGCTGTTGGTGAAGCTGCCGCAGCAGAAGGCGATCAGCGAGCCGAGCGCAATCCGCCAGGTGTTGCCGAACACGTCCTGCAGGCTTTTCTGGTAGTCCGCCATGAAGGGCGCGACCGGCATGTTCAGCACCACCAGGCTCATGAAGGTGGCGAACGCCAGCGCGGCAAAGCCGGCCCAGACCACGCGCCGGTCACGGCCATAGCCGTAGACCTCGGTCAGCACGTCGCCGAAGATGTACGAAATCGGGAAGAACAGCACGCCCGCGCCAAAGGTCACCGTGCCGATCACGGGCAGCGTCATCTGCGCCGCCTTGGCCGCGCCGATCAGGTTCGAACACAGCAGCACGGTGACGAATGCCACCATGACGAAGTCATAGTAGCGGTAGACGCGGCCCGGTTGGGTCGTGCTGGCGGGGACGGCGGACATGGGGGCTCCCGGTCGGACGCGCTGGCGCGCGGTGTTTTGGGCGCGATTATGCCAGCGCGCCCCGGATTCCGCCGCGCCTGCCGCGGCGTGCGCAAGCGTTGCTGCGGCCGCCTGAAATGAAAATTCCCGGCCGAAGCCGGGAACTTCAGGTGGAGCGGCGCAGCCGGGTGGCCGCGTCAGATATCCAGCTTGCTGATCTTGGAGCCGTTCACCGAAACGTCGAACATCAGGCCGGCATTGGTCTGCACGAAGGCAATCACCGGCTGCTGGCTGGTCAGGGTGTCGAGCCTGCCGTCCGCGCCGATCTTGGCCACCGCCACGTTGGCATCGGCGCCGGCGGTCCAGCCCTTGCTGGAAACAAACTTGCTGTAGGCCTCCGGGGTCATGAACATGATGATGACGGCCTTGGACTGCCCGCCGGCGGTCAGCCCGACCGAGGCCTGCGTCGTGCTGTAGTAGCCGACCGTCGCGCCCTTCGATCGCAGCGCACCCTCGCCGTACTCGCCGCCTACCACCAGGCCGGCCGAGATGACACGCGGGAACACCAGGACCCCTTGCGCACGCTGCGCCAGGTCGCGTGCGCTGGCGTTGGCGGAGAACAGCCGGTTCAGCGCTCCGTCCACCCCTGCATCGATTTCCTGCTTCTTGGCGACCGGGTCCTTCGAGGCGCTGGTGCCGGTAGTGGTGCAGCCCGCAGCCATCACCGTGGCGACGAGCAGGCCCGATCCGGCAACCCGGGTAACAAAGTGGCGACGATTCATAGGTAACCTCCTGATGGGAAAAGTACCGCGTCTGGCTCAGTGGCTCAGTTGGCTGCGGCTGCCGCGGGTGCCTTGACCGTAATGGCCACGACTTCACGGTAGACGATCTTGGCCATCTGGCCCTGCTTGATGCCGTTCAGGTCGATGGCCGGGTCCTGCACTTTCACGGTGCGCAGCGTCTCGCGCGGACCGCGGAAGGTGATCAGGCGCTTGGCCGGGTCGACCTTGGTGATCTGTGCGGTCACCGTGGTGGTGATCTCGCGCATGATGCCGGGCTTGCCGCCCTCGGCGGCGCGCGTGGTTCGGTCGACCGATTCGGCCAGTGCGGTGGCCTTGCTGTCGACCGGCTCAAGCGCGGCGACCAGCGCGGCGCCACGCGCCACGGTGAGGATGTCGCCCTTGCGGATCTGGCCAAAGTTGCGGGCTTCGTCGCCAGCCACCAGTTCGACCACGTTGCCGCGCGGGCCCTGGACCAGCACGGCCTTGGATTCGGGATCGATATCGACGATTTTGCCGCTGATGACCGCTTCTTCGGCCACGCCGACCGGCGCCGGCGGGCGCTGGGCGTTGGCACTGCCGGCGGCGAACGCGGTGGCGGCGAGGGCTGCGGCGAGCAGGCTGGACGAATGGCGAATCATTGGCTTTCCTTGACGTATTTGTGAAGGTGCCGTGCCTGGCGGGGCACGGCCATCGCAGCACCGGGCCGGTGCCGATAAAGCCATTGTGGACAATCGGCCACGGGCCAGCAATCCACTTCGAAAAAATTTGGAGCGCGAAATTAAAACATTTAATTGGTGCTGCGCCGGGGCCCTGCCAAGGCGTTATTGCTGCGCTGCAGCGTGCTGTCAGGCATCGCCGAGCAGCTCGGTCGCACCGCTGCCTTGCGGGTTGGCCAGGCCGAAATGCCGGTAGGCGGCAGCCGTGGCCACGCGCCCGCGCGGAGTGCGCTGCAGGTAACCTTGCTGGATCAGGTAGGGCTCGAGCACGTCCTCGATGGTGTCGCGCTCCTCACCGATGGCCGCGGCCAGGTTGTCCACGCCCACCGGGCCGCCGCCGAACTTGTGCAGCACGGCTTCCAGCAGCTTGCGGTCCATCAGGTCGAAGCCGACGCTGTCCACGTCCAGCATGGCCAGCGCCGCGTCGGCCATGCCGCGAGTGATGTTTCCATCACCCTTGACCTCGGCATAGTCGCGCACCCGGCGCAGCAGCCGGTTGGCGATACGGGGCGTGCCGCGCGCGCGCCGGGCGATCTCCAGCGCGCCCTGCGGGTCGATGCGGGCATGCAGCAGCTGCGCCGAGCGCGTGACAATGCGGGCCAGTTCCTCGGCGGTATAGAACTCCAGCCGCGCCACGATGCCGAAGCGGTCGCGCAGCGGGTTGGTCAGCATGCCGGCACGCGTGGTGGCGCCCACCAGCGTGAACGGCTGCAGGTCGAGCTTGACCGAGCGCGCCGCCGGGCCTTCGCCGATCATGATGTCGATCTGGTAGTCCTCGAGCGCCGGGTACAGGATTTCCTCAACGACCGGCGAGAGCCGGTGGATCTCGTCGATGAACAGCACGTCGTTGGCTTCCAGGTTGGTCAGCAGCGCGGCCAGGTCGCCCGGGCGCTCCAGCACGGGGCCCGAGGTCTGGCGCAGGTTGACCCCCATCTCGCGCGCGATGATGTGGGCCAGCGTGGTCTTGCCCAGGCCCGGCGGGCCGAACAGCAGCACGTGGTCCAGCGCCTCGCGCCGGTTGCGCGCGGCGTGCATGAAGATATCGAGCTGCCCGCGCACCTTTTCCTGGCCGACATACTCGTCCAGCAGCTTGGGCCGCAGCGCGCGCTCGAATGCCTCCTCGTGCGACGAGGCGGGGGTGGCGGCAATCACGCGGGCGGGGGCGGCAAGCTTGTCAGTTTCGATCATGGTGGTCAGGGGCCCGGACAGCGGCAACAATCCGCCATTCTACGCGCCTATGCAGGTCTCAAGCCTTGGACAATGCCTTGAGCGCCAGCTTGATGCCATCCGACACGCCGGTCCCCGCCGGCACCTGCTTGATCGCGGCGGCGGCTTCCTTCTCCGAGTAGCCCAGCGCCAGCAGCGCATTGAGCACGTCGACGGCGCTGTCCGGCACCGCCGGCGTGCCCGGCGCATGGCCCAGCTCCGCGCCCAGCTTGCCCTTGAGCTCCAGCAGCAGCCGCTCGGCGGTCTTCTTGCCGATGCCGGGAATGCGCGTGAGGCGGCCGGCTTCCTGCAGCGTGATGGCCTGCGCCAGCTCGGGGACCGACATGCCCGACAGCACCGCCAGCGCCATGCGCGCGCCGATGCCGGTGATCTTGATCAGCTCGCGAAAGGTGTTGCGTTCCGATGCGGTGCCGAAGCCGTACAGCAGGTGCGCGTCCTCGCGCACGATCAGCTGCGTCAGCAGCGTCACCGGCTGGCCCACCGCGGGCAGGTTGTAGAAGGTGCTCATCGGCACGTCCACCTCGTAGCCGACGCCGTGGCAATCGACCAGCAGGTGCGGGGGATTCTTCTCGATAAGGGTGCCGGCGATGCGTCCGATCATGATGCGGAGGAGGGAATGGAAGGTGGGGTGTCAGGGAGGAGGCGGCCGCAAGTGTAGCCCAGCGGCCGCCCGGCCGGGTCAGCGCGCCGGCGTATCCACCGCGCGTCGGCCCAGCGCCGGGTCGTCGGTGAAGAAGCCGTCGATGCCGGCCGCGATAAAGGCCTGCACCTCCCGCTCCATGCCGGACGGGCTGCGCGTGGCTTCGTCGCCGCCGGTCTGCAGCGCCTTGGGCAGGAAGCTGTTTTCCGGACGGAAGGTGTAGGGATGGACGAACAGCCCGGCAGCATGCGCCTGGCGCACCACCGGCGTCGGCGCAGCCAGCGCGCCCTGCGCATCGCGCGGCACCACGCTGCTCTTCTCGGGGCCGATGCCGTCGGCATAGGCCGCCACCTCGCGCAGGCCGGTCGCGCCCAGCATGTCGCCGAAGGTGCGGCCGTCGCCCGCCAGCTTCCAGTCGGCCGGGCCCTTGCGCGGGTTGCCGATGAGCTGCACCAGCTTCACGTTGGGCAGCCCGCTGCCAAGCGTGCGCCGCAGCGCGCGCAGGCTGCCGGTCTCGAAACACTGGATAAACACGGGTGCGTTGCGCAGGTAGGGTTGTGCCCGCAGCGCGGCCACCAGCTTGTCCTCGAGCGGCAGCCCGATGCCGCGGAAGTAGCTCGGGTGCTTCAGTTCCGCGTAGATGCCGATGGGTTTGCCGGTGCGCAGTGCGGCCTGCTCGGCCAGGCGCACGATCTCGTCGAAGGTCGGCACCTCGAACTGGTCGTTCAGGCGCGCATTGTTCGGGCGCAGGCGCGGGATGCGCTCACGCGCGCGCAGCGTCTTGAGCTCGGCCAGCGTGAAGTCTTCGGTGAACCAGCCGGTCAGGCGCTCGCCGTCGATCACCTTGGTGCGCTTGCGCTCGGCAAACTGCGGCAGTTCGGCCACGTTGGTGGTGCCGGTGATGTCGTTCTCGTGGCGCGCTACCAGCACGCCGTCGCGTGTCATGACCAGGTCGGGCTCGATGGCGTCAGCGCCGTCTTCGATGGCCTTGGCGTAGGCGGCAAGCGTATGTTCGGGGCGCAGCGCGCTGGCGCCGCGGTGGGCGATCACCAGCGGCCTGGGCTGGGCGGCGGAGGCCGCCGGAGGCGGGGCGCTTGGCGTGGGCGCTGGCGCCGGGGAGGCGGGCTTCGGGCGCGGCGCGGTGGCGCAGCCGGCGACCAGCATGGCGCAGGCCGCGGCGGCAGCGGCCGGGAACAGCCATCGCCGGAAGGCAAGAACCGGGAAGAGGCCGGCGGCGCGCCAGCGCGGCGCGCTCAATCGGGACTGGCTAGGCATGCAGCGTTCCTGTGGTGAGACCAAGGCCCGATTGTAAAAGATAGGAAAGCGGGCGCGGCAAGCGCCATCCGCCAGTGCGCTCAGCCGACCAGCCGCCCGCGCCGCACGCGCATGCCTTTGCGCACCAGGTCGGGCGCCAGGCCCGCCAGCGTGCCCAGGGTATCGCCGCCGTTGGCATGGCAGATCGCCACGCCGAGCGCATCGGCCGCATCGCTGCCGGGCTGGCCGGGCAGCATCAGCAGCCGCGTCACCATTTCCTGCACCTGCGCCTTGTTGGCGCGGCCATAGCCGACCACCGCCACCTTCAGCTGCAGCGCGGTGTATTCGAACACCGGCAAGCCATAGCCCACCAGCCCGCAGATCGCCGCGCCGCGGGCCTGGCCGAGCAGCAGCGTGGACTGCGGGTTGACGTTGACGAAGACCTTCTCGATCGCCGCGCAGTCGGGTGCGTAGGTGCGCGACACTTCGCTGATGCCGTCGTAGAGCGTCTTCAGCCGTTCCGGCAGCGTTGAATTGCCGTCGCTCTTGATCGTGCCCGAGGCCACGTAGGCAAGCTTGTTGCCGTGCTTCTCGATCACGCCGAAGCCGGTGGTGCGCAGGCCGGGGTCGATGCCTAAGATTCGCATGGGCTGGGTAGGTTGGATGCCGTCGCTAGTGTATTGCTTTTTGCGCCGGCACCTAATGCAAAAAGCGGTTTCGCTTTCCCTTGCAGGAGAACGAAACCGCTTCGGGAGCCGGCGGTCTTGCCAGGCAAGACCGCAAGCCTGCCAGTGCTTAGTGGCGGAAGTGGCGCGTGCCGGTCACCACCATGGCGATGCCGCGCTCGTCGGCGGCGGCGATCACTTCGTCGTCGCGCATCGAGCCGCCCGGCTGGATCACGCAGGTCGCGCCCGCGTCGACCACCACGTCCAGGCCGTCACGGAACGGGAAGAACGCGTCCGAGGCCACTGCCGAGCCGGCCAGCGTCAGGCCGGCGTTCTGCGCCTTGATGCTGGCGATGCGGGCCGAATCCACGCGGCTCATCTGGCCCGCGCCCACGCCCAGCGTCATGCCGCCGCCGCAGAACACGATGGCGTTGGACTTGACGAACTTGGCCACGCGCCAGGCGAACATCAGGTCGTCCATTTCCTTCGGGGTCGGGTGGCGGCGCGTCACCACGCGCAGTTCGGACGGCTGCACGTTCCTGGCGTCCGGGCTCTGCACCAGCAGGCCGCCGCCGACACGCTTGAAGTCAAACTGGTTGATGCCCTTGCCCAGCGGGATCTCCAGCAGGCGCACGTTCTGCTTGGCCGCGAACACGGCACGCGCGCCGGCGCTGAACGACGGGGCGATCAGCACTTCGACGAACTGCTTGGCCACGGCCTGCGCGGCGGTCTCGTCCAGCTCGACGTTGAAGGCGATGATGCCGCCGAAGGCCGAGGTCGAGTCGGTCTTGAAGGCCTTGTCATAGGCTTCCAGCGCATTCGCGCCCAGCGCCACGCCGCACGGGTTGGCGTGCTTGATGATGACGCAGGCGGCGCCGTTGGCGGCGTCGAACGACTTGACGCATTCCCAGGCCGCGTCGGCGTCGGCGATGTTGTTGTACGACAGTTCCTTGCCCTGCAGCTGCACGTAGTTGGCCAGCGCGCCGTCCACGGCCTTCAGGTCGCGGTAGAACGCGGCGGACTGGTGCGGGTTCTCGCCGTAGCGCATTTCCTGCACCTTGTCGAAGGCCAGGTTCAGCGTCTGCGGGTACGCACTGCGGGCCTGGTGCGACTTGTCGGCACCCAGGCTGGTCAGGTAGTTGGTGATGGCGCCGTCGTACTGCGCGGTGTGCGCGAACACCTTGGTGGCCAGGCGGAAATTGGTGTCATAGCCGACGCTGTTGGCGTTGGCGCGCATTTCATCGAGCACCACGGCGTAGTCGGCCGGGTCGACGATCACGGTCACGTCGCGATGGTTCTTGGCCGCCGAACGCAGCATGGTCGGGCCGC
Organism: Cupriavidus sp. CP313; assembly: GCF_054072015.1. Classification (NCBI taxonomy): domain Bacteria; kingdom Pseudomonadati; phylum Pseudomonadota; class Betaproteobacteria; order Burkholderiales; family Burkholderiaceae; genus Cupriavidus; species Cupriavidus sp. CP313. The sequence continues at coordinate 156,566 of NZ_JBSVZB010000002.1, read as the reverse complement.
CGATGTCGATGTTCTCGATCGCGTCGGGCAGGGTGCAGTCATCCTTGGCCACGGTCTGCTGGAACGGGTACAGGTTCACCACCAGCAGGTCGATCGTCGGGATGTCGTGCTCGGCCAGCGCGGCCATGTGCTCGGGCAGGTCGCGGCGCGCCAGGATGCCGCCGTGCACCTTCGGGTGCAGCGTCTTGACGCGGCCGTCGAGCATTTCCGGGAAGCCGGTGTAGTCGGCCACCTCCGTCACGGGCAGGCCGCTGTCGGCCAGCAGCTTGGCGGTGCCGCCGGTGGAAAGCAGCGTGACGCCGAGCGCGTTCAGTTCGCGCGCGAAATCGACGATGCCGGTCTTGTCGGAAACGGAGAGTAGGGCTTGCTTGATCATGGCTGTGGGAGACGCTTCAAATTCAAAGTAAACCGTGCTGCTGCAGCTTCTTGCGCAGCGTATTGCGATTGATGCCCAGGTAGGCGGCCGCCAGCGACTGGTTGCGCTCGGCGCGCACCATCACGGCTTCCAGCAGCGGCCGTTCGACCGCCTCGAGCACCATGTTGTACATATTGGACGGCTCTTCGCCGTCCAGGTCGCGAAAGTACGTATCCAGGCTTTCCCGGATGCACTGGTCGATAGCGTTGCGGCTCATGCGGCAAGCAACTCCCCGTTTTTGTTGTTGTTCGCTTCGTCTTGGTCTTGTGCTGCGTCGTCCACGTACACCAGCCGGTCAGAGATCTGCGCCTGCTCGTCGAAGAACGCATTGACCGCCGCCAGTTGCCCGGCGGTGCTCTCCAGCGTGTTCATGCGGTGGCGGAACAGGTTGGCGCCGCGCAGCCCGCGCGTGTACCAGGCAATATGCTTGCGCGCGGTGCGCACGCCGGTGAATTCGCCATAGAAGGCGTAGTGGTCTTCCAGGTGCGCATTCATGATGGCGCGGATCTCGGCCACTTCCGGCGACGGCAGCATCTCGCCGGTCTTCAGGAAGTGCTCGATCTCACGGAACAGCCAGGGCCGGCCCTGTGCCGCGCGGCCGATCATGATCGCGTCCGCGCCGGTCAGCGCCAGCACTTGCTTTGCCTTCTGCGGCGTGGTGATGTCGCCGTTGGCGACCACCGGGATCGAGACCGCTGCCTTGACCGCGGCAATGGTCTCGTACTCGGCGTCGCCGTGGTACAGGTCGGCGCGGGTGCGGCCGTGGATGGTCAGCATGCTGATGCCCGCGTCCTCGACCATGCGCGCGATGCGCAGCGCATTGCGGTTCTCGCGGTCCCAGCCGGTGCGGATCTTCAGCGTGACCGGCACCCGGTCGCCCACGGCGCCGACCACGGCCTGGACGATGCGCACCACCAGCGGCTCGTTCTGCAACAGGGCCGAACCGGCGGCGACGTTGCACACCTTCTTGGCCGGGCAGCCCATGTTGATGTCGATGATCTGCGCGCCGCGGTCCACGTTGTAGCGCGCCGCCTCGGCCATCATCGACGGCTCGGCGCCGGCGATCTGCACCGCGATGGGCTCGACCTCGCCGGCATGGTTGGCGCGGCGCATGGTCTTCTCGCTCTTCCACAGCTGTGCATTGGACGCCACCATTTCCGACACTGCATAGCCCGCGCCGAGCTGCTTGCACAACTGGCGGAAGGGCCGGTCCGTCACGCCGGCCATCGGGGCGACAAACAGGTTGTTGCGGAGTTGGTGAGGTCCGATCTGCACGGTTGGGCGGCGGTTCTGAGAGGCCGTCCCGGTGACCGTAGCGCCCTCGCGGCGCGGATGGCGCCAGGGAAGGGATCGGGACAGCCTGCTCTGAGACGGAAGACGAAACGGAAAAACATGCCCCTGCCGAAACTGCTGCCGGCGTTGGATCGGGACATGTGCGAGGGCAGGATTCTACCGCCAAACCGTCGCCATTGCCCAAGATTTGAGCATCCGGAGCGCATCCGGGCAGGGGGCCGTGGCGCAAACGCCGCCACGCGCGTGGCGCTTGCGCCACTGGCTGAGGTCAGCGCCGCATCCCGAACATCATGTGGCGCGCCAGCGCATGCCGCAGCGGCGGCAGGCAGGCCAGCGCGGCCAGCGACGCGCCCCGCGCGTGCGCGGCCAGCGGGTAGGCGATGCCGAACACGCGCGGCAGCAGGTCGGTCACGCCGATGGTGACGGCGCGGTCAAGCCGGTGGCGGCTGGCGAAGGCTTGCAGCGCCTGCGGCGTGCAGGCGCTGCGCAGCGAATCGGCCAGCGCGAAGGCGTCGCGCAGGCCCAGGTTGAGCCCCTGTCCGGCCACCGGGTGCAGCGTTTGCGCGGCATTGCCGACCGCCGCCACGCGGCCGTTGACGGTCACCGGTGCAGCATTCAGGCCGAGCGGGAAGGCATGGCGCTTGCCGGCCAGCGTGAAATGGCCCATGCGGTCGCCAAAGGCTCGGCCCAGTTCCGCGGCGAACTCGGCTTCCGGCAGCGCGATGCGCCGTGCCGCCTGGTCCGGCGGGCAGCACCACACCAGCGCATAGCCCGGCACGCCGTGCTCCTCATGCGGCAGCAGCGCCAGCGGGCCTTCCTCGGTAAAGCGCTCCCAGGCCCAGCCCGGCTGCGGGCGCGAGCAGGTCACATGGGCGATCACCGCGGTCTGGCGGTAGTCGCGCGTGCGCGCGCCGCGGCCCTGGTGGGCGGCCTGCTGGTGGAACAGCCCGCCCTCGGCCTGCACCACCAGGCGCGCGGACAAGTGCGCCACCTGGCCGTCGTGACCGGTGCCGGCCAGTTGCACGGTGCCGGCATCAGGGTCGTCCGCGGCGCGCGGCGCGGGATCCTGCCCGATCTGGTCGATGCGGGTCTCGAACACGCGCTGCAGCCGGCCTTCGCCCGCCGCCTGCGCGGCATGGGCGAGCGCGCGCTCCAGTGCCTCGCACAAGTCGCCGTAGCGCACCACGTAGCCGAGCGCCGGCACGCCATAGTCGTCATGGTGCAGCCGGACATGGCCGAAGCGGCCGCGCTGCGAGACATGGATGTGCTCGATCGGGCTGCCGGGCACCGGCCAGGCGCCGATCTGCTCCAGCATCTGGCGGCTGCCATGCGACAGCGCGATCGCGCGCGGATCGCGCGCGGCGCGCGCAGGCGTGGCGGCATCGACCAGTGTCAGGCGCCAGTCGGTAGTGCGCAGCAGCTGGCAGGCCAGCGCCAGCCCGACCGGGCCGCCGCCGACGATGGCGATGTCGCGCAGGCCGTGGAAATCAGGCGGCACGGCCGGCATCGTCGTTGCCTCCAGCATGGTCCCCATCCGCCCGCGGTTGTGCTTCCGTGCCCCGCTTCCAGCAGATCGCATCCGAGCGCGACTTTCCCGCCGCGGCGTCGCGCAGCGCGTTCTCGAGCTTCTGGTGGTTGAAGCCCGGCAGCGCGCGCAGCCGCTCCACCAGTGCCGCATGGTTGGCGGCATCGAGCGGCACCACGCAGCCCTGGCCCGAATCGGGCGTGCCGATCAGGATCAGCCAGGCCGTGCCGGCCCAGGGCGCGCGGTTGGACACCCGCACCACCACGCGCTCGAGCGCGTCCCAGGCGACTTCCTCGCGCTGGCCGTCGGGGCGGTGCACCACCACGCGGTCGTCGTACAGGTTGATGATGAAGGGTTCGGACGGATCGGGCCGGCGGGTGCTGCCAGCATTGCTGCCGCTGCGGGCCTGGCCCGGAAAGATCCTGCGCAGCCAGCCGATCATCGCAGACCTCCGGCAGCGCTCGCGTTATCGCGCATCAGCGCCTCGATCTCGTCGGCCAGCACCGGCACGCCGCGCGTGATCAGCTCGCAGTCGCCGTCGGTGACCACGGCGTCGTCCTCGATGCGGATGCCGATATGCCAGTAGCGCTCGGGCACGTCCTCGGCCGGGCGCACATAGATGCCGGGCTCGATGGTCAGCACCATGCCCGGCTGCAGCGGCCGCCACGGACGCTCGCCTTCGCCGCCGTGGCTGGCCACGCGGTATTCGCCCACGTCATGGACATCCATGCCAAGCCAGTGGCCGGTGCGGTGCATGTAGAAGCGGCGGTAGCTGCCGCTGGCCAGCACGTCGTCGAGCGTGCCCTCCTTGTTGCGGTCGAGCAGGCCGGTATCGAGCATGCCCTGTGCCAGCACGCGCACGGCGGCGTCGTGCGGCACGTTGTAGGGCACGCCGGCGCGGGTCTCGGCAATGGCGGCGTCCTGCGCGGCCACCACCAGGTCGTACAGCTCTCGTTGCGCCGGCGAGAAGCGGCCCGAGACCGGGAAGGTGCGGGTGATGTCCGAGGCGTAGCCGTCGAACTCGCAGCCGGCATCGATCAGGCAGAGGTCGCCGTCCCGCAGTTCGGCGGGGCCGGCGCGGTAGTGCAGCACGCAGGCGTTGGGGCCGGCCGCGACGATCGAGTTATAGGCCACGCTCTGTGCGCCATGGCGGCGGAATTCATAGAGCAGTTCTGCTTCCAGGTGGTATTCACGCAGCCCGGCGCGGGTGGCCTGCATGGCCCGCACATGGGCCCCGGCGGAGATCTGCGCCGCGCGGCGCATGGTGGCCAGTTCACCCGCATCCTTGAACAGGCGCATTTCATCGAGCAGGGTGCGGATGTCGAGCGCAACCGACGGCGCGGCCACCCCGGCGCGGCCCTGCACGCGCACGGCGTCCATCCAGCGTCGCATCTGCACGTCGGTGCGGGTCGAGTCGGCCAGCGGGTAGGCAATCTGCGCGCGGTTGGCCAGCAGCGGCGGCAGCGCGGCGTCGATCTCTTCGACCGAATGCGCTTCATCGAAGCCAAAGGCGGCGCGCGCGCCGTCCGGGCCGAAACGGAAACCGTCCCAGATCTCGCGCTCTTCATGCTTGGGGCGGCAGAACAGGATGCTGCGGTCGGCATCGGCGGGGTCGCCCGGCGCGCCGGCCACCAGCACCAGCACGGCCTCGGGCTCGGTAAAGCCGCTCAGGTAATAGAAATAGCTGTCGTGCCGGTACGGGTAGTCGCTGTCGCGGTTGCGCATGGCTTCCGGCGCCGTGGGCAGGATCGCCACGCCGCCGCCGCCGGCGCGCAGGTGCTGCAGCACACGGGCGCGGCGGTCGCGGCAGGCGGCGAGGAGGGCGTTGTCGGGTGCGGACATGGTAGGGCCTGGGATGAGGAGGATCAGGCCGATTCTACCGCCGCTGGCGCCTTGCTGGCCGCGGGATCTTCCGGGGCCTGCCCAGTCAGTCGACTTAGCGCCCGTGCGCCGCCACAGGTGCTGCTGCCGCAAGCGCCGCATCCAGCTCGGCCAGCTGCGCCGGCGTGCCCACGTTCTCCCAGCGTCCGTCGAAGCGTTCGCCGGTAGCGGCGCCGGCCTCGATAGCCTCCCAGTAGTAGGGTGTCATCGGCATTTTGGTGCCAGGTTCGATGGCGGTGAAGAGGCGCGTGTCGTACAGGCCGATATTGCCGAATGTCAGCCGTTCGCCACCGTTGGCCAGTGTCCCGTCGAGCGTCAGCAGGCCGTTCGGTTCCAAGGTGAAGTCGCCGTTCGGGTGAAAATCCGGGTTGGGCACCATCACCAGGTGCATGCGCGGGGCGGGCGCGCCGGCCATGTCGTGCGCGCGAGGCAACAGCCTGCGGAAGTCGTAGTCGCAGAAAATGTCGCCCGACACGGCCAGGAAGATCTCGCCGCGCTCCGGGTGCGCGGACAGCAGCGGCAGGGCCTGTGCTATGCCGCCGGCGGTTTCCAGCGCAGTGCGCTCGGCAGAATAGGCCAGCCGCACGCCGAAACGGCTGCCGTCTCCCAGCGCGGCTTCGATCTGTCCGCCCAGCCAGGCATGGTTGATGACGATGTCGCGCAGGCCGGCACGCGCCAGCGCCTCGATCTTCCAGACGATCAGCGGCTTGCCGCCCACCGCCAGCAGCGGCTTGGGGCAGGTATCGGTCAACGGACGCATGCGGTCGCCGCGGCCGGCGGCGAAGATCATGGCCTTCATCAGAAGAGAGCCTCCAGGGCAAGCAGCGCGGCCATGCCACCGGCGATGGTCCAGCCCACGCTGCGGGTTCGAGCGGCGATCAGGATGGCCACCACGCCGGCCACCAGCCGCGCGTTGGCGGGGGTGAGGGCAAGCTCGCCATGCTGCATCAGCAGGTCAGGGGCGATCAGCGCCGACAGCATCGCTGCCGGCACGAACTGCAGCGCGGTGCGGAACCACGACGGCAGCCGCACGCGGCCTTCCACGGCGATGAACGACAGGCGGATCAGGAAGGTTGCCAGGCCCGCGGCAAGGAAGACCCACAGCAGGGTCATCGCACTCATGCGGCCTCCTTGCCAGCCGATCCGCCTGGCGTGGCATCGGTGCCACGGCTGGCCGGGCGTTGCCCGGGGCGGTTGCGGCCCAGCACCAGCATGCCCACGGCAATGCCGCCGAGCGCCGCCACCATCAGCCCGAGCTTGTGCGGCAGGCTGTAGCAGGCCACCGCCAGCACGCTGGCGGCCAGCGCCGCGGCCACGTGCGAGCGGTGCTTCAGGCCCGGCACGATGATGCCGATGAAGGTCAGCGGCAGGAAGAAATCCAGCGGCCAGTCGCGCGGCACCTGGGCGCCGACCAGTACGCCGGCCAGCGTCGACAGCTGCCAGCTGGCCCACAGGGCGAAGCCGCCGCCGAAGTAGTACCAGTGGCGGTAGCGGGCGCGCGGGCCACTATCGCCCAGCCGGTGCGTCATCGCGGCAAAGGCTTCGTCGGTCAGCAGGTAGGCGATCAGCGCCTTCCAGCGCCGCGGCAGGTGCGCGAGCGTGGGCGCGATGGTGGCGGAATACAGCGCGTGGCGCAGGTTGACCATGGCCACCGTCAGCGTGATCACCACTGCCGGGGTGCCGGCGGTCCACAACTGGGTCAGGATCATCTGCGAGGCGCCGCCGAACACAACCACGCTCATCGCGCAGGCCAGCCACGCCGGCATGCCGGCGCCGACGGCCAGCACGCCGTAGATCAGGCCGAACGGCACCACGCCCAGCAGCATCGGCGCGAGCGCGCGCGCGCCGGCCAGCCATTCGCCGGCGGCGGTGATGGCGGGCGCGTGGTTGTCGGGCAGAACCGGCTCGTGGTCGGGCACGGCGTCAGAACGTGTAGCCGGCCGGGCTGGCCACGCCTTCGAGCGCGTCCAGCAGCCGGATCAGCTTGCGCAGTTCGGTGTAGCGGCCGGCCACCTGGCGGGTGTACTTCATCACCAGCGGCAGGTTGGCCAGGTAGCCGTCCTTGCCGTCGCGGTGGTACAGGCGGGCGAAGATGCCCAGCACCTTGAGGTGGCGCTGCAGGCCCATCCACTCGAAATCGCGATAGAACGCGCCAAAGTCGGCGTTGACCGGCAGGCCGGCCTTGCGCGCGCGCTCCCAGTAGCGGATCAGCCAGTCCAGCTGCTGCTCCTCGTCCCATTCGATATACGCGTCGCGCCACAGCGAGACCGCGTCGTAGGTGATCGGGCCGATCACCGCGTCCTGGAAGTCGAGCACGCCCGGATTGGCGCCGCCGTCGAGCACCATCAGGTTGCGCGAGTGGAAATCGCGGTGCACGTAGACCTGCGGCTGCGCAAGAATATTGGCGAGTAGCGTTTCAGTCACTTCGTGCAGGTCAGCCTGCTGGGCCTCGGTCAGGGTGGCGCCCAGGTGCCTGGCCACGTACCACTGCGGGAACAGGTCGAGCTCGCGCTGCAGCAGCGCGCGGTCGTAGGCCGGCAGCTCGCCGGGGCGGGTGGCGGCCTGGATGCGGACCAGCGCGGCGGCCGCGTCGGCGTACATGCCGTGGGCGGTGGAATCATCGAGCCGCGACAGGTAGGTCTGGTTGCCAAGGTCGGCCAGCAGCAGGAAACCCTGCTCCAGGTCCTGCGCCAGCACGGTCGGCACGGTCACGCCGGCCGCGCCGAACAGCCCGCACACATGGATGAACGGGCGGCAGTCCTCGTGCGCCGGCGGCGCGTCCATCACGATGGTGGTGGGATGCGCCGGATGGCCGGTGCTGACGCGGAAATAGCGCCGGAAGCTGGCGTCGGCCGAGGCGGGGGCGCAGGAATCGGGATCGGCGGACCATGCCGGGCCAAGTCCGGATACCCAGGCCTTGAGCTGGTCCAGGCGCGGGTCGTGGGGGAGAGCTGCCATACAGATACGTGTGGGGAACGGGCGCAGAGTGGAAATGAAACCGAAAGTAAGCGGGAAGGGGACCCTAGGTTGCCCCGTATAATACCCGACCAGACCCGGGCGCCGGGTGGCCCCCGGGAGGGGCCATTCGCTGCCCCGCAGCCTGCTCCGGCGGGGGCTGGCGGCTTGCAGGCGGGCCGCAGCCGACGCCGAGACTGACAACCCGTGCGAATGACCGAACAACAACGATCACCGAACAACAGGGCCTTGCCTTCGCCTGCCCCAACCAGCGTTCCTGCCCGAGCCAGGCGCGCCGGCGGCCTGCACGCGGGCGCGCTGCGGCCGCTGGTGCTGGCCATGGCCAGCCTGTCGGCCGGCGCACACGCGCAGATGTCCGGTTCGGCGATCCCCGATCTCGACCAGGTCGAGCCGGTGTTCGAAGCCGTGCCGAAAGCGCCGCCGCTTCCCATGGAATCCGGCGAACTGGTGCCGCGGCTTGCCGAACCCGGCAAACAGTCTGACGCCGGCTCCGGCGCCCCGACCTTTATCGAGGCCGACCGCATGACCGGCTACAGCGAGCGTGGCGTCGAGCTGGAAGGCCATGCCGAGCTGCGCCGTGACGGCGGTGCGATCAAGGGCGACAAGCTGACCTACGACCAGGACACCGACGAAGCCTTTGCGCAGGGCAATGTGCGCATGTCGCGCAGCGGCACGCTGGCGGTCGGCCCCGAGGCGCGGATGAAAGTCGAGGCCAACGAAGGCTACATGCTGTCGCCGGACTATTATTTCCAGCAGACCGGCGGCTCGGGCAAGGCCGAGCGCATCGACTTCCTGGACAAGGACCGCAGCACCGCCAGGCACGCGTCATACACCACCTGTTCGCCGGACAACGCCGACTGGTATTTCAGCGCGAACCGGATCGACCTGGACAACGACCGCCAGGTGGGCGTGGCCTACGGCGGCGTGCTGAACTTCTTCGGCGTGCCGATCGCGGCGGCGCCGGCGTTCAGCTTTCCGCTGAACGACGACCGCCGCAGCGGTTTCCTGCCGCCGCTGATGGGCTACGGCTCGCGTTCGGGCTTCGACCTGACCACGCCGTACTACGTCAACATTGCGCCGAACCGCGACCTGACCATCTATCCGCGGCTGATGACGGAGCGCGGCCTGCAGCTCGGCGGCGAGTACCGTTACCTTGGCCAGGGCTACAACGGGCGCCTGCGCGCCGAGTTCCTGCCGGACGACAAGAAGACCAATTCGAACCGCTGGGCCTACTCGATCCAGCATAACCAGAACCTGGCCAAGGGTCTCAATGCCTACCTGAATGTGAACCGGGTATCGGACGACCAGTACCCGGACGACTTCAACCGCAGCGTTGCGCAATCAACGTTGCGCCAGTACACGCAGGAAGGCGGCGTTACCTATAACTGGCAGGATTTCACGTTCCTGGCTCGGGTGCAGAAGTTCCAGACGCTGCGCCCAAGCGAGCCGTCGTACGAGCGCGTGCCGCAGCTCAACGGCAAGTACATCCGCTATGACCTGGGCGGCTTCGACGTGCAGGTGGAAGCGGACTACACGCGCTTCCGCATTCCGCTGACGTCCACGGGCTTCCAGCAGCCGCAGGGCGAGCGCATGTATATCCAGCCGAGCATCAGCTACCCGATCGTGCGGGCGGGCTGGTACGTGACGCCGAAGGTCACCTTCAACGCGACCCAGTACCAGATGGAGGCGGCCTCCAACACGCCTACGGTGCAGAATAATTTCTCACGCGTGCTGCCGACCATGAGCCTGGACTCGGGCATGACGTTCGAGCGCGAGGCACCGACTGTCAGCCGCCTGTTCGGCGTGAACTATGTGCAGACGCTGGAGCCGCGCCTGTTCTACGTGTACACCCCGTTCCGCGACCAGAGCCAGTTCCCGCTGTTCGACACGGTGCAGTCCGACTTCGGCTACGGGCAGATCTTCAGCGAGAACCCGTTCACCGGCTACGACCGCGTCGCCGACAACAACAAGCTGACCGGTGGCGTGACCACGCGCCTGATCGAGGCCGACACCGGGATCGAGCGCTTCCGCGGCACCATCGCGCAGCGCTACGACTTCACCGGCCAGCGCGTGCAGATCAACGGCACGCTGGCGGATCCCAAGGCGGGTTTCTCGGACCTGCTGGCGGCCACCACCATCCAGATGTTCCGCGGCTACTACCTGGACGCGGGCGTGCAGTACAACCCGGACAGCGACCGGATCAACTACGGCAACGTGGCGCTCTCTTACCGGCCCGAGTCGCGCAAGGTGATTAACGCAGGCTACCGCTACCGCCGCCCGACCTCGGTGACCGACAACACCGCGATCGACCAGTTCGAGGTGTCAAGCCAGTGGCCGATCACGCGCCGTGCCTACGGCATCGCACGCTTTGCCTTCGACCTGACCGCAAGCCAGATGGTCGATGCGCTGGCCGGCGTCGAGTACGCCGCCGACTGCTGGGTTGGCCGCGTGGTCTACCAGCGCTTCCGCAACACCACGAATGGCTACACCGGGCGGGTCTTCCTGCAGGTGGAGCTCCGTGGCCTTTCCAAGATCGGTTCCAACCCGTTGAATATCCTGCGCCTGAACGTGCCCGGCTATGAGCCCGTGTCGGCCAAGCCGGTGCCGACGACCCAGTTCGATCACTATGAATGACGGATTACGATGAAACGTCAAGAATTCGCCGTGTTTTCCTTTCTCCTGACGTCCTGGCACCGCTTGCTGCTGCCGGCCGTGCTGGCCGCCATGACGGTGCCGGCTGCCGCGCAACTCAAGGCGCCCGGGACGGCCCCGCGCTCCAGCGGCATCTTCGTGCCGCAGGCGTCTGACGTCGCGGCGCCGTCGAGCCAGCCCAAGCTGGGCGTGCCGCAGGCCGGCGGCCAGAAGCGTTCGCAACTGGTCGACGAAGTGGTCGCGGTCGTCAACAACAGCGTGATCACGCGGCGTGAGCTGCTCGACCGTGCCGACGAAATCGAAGGCCAGCTGCGTGCCGCCGGCCGCCCGGTGCCTGCGCGCGCCGACCTGCTGGGCGAGGTGCTCGAGCGCCTGGTGATGGAGCGCGTGCAGACCCAGGCCGCACAGGAAGCCGGCATCCGCGTGACCGACCAGGAAATCGACCGCGCCATCGAATCGGTGGCGCAGCAGAACCGGCTGAATGCGGCCGAGCTGCGCCGCCGCGTCGAGGCCAGCGGCATGACCTGGACCAAGTACCGCGAGGAACTGCGCAAGCAGGTGCAGGTGATCCGCCTGCGCGAGCGCGAGGTCGATTCCAAGGTGCAGGTCTACGACGGCGAGATCGACAACTACCTGGCGGCCCGCGGCGGCCAGGGCGCCGCCAGCGGCCCCGCCGAGTACAACGTGGCGCAGATCCTCGTGCGTGTGCCCGAGAATGCCTCGGACGCACAGAAGCAGGCGCAGCGCGCCAAGGCCGAAGGGCTGCTCAAGCAGGCCCAGGGCGGTGCCGACTTCGCGCAGCTGGCGCAGGCCAACTCCGAGGGCGCCGAGGCGGCCCAGGGCGGCGCGATGGGCTTCCGCGAGATCGGCCGCCTGCCGGCACAGTTCGCCAACGCCGTGGTCGACCTGCAGGCTGGCGGCGTGGCGCCGCAGGTGGTGGAAAGCGCCGCGGGCTTCCATGTGGTCAAGCTGGTGGCCAGGCGCGCGGCGCCGGCATCCAGCCCGGCCGCGGCCTCGAAGATCACCCAGACCCAGGTGCGCCACATCCTGATCCGCACCGGCCCCAACATGCCCGAGGCCGAGGCGCGCCGCCAGCTCGGCACGCTGCGCGACCGCATCACCCACGGCGGCGATTTTGCCGACGCGGCCAAGCGCTTCTCGCAGGACGGCTCGGCGCAGAACGGCGGCGACCTCGGCTGGGTGTCGCCGGGCGAGCTGGTGCCCGAGTTCGAGCAGGCCATGAGCCGCCTGCGCCCGAACGAGATCTCGGAGCCGGTGGTCACGCAGTTCGGCGTGCACCTGATCCAGGTGCTCAACCGGCGCGAGACCGAGATGTCGCCCGAGAAGCAGCGCGACTTCGCCCGTGCCGAAGTCCGCGAACAGAAGCTGCGCGCAGCCTATGATGACTGGGTGCGCCAGCTGCGTTCGCAGGCGTACGTGGAGTACCGGGTAAACCGGCAGCGCTGAAGCGCCGGCCCCCCGAGCTGACCTGATATGCCCGACCCGCTAGCCCTTGCCATCTCGACCGGAGAACCCGCCGGCATCGGTCCCGATATCACCATCGGGGCGTTGCTGCAGCTGGCGGGCGCCAACAATGGTGTCGGCGGCGGCCAATACCGCTTCCATGTGCTGGGCGATGCCCGCCTGCTGGCCGATCGCGCCGCGGCGCTGGGCGCCACGCACGCCTGGGAGCGGCGCATTGCCGACGGCGACGTGATCGTCGAGGACATCCCGCTGGCGGTCGCGTGCGAGGCCGGGCGGCTCGACGCGCGCAACGGCCCCTATGTGCTGAAGCTGCTCGATGCCGCCATCCGCGGCTGCCGCGCGCGCGGCAAGGCCGCGCCCCGGTATGCCGCAATGATCACGGCGCCGGTGCAGAAGAGCACCATCAACGACGCCGGCGTGCCCTTCACCGGCCATACCGAATACCTGGCCGACAGCGCCCGCGTGCCGCGCGTGGTGATGATGCTGGCCGGCCCGCAGCCCGCGCATGACGGGGCCATGCTGCGCGTGGCGCTGGCCACCACCCACCTGCCGCTGCGCGCGGTGCCCGATGCGCTGTCCGTGCCGCTGCTGGTGCAGACGCTGTCGATCATCGATGCCGACCTGCGCCGCTACTTCGGCATCTTGCGGCCGCGCATCCTGGTCACGGGCCTGAACCCGCATGCCGGCGAAAGCGGCCATATGGGCCGCGAAGAGATCGACATCATCACGCCCGCGCTGGCGCAGGCAAAAGATGCCGGCATCGACGCGCGCGGGCCCTTTCCGGCCGACACGCTGTTCCAGCCGCGCCACCTGCGCGATGCCGACTGCGTGCTGGCGATGTACCATGACCAGGGGCTGGCGCCACTGAAATACGGCACCTTCGGCCACGGCGTGAATATCACGCTGGGGCTGCCCTTTATCCGCACCTCGGTGGACCATGGCACCGCGCTCGACCTTGCCGGCACCGGCCAGGCCGAACACGGCAGCATGATCGAGGCCATCCGCAGTGCGGTCACCATGGCCGGCCACGCCAATGGCCGGCGCCCTGGCAGCAACGGTGCCACGGGCAGCCATCCTGGCCACACCCATTCCGGCCTGCAGCCGCCATGCTGAAGCTGGACGAATAACCCATGCGTTCAAACGTGCACCAGGGCCATGTGGCCCGCAAACGATTCGGGCAGAACTTCCTGGTCGACGACACCATCATCCACGGCATCGTCAATGCCATCAGCCCGCAGGCCGACGACGTGCTGGTCGAGATCGGGCCCGGCCTGGGCGCGCTGACCGACCCGCTGCTCGAACGGATCCCGCAGATGCAGGTGGTGGAGCTGGACCGCGACCTGGTCGAGCGCCTGCGCCGCCGCTATGGCGAGCGCCTGCAGGTCCACGCCGGCGATGCGCTGGCGTTTGATTTCGACAAGCTCGCCGTGCCAGGCCGCCCGCTGCGCATCGTCGGCAACCTGCCATACAACATCTCCAGCCCGCTGCTGTTCCACCTGATGGACTTCGCCGACCAGGTGCGCGACCAGCACTTCATGCTGCAGAAAGAGGTGGTGGAGCGCATGGTGGCCGAGCCCGGCAGCAAGGCCTTCGGCCGGCTCTCGATCATGCTGCAGGTCCGCTACTACATGGAACACGTGCTGGACGTGCCGCCGGGCGCCTTCAACCCGCCGCCCAAGGTCGATTCCGCCGTGGTCCGCATGATCCCGTGGCCGCGCCACAGCGACGGCCGGCTGCGTTCGCCGCATGCCGATTGCGACATCACCGTGCTGGGCGACGTGGTCACCGCGGCGTTCTCGCAGCGGCGCAAGGTGCTGCGCAACACGCTCTCGTTCCTGCGCGACCAGGTCGACTTCGATGCGATGGGCTTCGACCTTGGCCGCCGCGCCGAGGAAGTGCCCGTCGGCGAGTATGTCGAACTGGCCCGGCGCCTGGGTGGTACGCCATCCGGCCAGGCCGGACAGGCCGCCTGAGGCCCGCGCATCCCGAATTCCGAATTTCCCGCGACTATTTCGTGCAAGACCGTCCCATGACAGCCCAGACCCAAACCAACCGGCGTCCCGTGATCCTGACCGGCGACCGTCCCACCGGCCCGCTGCACCTTGGCCACTATGTCGGCTCGCTGAAGAGCCGCGTGGCGCTGCAGGACTCGCATGAGCAATACGTGCTGCTGGCCGACACCCAGGCCATGACCGACAACGCGCACGATCCCGACAAGGTGCGCCGCAACGTGCTGGAAGTGGCGCTGGACTACCTGGCCGTCGGTATCGACCCGGCCAAGACCACCATCACCGTGCAGTCGCACCTGCCGGCGCTGGCCGAGCTGACGCTGATGTACCTGAACTTCGTCACGGTGGCGCGGCTTGAGCGCAACCCGACCATCAAGGACGAGATCCAGGCGCGTGGCTTTGGCCGTGACATCCCGGCCGGCTTCCTGTGCTACCCGGCATCGCAGGCCGCGGACATCACTGCCTTCAAGGCCCACGTGGTGCCGGTGGGCGAAGACCAGGCGCCGCTGATCGAGCAGACCAACGAGATCGTGCGCCGCATCAACCACCAGGTCGGCCGCGAAGTGCTGCCCGAATGCAAGGCCCTGATCCCCGAGTTCGGCCGCCTGCCTGGCGTGGACGGCAAGGCCAAGATGAGCAAGTCGCTGGGCAACGCGATCGCGCTGGGGGCCTCGCCCGAGCAGATCAAGGCCGCGGTGCACAGCATGTACACCGACCCCAACCACCTGCGCGTGTCGGACCCGGGCCAGGTCGAGGGCAACGTGGTGTTCACCTACCTGGATGCGTTCGACCCCAACACCGAGGAAGTCAAGGCGCTGAAGGAGCACTACCAGCAGGGCGGCCTGGGCGACATGGTGCTCAAGCGCCGCATCGAGGGCATCCTGCAGGACATGCTGGCCCCGATCCGCGCGCGCCGCGAAGAACTGGCCAAGGATCCGGACTATGTGTTGGACATCCTGCGCCAGGGCACCGCGAAGGCGCGCGCACTGACCCAGCAGACGCTGGACGAAGTGCGCGACGCGCTCGGCATGTTCTCGTTCGAGGCACGCCGCTGAGCGCCAGGAAGCGGCGGCTCCGGGCCGCCACCGTATTGCGGTAGCCGCGCCGCTCAGGCGCGGCGATTGACCAGCACGATCCCCGCCAGCACCAGCACGGCCGCCACGGCAAAGCGCGCGCCCACCGCGTCGTGCATCAGCACCACGCCGAAGGCGACCCCGAACAGCGGCGTCAGGAAGGAAAACACCGACAGCCGCGACGCCAGGTAGCGCCGCAGCAGCCAGAACCAGGCCAGGTAGCTGGCAAACGCGATCAGCACTGACTGGTAGAACAGGCTCGCCAGCACCACCCCGTCGATCTGCACGGTTGCGGTCTGGCCGGCGGCCACCGCCATCGCCAGCAGCATCACCGCGGACACCGCCAGCTGGTACAGCAGGGTCTTGCTGGCCGGGGCGCTGGCCAGCGGGCTGGCGCGCACCACCACGGTGGTGGCGGCCCACAGTGCGCCGGCGAGGATGCCAAGCGCATCGCCCAGCAGCGTGCTGCCCTGCGCCGATGGCGCGGCAATGCCATCGGCAAAGGCCAGCGCCATGCCCGCAAACGCGAGTGCCACGCCCAGCCATTGCCCGGTGTGCAACCGCTCGCCCGGCACCGCGAAATGCAGTCCCAGCGCGGTGAAGATCGGCGCGGTGTACAGGAACACCGCCATGCGCGAGGCCGTGGTGTGGCCCAGGCCGACGAAGATGCAGAAGAACTCCGCGCCGAACAGCAGCCCGGCCAGCAAGCCCGCGTTCAGCGTGCCGTCGCGCCGCCACAGCGGCGTGCCGCGCCAGGCGGCAAAACCGAACACCAGCAACGCCGCCACCGCCGAGCGCACGCCGGCCTGCAGCACCGCGCCCATCAGCGGCGCGGTGACCTTGATCACCACCTGCTGCAGGCCCCAGGCGGCGCACAGCACCACCATCAGGCCCACGGCGATGCCGTCGAGCGGCTGCCGGGTCAGGGTTTGCGTGCTCATGGCCAGCGTCCGTCAGGGACGGCTGGCGTCGCGGGTGGAATGGCGCTCGATCAGCTCGATCTTGTAGCCGTCCGGGTCTTCGACAAAGGCGATCACGGTGGTGCCGCCCTTGACCGGGCCGGCTTCGCGCGCGACCTTGCCGCCGGCGGCGCGGATGCGCTCGCAGGCGGCCGCGGCATCGTCGGTTTCCAGCGCGATATGGCCGTAGGCCGTGCCCAGGTCATATTGGTCGACGCCGTAGTTGTAGGTCAGCTCCAGCACCGCGGTCTCGCTCTCGGGGCCGTAGCCGACGAAGGCGAGGCGGTACTTGTACTCAGGGTTGTCGCTCTGGCGCAGCAGCTGCATGCCGAGCACGCGGGTGTAGAAATCGATGGAGCGCTGCATGTCGCCGACGCGCAGCATGGTGTGGAGGAGTCGCATTTGAGGGCCTTCAACTGTTTTAGGTATAGGAAGGCGCCATTTTAGTGCGTTTGGCCGAAACGTACCGGCCCGCTCCCGCCCGCTCAGAAGGTCGGCAACAGCTCGGGCGGGTGTGCCCGCAGTTGCGCGCGCGCATCGCGGAACTCGGGGAAGATCGATTCCACGGTCTGCCAGAAGCGCGGGCCGTGGTTCATTTCCCTCAGGTGCGCCAGCTCGTGCGCGGCGACATAGTCGATCATCGACAGCGGGAAATGCATCAGGCGCCAGTTCAGCCGGATCTTGCCGTCGGCGGTGCAGCTGCCCCAGCGCGTGGCGGCCGAGGTCAGCGCAAAGCCGGTGTGGCGCACGCCCAGCTTGTCAGCATAGATATCGAGCCGCTCGGCCAGCAGCCGGCGCGCCTGCTGCTGCAGCCAGCCCTGCACGCGGTCCTTGATCTGCTGCTCGTCGGCATGGCCCGGCAGCGCCAGGTGCAGCACGCGGCGGTCGGCATCGAACAGCAGCGCGCCGAGCGGCGACTCCAGCGACAGCGTCAGCGGCTGCCCCAGGAAGGGCAGGCTGGCGCCGTCGCGCCATTGCACCGTGGGCAGGATGCGGCGCGACTCGCGGTGGCGCCACTCGCCCAGCTTGTTGAAGATCCAGCGCTGTTTTTCCAGGATGGCCGACTCGATGTCCGCCAGCGTGACCCAGCGCGGCGCCGTGATCGACAGGCCGCGGTCGTCGATGGTGAAGCCGATGGTGCGGCGCGCCGAGCGCTTGAGCGTGTAGTGCAGCGGCCGTTCGCCGATACGCAGCAGGCGTGCGTTGGGTTGCGGCACCGGCCATGCGGGCTGCTGCGGGGGCTCTTGTGCAAGCGGGGCCGCAGGCTGCGGCGCCTGGGCGGACTCCGCCAGCGGCAGCTCCAGCTGCGCGCCGTCGGCGTCGGGTCGCAGCAGCTTCATGCGGCGGGCCCGCCCGGGGCCGCGCCCCGGTAGCTCTGCGGATCGATGCGGCGCATGTCGCGCTCGATCCATTCCGCCACCTCCTGGTTGAGCTGGTCTGCGGTCTTGTTGGCCGAAGCGATCGCCGGGCCGACCGAGATCGTCACCATGCCCGGGCGCTTCAGGAACGAATTGCGCGGCCACACCCGGCCCGAGTTGACCGCCATCGGCAGCACCCAGGCGCCGGTTTCCACCGCCAGGCGCGCGCCGCCGCTCTTGTAGCGCGCCTTCTCCAGGCCCGAAGGCGTGCGCGTGCCTTCCGGGAACATGATGATCCAGGCGCCTTCGGCCAGCCGATCGCGGCCCTGGCGCGCGGCCGAGGCGAAGGCGCGGATGCCTTCCCTGCGGTTGATATGGACCATCTTCAGCATGCCCAGCGCCCAGCCGAAGAACGGCACCAGCAGCAGCTCGCGCTTGAACACGAAGCACAGCGGCTTGGGCATCAGCGCCACGTAGGCCACGGTTTCCCAGGCTGACTGGTGCTTGGACAGCAGCACCACCGGCTTGTCGAGCATCACGTCCATATGCTCATGGCCTTCGATGCGGTACTGGATGCCGCAGATGCCGCGCGCGGCCCAGATCACCAGCAGGGGCCAGCCGCGCACGAAGCGGAAGCGCTGGTCGGCATTCATGAACGGGAACACCAGGAAGCAGGCGCACGCGTACGGCGGCGTCAGCACCAGCAGGTACAGCGCAAACAACAGGGAACGGAGAAACGTCATGCGGGGGGCGCGAATAGGGAATGGATGCGGGCGGTCAGCCGGCGCTATGAGTGGGCGGGCGCTGTACGCCGCCGTTGCCGGTCAGCCAGCGCGCAAACGCGCGCAGGTCGTCGTGCACCTGCGTGCCCGGCGGCAGGCCGCCCTGGTTGAGGGTCTTCTGACCCTTGCCGCTGCGTACCAGGTGCGGCGCGCAGCCGATCGCCACGCCGGCTTCCAGGTCGCGCAACGAATCGCCAACGATGGGCACGCCGCGGAGCTCGATGCCGAAGCGCTCGCTGATCTGCTCCAGCATGCCCGGCTTGGGCTTGCGGCAGTCGCAACCGTCCGCGGCGGTATGCGGGCAGAAGAACACCGCGTCGACGCGCCCGCCCGCGCGCGCGAGCAACGTGTGCATCTTCTCGTGCATGGCGTTGAGCGCGCTCATCTCGAACAGCCCGCGGCCGATGCCGGACTGGTTGCTGGCGAGCACCACGCGGTAGCCGGCCTGGTTCAGCGCGGCGATGGCCTCCAGGCTGCCGTCGATCGGCACCCATTCATCGGGCGTCTTGATGAACTGGTCGCTGTCGAGGTTGACCACCCCGTCGCGGTCCAGGATGACAAACTTGGGCGGCGTCTGCGGCATGTGCGGCTCCGGTGGCTGGCGGCGATGGCTGCGATCAGGCGGCCAGCTTGGAGATGTCGGCCACGCGGTTGGCCATCGCATGCAGCGAAGCCAGCAGCGCCAGGCGGTTGGCGCGCAGCTGCGCGTCCTCGGCCATCACCATCACATCATTGAAGAAGCGGTCGACGGCATCGCGCAGCTGGGCCAGGTCGCGCAGCGCGGCGGTGAAATCGCCGCTGGCGAAGGCCGCTTCCACGGCCGGGCGCACGCGCTCGATGGCGGCGTGCAGCGCGCCTTCGGCCTCTTCCCGGAACAGCGCCGGATCGACCGCGCCGACCGGCTCTGTGTTCTTGCGCAGGATGTTGGTGATGCGCTTGTTGGCGGCGGCCAGGGCCTCGGCCTCGGGCAGCGCGGCAAAGGTGCGCACTGCCTCCATGCGGCCCAGGATGTCGTGCAGCTGGTCCGGGCGCAGGCTGACCACGGCCTCGACTTCGTTGGTGGTGTAGCCCTTGTCCTTCAGGTAGCTGCGCACGCGGTCGTACAGGAAGTCGCTGATTGCCTCGGGGGCCGGCTTGACTGCAGCGATGCCGGCAAAGGCCTGCTGCGTCAGCGCCAGCAGCGACGACAGCGACAGCGCCAGCGGCTTTTCGATCAGCATGCGCAGGATACCCAGCGCATGGCGGCGCAGCGCGAACGGGTCCTTCTCGCCGGTGGGCTGCAGGCCGATGCCCCAGATCCCGACCAGGGTCTCGAGCTTGTCGGCCAGCGCCACGGCGGTGCTGACCGCGCCTGCGGGCAACGCATCGCCGGCAAAGCGCGGACGGTAGTGTTCGGAGCAGGCCAGTGCCACGTCTTCGGCTTCGTCGTCGTGGCGGGCATAGTACGTGCCCATGGTGCCCTGCAGCTCGGGGAACTCGCCGACCATATCGGTCAGCAGGTCGGCCTTGGCCAGTTCGGCGCCGCGCATCGCGGCGGCCTTGTCGGTGGGCACGCCGGCGGCGTTGAGCGCATCGGCGATATGGCCGGCGATCTGCTGCAGGCGCTGCACGCGGTCCAGCTGGGTGCCGATCTTGTTGTGGTAGACCACGCTGGCCAGCTGCGGCACGCGCGACGCCAGCGTCTTCTTGCGGTCCTGGTCGAAGAAGAACTTGGCATCGGCCAGGCGCGGGCGCACCACGCGCTCGTTGCCGGTGATGATCGACTGCGGCGTCTCGGTGGCCAGGTTCGACACGATCAGGAAGCGGTTGCGCAGGTGGCCGTCGGCATCGGTCAGCGCAAAGTACTTCTGGTTGGTCTGCATGGTCAGGATCAGGCATTCCTGCGGCACCGCCAGGAAGGCTTCCTCGAAATGGCAGGCATAGACCACCGGCCATTCCACCAGCGAATTGACTTCATCGAGCAGCGACTCGGGCATGATCACCTGGTCGGCGCCGGCTTCCTTGAGCAGCGCGGTGCGCATGCGCTCGCGGCGCTCGGCGTAGCTGGCCACCACGCGGCCGGCGGATTCCAGCTGCTGCGCATAGTCATTGGCATGCGCGATCTCGATCACGCCATGCGACAGGAAGCGGTGGCCCTGGGTCAGGTTGCTGGCCTGCAGCCCCAGCAGCGTCACCGGCAGGATCTCGGCGCCGAACAGTGCGATCAGGCTGTGCGCCGGGCGCACGAAATGCACCGTGCTGCCGTCCGGGCGCTGGTAGCTCATGACCTTGGGGATCGGCAGCTTCGCAATGGTGTCTTCCAGCGCTGCCTGCACCGCGGCAGCCAGTTCGGCGCCGCGTGCGGTATAGCGGTAGAAGAAGGCCTCGGCCTTGCCGTCGGAGGCGCGCTCCAGCGACTGCCAGTCAATCTCGGCGACGCCGACCGACTTGGCCAGCGCGGCCAGCTTCTTGGCCAGCGGCGCGGTGGGCTCGCCCTTGGCGTCCAGCGCCACCGACAGCGGCAGGACCTTCTCGCGCTGCTCGCGGTCGGGCGCGCTGCGGCGCACGCCCGACACCAGCGCGGCCACGCGGCGCGGGGTGGCGAACGGCGTCACGGTGGCGCCCGGCTCAAGCAGGTCGCGCTCGCCCAGGCCGGCGAACAGGCCCTGCGCGAAGGCGTCGCCCAGGCGCGCCAGCGCCTTGGGTGGCAGCTCTTCGGTGAACAGTTCGATCAGCAGCGAGTCGGTCATGGGTTGCGACATGAATCGTATCCAACAGGTTGTAGCGCGCGCCGCTTGTCAGCAGCGCGGCGAAAGATTAGGTTCCACTCCGGACAGCAGCCACAGGCCGTTCTGTTGCCGGAATTGCAGCGTGGTGTAGGCGCATTGCGCGGCCGCCGCGGCGCTGGCCGCGCCGTTGCTGCCGCCGCGGCTGCCTGCCGCCGGGAAGCGTGCGTCGATGCGGCGCAGGCGCTTGTCGTAGCGGATCTCGTCGATGCGCCCGCCCACCCAGAAATCGATCTTCGGCGGCAGCTGCGCAGCCGAGTAGTACGTCTTGACCTTGCGGCGCGTGCGGCCGTTGTGGGTTTCCGTCTCGACCCACGTCAGCGGGTAGCGGATCGCGCTTTCATAGGCGCGCAGCGGCACGCGGTGCCAGCCCAGGTCGCGCTGGCCGGACAGGTCGCACGAGAACGAGCGCACCAGTTGCGTCCACTGGTCGAGCGCGTTCAGCGACGTGCGCCATTGGCGTGCCATGGCCAGTTGCAGCGCCTGCGGGTCGGCTTCGCACACATTGCTCAGTTCCGCCGGCAGCAGCAGGACCTGCGCGCTGGGTGCCGCCTGTGCGCGCGCGCCGATGGCATTGCCGGCGGCGGCCAGCGCGGCGATCGCCATGGCGCAGCACAACGCGCTGCGCGCCAGTCGCGTCATGCCCGGGCTCCGCCGTTGCCGCACATCGGGAAGCCGAGGGCCTCGCGCGAGTCGTAGTAGGCCTGCGCCACCTGGCGCGACAGGTTGCGGATGCGGCCGATATACGCCGCGCGCTCGGTCACCGAGATCGCGCCGCGCGCATCGAGCAGGTTGAAGGTGTGGGCGGCCTTGAGCACCTGCTCATAGGCGGGCAGCGCCAGGCGCGTGCGGGCGGTCTGGCCGTCGTCAGCCCCTTCGCCATTGCCCATCAGCCGCTTGGCCTCGCCTTCGTGGTCGGCGAAATGGCGGAACAGGATCTCGGTGTTGCTGTGCTCGAAGTTGTAGGTCGACTGCTCGACTTCGTTCTGGTGGTACACATCGCCGTAGGTCAGGCGGCGCGTCTCGCCGTTCTCGACCCACTCGGTCCAGATCAGGTCAAAGACGTTCTCGACCCTCTGCAGGTACATCGCCAGGCGTTCGATGCCGTAGGTGATCTCGCCGGTGATAGGCTTGCAGTCGATCCCGCCCACCTGCTGGAAGTAGGTGAACTGCGTCACTTCCATGCCGTTGAGCCAGACTTCCCAGCCCAGGCCCCAGGCGCCCAGCGTGGGGTTCTCCCAGTCGTCCTCGACGAAGCGGATGTCGTTCTGCTTCAGGTCCAGGCCAAGCGCCTCGAGCGAGCCCAGGTACAGCTCCAGGATGCTCTCCGGCGCTGGCTTGAGCACCACCTGGTACTGGTAGTAGTGCTGCAGGCGGTTGGGGTTCTCGCCATAGCGGCCATCCTTGGGGCGGCGCGACGGCTGCACGTAGGCGGCACGCCACGGCTCGGGGCCGAGCGCGCGCAGGAAGGTGTGTACGTGGGATGTGCCGGCGCCGACCTCCAGATCGATGGGTTGCAACAGCGCGCAGCCCTGCCGGTCCCAATAGGCCTGCAGGGTCAGAATCATTTGTTGGAAGGTCAGCATATGAAGACTAGGTAGAGGCACCCGGGCGCGGTCGCGGCGCCCGGCATGCAGGCCGCGCAGCGCGTGCCGGAGCCGGCGCATGCGGATTTTGCCAAACCCTGAATTCTATCGGCTTTTTGGCAAGGCGCCCCGTTTGGCGGGGCCGGCTAGGGCACGCACCGATGGCTGAGGATGCTTGCCAATGTCGGCCCTACGCAACGCATCGGGAAAATACTGAGGCGGATTTCAGGTTTGGCCGCTGCTGGCCGATAACGTTTTTGTATACAGTATGAGTAAGCAACCCGTTTCAGAGCGTTGCGGTTGACAGTCCGTGCCGGCATGGCGGGCACGGCCGGCTGCTGGCTGGTAGGGCAGGGGCCGTCTGTCGGTAACTGATGATTGATGGGGACTTGGCATCATGGCACTTCTTTCTCGCAAACCATATCTGGTCGCAATCGCGGTCATGATCGCCGCGGCCACCGTGTCCGTGGCGACCGGGCTGCTGAACTGAACCGGCTGGCGCTCACCTGAGGCGCCACAACCGGCACCGCAATCAAGCGCCGGACGGCGGCGGCGATCCCGCCGCGTCCGGTGCTTGCTTCAACCTGTGCCTTCAGCCTGCACCGCGCATCTTGCGCGCACGCCAGGCAGCAAGCCCCAGCACCAGCGCAAACAGCGCCAGCGCCGGCGCGTTCCCCCAGCGGATATAGGGCGTCAGCCCCTGCATGCCCTGCACCTCGGCCGCCAGCGTGCCGACCGTGAAGGTCGGCAGGCGTTGCTGCACCGAGCCGTCCGGGCGCACCACCGCCGTCATGCCGGTATTGGTCGAGCGCAGCATCGGCCGGCGCGTTTCCAGCGCGCGCATGCGCGAGATCTGCAGGTGCTGGTCCAGCGCGATGGTGTCGCCGAACCACGCCAGGTTGGTCAGGTTGGCGAGGATATTGGCCGGCGCCGGCTGCTGGCGCAGCGTCTGCGCGATTTCCTCGCCGAACAGATCCTCGTAGCAGATATTGGGCGCCACGCGCACGCCGCGCACCGGCAGCGAGGCCTGGTCGAGCCCGCCGCGGCGGAAGTCGCCCAGCGGCATCTTCATCATGTCGACGAACCAGCGGAACCCCAGCGGGATGAATTCGCCGAATGGCACCAGGTGGTGCTTGTTGTAGCGGTACAGGCGTTCGGTCTCGGGGCCCAGGCCGAAGACGCTGTTGGTGAAGTCCACCGGGGAGTCGGCGCCGGCGGCGCCGAACAGCACCGTGGTGCCGCTGGCCAGCGCGTAGTCACGCACCGCCACGGCCACGTCGACCGGCAGTTCTTGCAGGATGACCGGGAACGCGGTTTCCGGCGTGACCACGAGGTCGGCCGGCGCGGCGGTGATCATGTCGCGGTACAGCTCGATCGAACGCTGGATGCCGGCGGGCTCGAACTTGATGTCCTGGGCCACGTTGCCTTGCAGCAGCCGCACCGACAGCGGCTTGCCGGCGGGCGTGGTCCAGGCCAGCGGCGCCAGCGCGGCGCCCGCAGCGGGCAGGGCCAGTGCCAGTGCCAATGCGCCCAGCGCCCGGCCGCGTTCGCCGCGGCCCAGTCCGCGTACGGCAGCCGCCAGCAGTGCCGCCACCGCGGCTGCCAGGGCGCCGATGCCGTACACGCCAACCAGCGGCGCGAAGCCGGCCAGCGGGCCATCGGTATGGGCATACCCGCCCGACAGCCACGGGAAGCCGGTAAACACCACGCCGCGCAGCCATTCGGCGAGACCCCAGGCAGCGCCGAAGGCCAGCGGCGCCAGCAGCGTGGCCCTGGGCAGGCGCGCCGTCAGCCGATGCCACAGCGCGCCGGCCAGCGCCGGGTAGAGCGACAGGAAGCCCGAGAACAGCACCACCGCGAGCGCGGCCATCCACGCCGGCATCTCGCCGTAGACGTGCATGCTGATATAGAGCCACCAGATGCCGGACAGGAACCAGCCCAGCCCGAAGGCATAGCCAGTGGCGGCGGCCAGGCGCGCGCGCGGCGCGTCGGCCATCAGCGCGGCCAGGCCGGCCAGCGACAGGATCTGCAGCCACCACCAGTCATGGGGGGCGAAGGCTTGCGTATGGGCGATGCCGAGCACGCCGGCCAGCAGCAGCCGCGCCATGGTCGCTGTGCGCGAATGCGCGCGCGTGCCAGGCACGCCCGTCGGGGCGGCGTCGGCAGCGGCGGCGCCGTTGAGGATCGGGGCCGAACGCTTCATGCGCCGGCCGCGCCCGCGTTGTCGCCGTTGGATTCTCGGTGCACCTGCAGCAGGTGCACCTGCCGCGCGTCGGCGCGCAGCACCTCGAAGCGGATCGGCGGCAGGGTGATGACCTCGCCGCGGTGGGGCACGTGGCCCACGTGGTTGGACAGCAGCCCACCCACGGTATCAACGTCGTGGTCGGAGAAGGCGGTGCCGAAGGCCTCGTTGAACTGGGCGATCTCGGTCAGGCCGTGCACGCGCCAGCTGCCGTCGGGCATTGGCAGGATATTGTCCTGGTCTTCGTCCAGGTCGAACTCATCCTCGATGTCGCCCACGATCTGCTCCAGCACGTCCTCGATCGTCACCAGGCCGGCCACGCCGCCGTACTCGTCGACGACCATGGCGATATGGTTTCGGTTGATGCGGAAGTCGCGCAGCAGGATGTTCAGGCGCTTGGACTCGGGGATGAACACCGCCGGGCGCAGGGTCTCGCGCAGGTCGAAGGCGGGGTCGGTGTAGTAGCGCAGCAGGTCCTTGGCCAGCAGGATGCCGATGATGTTGTCACGGCTGCCTTCGTAGACCGGGAAGCGCGAGTGCGCCGTCTGCTGCATGAAGGGGATGAATGCCTCCGGGGCGTCCGCGATATTGACCATATCCATCTGCGCGCGCGGCACCATGATGTCGGCCGCGGTCAGTTCGGAGACCTGGAACACGCCCTCGATCATCGACAGCGAGTCGGCGTCGATCAGGTTGCGCTCATGCGCTTCCTGGAGCACTTCGAGCAATTCCGCGCGGGTGTCCGGCTCGGGGGAAATCAGGTCTGACAGGCGTTCGAGAAGCGATCTGGGCCGATCGGCCTGCTTCAGGTAAGCGGGCTTCGAACTGGGATAAGGGTCGTTCATTTCGCGGCGAGCGCGTGGTGGAGATCGTCTGAAGGATACACTAAAAGCCTGGCCGTCCCGTGACGGTGGGCGGTGGCCTGAGACGATTTGTGCAGCAAGCGGCGCCCGGTCGGCGCCGCCTGTGAGAAAGGGATCACGCGAGGATCACGCGGTGCGGTCGCCCTGGTAAGGATCGGCGTAGCCCAGCGCCTGCAGCGTCTCGGTCTCGATCGCTTCCATTTCCTCGGCCTCGGCGTCTTCCTCGTGCTCGTAGCCTTGCGCGTGCAGCACGCCGTGCACGATCAGGTGCGCATAGTGCGCTTCCAGCGGTTTGCGCTGCTCGCGCGCCTCGGCTTCCACCACCGGGCAGCACAGCACGACATCGCCCGTGACCGGGTCATCTTCGTTTTCCGCATAGGCAAAGGTCAGCACGTTGGTGGCGTAGTCCTTGCCGCGGTAGGTGCGGTTCAGCGTGCGGCCTTCTTCCTCGCCGACAAAGCGGATAGTCAGCGCCGCGTCGGCATACAGCGCCGACTTGACCCAGGTCTCGATCTTGCGGCGCGTCGGCAGGCCGGCGCGCTTGCCGACGCCGTCGCCGTTCTGGATCTCGAGTTCCAGGGCGGGCGGGGTGGCCGGGGTGCCCGTGGTGGTGACCACTGGCGTGGCGGTCACGGCCACCGACAGTGAGTCATGGTTGTCCGGGCGCACCAGCAGGCCGGCCTGCTGGTTGGTATCAGTATGCTCGGCCAGCAGCGCCACCACGCCGTCGGCGGCCTGCGACAGGTCCAGCGTCAGGCTGCGGCCGTCGGGCAGTTGTACGCGCAGCGCGTGCGCGGCGCTCTTGCGCGCGCGGCCGTCGCCGTCGAACAGGGTCAGGCTCACGGCGGAAGACTTGGATTTCTGGGATTTCAATTAAGCGTCCTTGTGCTGGGCATGGTATTCCTCATAGGCATCGACGATGCGGGCCACCAGCGGATGGCGCACCACGTCGATGCTGGTAAAGCGGGTGCAGGCAATGCCGCGCACGTCGCGCAGCACGTGCTGCGCTTCCACCAGGCCGCTCTTCTGCCCCTTGGGCAGGTCGATCTGGGTGATGTCGCCGGTGATCACCGCCCTGGAGCCGAAGCCGATGCGCGTGAGGAACATCTTCATCTGCTCGGGCGTGGTGTTCTGCGCCTCGTCCAGGATGATGAAGGCATGGTTCAGCGTGCGCCCGCGCATATAGGCCAGCGGCGCGATCTCGATCATCTGCCGATCGAACATCTTCTGCGTGCGGTCGAAGCCGAGCAGGTCATACAGGGCGTCGTACAGCGGGCGCAGGTAGGGGTCGACCTTCTGCGCCAGGTCGCCGGGCAGGAAGCCCAGGCGCTCGCCGGCCTCCACCGCCGGGCGCGTCAGCACGATGCGCTTGACCGCATCGCGCTCGAGCGCATCGACCGCGCACGCCACCGCCAGGTAGGTCTTGCCGGTGCCGGCCGGGCCGATGCCCATGGTCAGGTCGTGCGACAGGATATTGCGCAGGTAGTCGCGCTGCGCCACGGTGCGGCCCTGCAGCCCGGGGCGGCGGGTGTGCAGCACCGGCGATTCGTCGCCGATCTCGCGCTCCTCGACATCGTCGCCGTTGCCAGGCAGGTAGCTGCCATGTGCGGACAGCTGGCGCGTTTCCACCAGGCCCAGCTGCACGTCGTCGATCGACAGCGGCGTGCGTGCCTGGTTGTAGAAGCGCTCCAGCGCCGTCGCGGTGTCCTGCGCATTGTTGCCGCGCACCGTCATGCGGTGGCCGCGCCGCTGGATGGTCACGTCGAGCGCCTGCTCGATCTGGCGCAGGTTTTCGTCGAGCGGCCCGCACAGGTTCTGCAGCCGGGTGTTGTCGTCCTTGGGAGCGACGAATTCTGCGGATGGGACTTTCATCAGTTGGCGATGGCCTCGCTGGATGGTGCCTGATTACTGCCGAACGACGATCTCGCCGCGCAGCGAGTGCGGGAACGCCTGCGTGATGCTGACATCGACCAGCTGGCCGACCAGCCGGTCGCGGCCGGCCTGGGGCACACCCGGCAGCGCGAAGTTGACCACGCGGTTGTTCTCGGTGCGGCCGTGCAGCTCGGTCGGATCCTTGCGCGCGGGGCCTTCCACCAGGATGCGCTGCACCGTGCCGACCATGTTCTGGCTGATGCGCTGCACGTTTTCCTCGATGGTGGCCTGCAGCCGCTGCAGCCGGCGCAGCTTGACTTCGTGCGGGGTGTCGTCATGCAGGTTGGCCGCCGGCGTGCCGGGTCGCGGGCTGAAGATGAACGAGAACGAGGTGTCGTAGCCGATCTCCTCGATCATCGCCATCAGCTTCTCGAAGTCGGCATCGGTCTCGCCGGGGAAGCCGACGATAAAGTCCGACGACATCGACATATCCGGGCGCAGCGCACGCAGCTTGCGGATGATGCTCTTGTACTCCAGCACGCTGTAGCCGCGCTTCATCGCCATCAGGATGCGGTCGGACGCATGCTGCACGGGCAGGTGCAGGTGGTTGACCAGTTTGTCGCAGCGGCCGTACAGCTCGACCAGGCGCGAAGTGAATTCCTTCGGGTGGCTGGTGGTGTAGCGGATGCGCTCGATGCCGGGGATCTCGGCCACGTACTCGATCAGCAGCGCAAAGTCGGCGATCTCGGTGGTGTCGCCCATCTTGCCGCGGTAGGCGTTGACGTTCTGGCCCAGCAGCGTGACTTCACGCACGCCCTGTTCGGCCAGGCCGGCAACTTCGGCCAGCACGTCCTCGAACGGGCGCGACACTTCCTCGCCGCGGGTATAGGGCACCACGCAGTAGCTGCAGTACTTGGAGCAGCCTTCCATGATCGAGACGAAGGCACTCGGGCCTTCCACGCGCGCCGGCGGCAGGTGGTCGAACTTCTCGATCTCGGGGAAGGAGATATCCACCTGCGACTGGCCGGTGCGCTGGCGGCGCGCAATCAGGTCGGGCAGGCGGTGCAGTGTCTGCGGGCCGAACACCACGTCGACATACGGCGCGCGCGAGACGATGCTGGCGCCTTCCTGGCTGGCCACGCAACCGCCCACGCCGATCACCAGGTCGGGTTTGACGGCCTTGAGCGCCTTCATCCGGCCCAGTTCCGAGAACACCTTCTCCTGCGCCTTCTCGCGCACCGAGCAGGTGTTGAACAGGATCACGTCGGCGTCTTCGACGTTGTCGGTGGGTTCCAGCCCCTGGCTGGCGTTGAGGACGTCGACCATCTTGCCAGAGTCGTACTCGTTCATCTGGCAGCCGTACGTCTTGACGAAAACTTTCTTCATATGCCGATCTCAGTGGTTGACCTGGGGGCATCAGGGTGTTGCAACAACACGGCCGGCGCGTGGGGCACGCCGGTCGCACTTCCGGGGGACTACGACTTTTTCTTCAGCGCCTTCTGTTCCGGCTCGCTCAGCACCCACGCGGTCAGCAGCTGGCCGTACAGGTCCAGCCTGTACCGCACCGGCAGCTTCTGGCCTGCCACCGCGGCGCTGGCCAGCAACTGGTTGTCGGTGCCGAACAGGCGCAGGCCGGGCGCCACGCCGACGGTCTTGCCATCGAGCGTGGCCGTCTGCGGCGCACCGGCAGACGGCGTGGCGATAACGAGCCTGGCCGCCTGCGCATCGTCCGGGATCACCCGCACCGGCTGGGCCATCGCGCTTGCCGCACCGAGCAGCAGGGCGGCGGCGCAGGCCAGCGTTGGCAACAGCCTGCGGGCGCGCCTGGGTTGGACCGACTCCGGCGCCTCGCGGCGCGCATCACGACCTGCTGGCATGGGGGAGAACTCCGACAAATGGGACGACGCGTTGGCGGGAATGGCCCGAAGGCGGGCGCAACCTGTGATTTTACCCCGCTGGCGGCCTGGCTGTGTCGGCGATGCGGCCGGGCTCAGAACAGGCAGGATGCCTCTTGCAGCACACGCTGCTTGGACACCGTGCCCATCAGCTCGCGGCTGGCGCTGTCGCGCACCAGCGGGATGCGGTTGATGCCGTGCTCGGCAAACACCGCCAGGGCATCGCGCAGCCGCGAATCCGGGGTTAGCGCGGGGAAGTCGCGTTCGGCCAGCGCCAGCACGTCGTCCGCGGCCCCCTCGCGCTGGGCGCGCTGCAGCGCGTGGATCGACAGCGCGCCCAGCAGGCGGCCATCCGCTTCGACCAGATAGAGGTAGCGCGTGCCGGTCTCGGCAAACTTGTCGGCTGCGGCCGCCAGGGTAGCGTTCGGGTCGAGTACGGTATCGGTCGGGTCGCACAGGCCCGCCAGCGTCAGCGTGCGGGCATGTTCGGCCGCGGCCGAGGCCTCCGTGCGCTCGGCGATCACGCTGTACAGCGACAGCGTCTGGCAGCGTGACGCGGTGTAGTACGCCGCCACCGCGCCGATCATCGACGGCAGCAGCAGCGCGGGCGCCAGCGTCATCTCGAACACCATCAGCACCGACATCAGCGGCGCCTGGCTGGTGGCCGCCAGGAACGCACTCATGCCCACCAGCGGCAGCAGCGGCGCCGCACCGGCCGCCGTGCCCTGCATGCCGATGGCCAGCAACTGCCCGAGCGCCGCCCCCACGAACAGCGACGGCGTGAACACGCCGCCGACCGCCCCCGAGCCCATGCTGATCACCGTTGCCACCAGCTTGGCCAGCAGCACGCCGGCCACCGGCACGCTCAGCGGCTGTTCCTGCAGGATGGTCTGGATGGTGGAATAGCCGTTGCCGACCACCTCCGGCACCGCCATCGCCAGCACGCCGACCAGCGCCCCGCCCAGCGTCAGCCGTGCCACCGGGCCGCCAGGCACCGCGGCAAAGCGGCTGCGCGCAAAGCCCGCCGCGCGCATGAACAGCGCGCCCGCAATGCCGGCGGCCACGCCCAGCGCCGCCGCGGCCAGCAGGATGTGCGGGCGCAGGTCGGGGGCGATATCCAGGCCCGGGTAGAGCGGCTGCAGGCCGCCGTGCCACTGGCTGACCATGGCGCCGGCCACCGAAGCCAGGAAGAGCGGCATCAGGCGCTGCACCGCGAGCGCCCCGAACACCACTTCGGCAACGAAGACGGCGGCGGAGAAGGGGGTGTGATAGACGGTGGCAAGGCCCGCCGCGGCCCCGCAGGCGGTCAGCATGCGGCGCATGTTCGAGCCGCCGCCGCGTTCCAGCCGGGTCGACGGGAACAGCGAGCCGCACAGCGCCGCCAGCTGGATCATCGCGCCTTCCTTGCCGACCGAGCTGCCGCTGACGATCGAGAAAAACGACGAGAGCGCGCGCAGCAAGGTGATCCGCACCGGCAGGCGGCCGCTGCCGTTGGCCACCGCTTCCATGTAGTCGGTGGCGCCGCCGTGGCTGCCGGCCAGGCGATTGGACAGCACCAGCAGGCCGCCCGCCAGCGCGCCGCCCACGGCCGGCACCACCACGCGCCAAGCCAGCGCCAGCGTGGCAAACACGGCCACCACGTCGGCATGGCTGGAAAACAGGATGACGCCCGCGCCCTCCAGCGCTTCCTTGAACAGCGTGGTGGCAATGGCCGCGACGATCCCGACCGGGATGGCCGCGAACAGGGTGACTTCCTGGTCTTCGAGGAAACGCAAGCGCATGGCGGCTTTCCGGGGCACATGTGGCGCGGGTGCGGAGCCGGAGAGGGGGCGGGCAGAGGCTGTCATGATAGCGCAGCGCCACCCGCGCAGACCCGATGTGCGCCAGCGCGCATGCGGGGCCGCGCCCGGTGCAGAACCCGCTTGTCCCGGACTGGTACACTACCGCTCTTTCCTTCGCGGGCGGGCCGGTGCCCTGCCATGCCGGCTTCCCGGCGTTCGCGTTCCGATTCCGATCCGATTACCAGGAGCCATCCGGCGTTTGGCGCACCGCGTGCGCAGCGATGGCCCAAGCAGCAATTCATGTCTTTTTCTGAACTCGGCTTGTCCGACAAGATTGTGCGTGCCGTGGCCGAACAGGGCTACACCACGCCGACTCCCATCCAGGCCCAGGCGATCCCCGCCATCCTCAAGGGCGGTGACCTGCTCGCCGGCGCGCAGACCGGCACCGGCAAGACCGCCGGCTTTACGCTGCCGATGCTGCAGATGCTGTCCGACTCCGCGGCGCGCGGCGCCAATGGCGCGCAGCGTCCGGCCCGCCTGCCGGTGCGCGCACTGGTGCTGACGCCCACGCGCGAACTGGCCGCCCAGGTCGAAGAGAGCGTGCGCAACTACGGCAAATACCTGCGCCTGCGCTCCATGGTGATGTTCGGCGGTGTCGGCATCAATCCGCAGATCGAACAGCTCAAGCGCGGCGTAGAGATCGTCGTGGCCACGCCCGGCCGCCTGCTGGACCACGTGTCCCAGCGCACCATCGACCTGTCGCAGGTGGAACTGCTGGTGCTCGATGAAGCCGACCGCATGCTCGACATGGGCTTCATCCATGACATCCGCAAGATCCTCAACGTGCTGCCGGCCAAGCGCCAGAACCTGCTGTTCTCGGCGACGTTCTCGGACGATATCCGCACGCTGGCCGACCGCCTGCTGAACAACCCCGCCTCGATCGAGGTGGCGCGGCGCAATACCACGGCTGAAACCGTGGACCAGCGCGTCTACCCGGTGGACCGCGAGCGCAAGCGTGAACTGCTGGCCCACCTGGTGCGCCAGCATGACTGGCACCAGGTGCTGGTGTTTACGCGCACCAAGCACGGCGCCAACCGCCTGGCCGAGCAGCTGACCAAGGACGGCCTGTCGGCACTGGCGATCCATGGCAACAAGAGCCAGTCGGCGCGCACGCGCGCGCTGTCGGAATTCAAGACCGGCACGCTGCGGCTGCTGGTGGCAACCGATATCGCCGCGCGCGGCATCGACATCGACCAGCTGCCGCACGTGGTCAACTTCGACCTGCCCAACGTGCCCGAGGACTATGTGCACCGCATCGGCCGCACCGGCCGCGCCGGCGCCGAGGGCGAAGCGATCTCGCTGGTCTGCGTGGACGAGATTGCGCTGCTGCGCGATATCGAACGCCTGATCAAGCGCAAGCTCGAGCAGACCGCGCTGCCGGGCTTCGAGGTTGACCCGAGCATCGCCCCCGAGCCGATCCAGAAGGGCCGGCAACAGCGTGGCGGTGGTGGCCAGGGGCAAGGACAAGGCCAGGGCCGCGGACGCGCCCAGGCGCGTCCGGCCGGCAACGAAGGCGAGGGCGCCCAGCGCCAACGCCCGGCGCGCGAAGCGCAGGCTGCGCCGCGGCAAGCCCAGGGCGGCCAGCCGCGCACGCGCGCTGCCGAAGGCGGCCAGCGCGGCAACGGTGCAGCCAATGGCAACCGTGGCGGCCAGCCCGCCGGCGGCGCGCGCAATCCCGCACCGCGCCGCGATGGCCAGGAGCCGGCGCGCCAGCAACGGACCACGGCTCAACCCGCGCGCCAGCCGCACGACGCGGCACCGGCACCGGCGCGCAATCGCCGTCCGGCGCCGCAGGCCGCGCTGCTCGGCGGCAACCGCAAGCCGGCGCGCTGAGCGGGACAGGCTGACACCATGCACGCGCCCGACGCCCCGGCCGACCCCGGCGTTCCCTACGCCGGCCTGACGCCGGAGCTGATGCTGGACGCGCTGGAAGGCGCCGGCCTGCGCCCCGACGGGCGCCTGCTGGCGCTCAACAGCTATGAGAACCGCGTCTGGCAGCTGGGCATCGAAGATGCCGCGCCGGTCATCGCCAAGTTCTACCGTCCGGGCCGCTGGACCGACGCGGCCATCCTGGAAGAACACGCCTTCGTGCAGCAGCTGGCCGATGCCGAGATCCCGGCCGTGCCGGCCATGGTGCTGGCACCGGGCGAGGCCGGCACGCTGCTGCATCACGCCGGCTTCCGTTTCGCGGTATTCCCCCGCTGCGGCGGCCGCGAGCCCGCGCTGGACCGTTCCGACACGCTGACCTGGCTCGGCCGCTTTATCGGCCGCATCCACGCGCTGGGGGCGACGCAGCCCTACCAGGCGCGCCCGGCGCTGGATCTGGAAACCTTCGGCGTTGCCCCGCGCGACTGGCTGCTCGCCAGCGGCTGCATTCCCGCCGACCTGCTGCCCGCGTGGCAATCGGTGACGGACCTGGCGCTGGACGGCGTGCGCCGCTGCTATGAGCGCGCCGGCGAGGTGCGCCTGCTGCGCACCCACGGCGACTGCCATCGCGGCAACGTGCTGTGGATTGACGAGGACGATGCGCGCGGCGGCACCCATGGCGCGCCGGGCCCGCATTTCGTCGATTTCGACGACAGCCGCATGGCGCCGGCGATCCAGGACATCTGGATGCTGCTGGAGGGCGACCGCGCGTCCATGCAGGACCAGCTGGCCGATATCGTTGCCGGCTATGAAGACTTCGCCGAATTCCAGCCGCGCGAACTGTGGCTGGTGGAAGCGCTGCGCACGCTGCGGCTGCTGCACTACAGCGCCTGGCTGGCCAGCCGCTGGGCCGACCCGGCCTTTCCGGCCGCCTTCCCGTGGTTCGGCACGGCGCGCTACTGGCAGGACCGCATCCTGGAGCTGCGCGAACAGGTGGCGCTGATGGACGAAGCGCCCCTGTGGGGCGCCTGAGACCTACCGGGCGGCGCCGCCAGGGCGCCGGTATTCCGCTGCTTTGCTCAGCTCTTCTTTTCAGGCGCCTTGACCAGCAGCACCGGGCACTCGGCCTGCGCCAGCACGCGGCCCGCGACTGAACCGATCACCGCATCGAAGAACGAACCCCGGCCATGCGTGCCCATCACGATGGCCGCGGCGTCGACCGAGCGCGCACAGGCAACGATGCGCTCCGGCGCGAAGCCGTGCAGCGGGTGCCGCTCGAACGGCACCTTGGCTGCGGACAGGATGTCGCAGACCGCCGCCATGGCCTTGTCGCTGGCCTCCTTGTGCCAGTCGTCGATGGTCTCCTTGCTGACAAAGGCGCGCACCTGGCCGCTTACTTCCGGCGCCACATGCACGACATGCACGGTGAAGCCGCTCTGCAGCAGCTTGCCTTCGGCGATAAAACGGGCCGCGGCGTCGCTGAAGGCCGAGCCGTCGGTGGCGAGCACGATATTGGTCATGTTGGGAATCTCCTGGATGGGGGCTGTCGGCAGGCGGTGCGCCATGAGGCGGCACCGCCATCTGGAACCATCATGGCACCTAGTGTCCTGCCAGGACCCGATTTAGATCAAGTCGGATCGGATTTATCCGATCCCGCCGTGCGATAGCCGGCCGGCTGACGGATTCCGTCAATCCGGCTGAAGCATTTGGCCATTGCCCCGTCAACGCGGTGGCGCGTAGCATGCTCCCGAGCCCCGCGGCAGGCATTGGCACGCCCGCGCTGCCGCAGGCACGGCCCATCCCATACCAATTCAATGCAAGCTGCCCCCGGCCATGGCGCGGGCGGGCGGCGATTCCGGAGACGACGATCATGAGTGAGCGTGGCAACCTGCTGCCCCTGCGCGGTATCAAGGTAGTGGAATTCGAAGGCATCGGCCCCGGCCCGTTGTGCGGCGCGATGCTGGC
Organism: Cupriavidus sp. CP313; assembly: GCF_054072015.1. Taxonomy (NCBI): domain Bacteria; kingdom Pseudomonadati; phylum Pseudomonadota; class Betaproteobacteria; order Burkholderiales; family Burkholderiaceae; genus Cupriavidus; species Cupriavidus sp. CP313. The sequence goes on along the minus strand of NZ_JBSVZB010000002.1, from coordinate 121,263 downwards.
CGGCCTGGGCGCCGAGGTCACGCTGGTGACCCGCCCGGTCGCGCCGGATGCCCGCCGCATCCTGCGCGGCCAGCCCGTGCCGCCTGAGATGGAGCTGGAGCACGGCAAGCGCGTGGTGCAACTGAACCTGAAGTCGCCGCAAGACGTGGCCGCCGCGCTGGACCTGGTGGCCGGCGCCGACGCGCTGATCGAAGGGCTGCGCCCGGGCGCGATGGAGCGCCTCGGCCTGGGCCCGAAGGTGTGCCATGCACGCAATCCGCGCCTGGTCTACGGCCGCATGACCGGCTGGGGCCAGACCGGCCCGCTGTCGCAGAGCGCCGGCCACGACCTTAACTACATCGCGCTGACCGGCCTCTTGTCGATGGCCGCGCGCGAAGGCTCACTGCCGATGGTGCCGCCGACCGTGGTGGGCGATGCCACCGGCGCGCTTGGCCTGGCATTCGGCATCACCAGCGCCATCCTGAGCGCGCGCGCCAGCGGCGAGGGCTGCGTGGTGGATGCAGCCATCACCGATATCGTCGCCATGCTGGGCTCGCTGGTGCAGGTGTCGCGCGCAGCCGGCACGCTGGGCGGCCCGCAACCCAGCCCCTTCCACGATTCGCCGTTCTATGACGTCTTTCCTTGTGCCGACGGCCGCGCCATCACGCTGGGCGCGCTTGAGCCGCAGTTCTACCGCGAGCTGCTCGAGCGGCTGGAACTGACCGACATCGACCCCGCCACGCAGTATGACCGCGCCCATTGGCCCGCGGTGAAGGCGCGCATTGCCGCGTGCATCGCAGGCAAGCCCAGCACCCACTGGGAGGCAGTGCTGGGCGGCACCGACGTGTGCTTTGCGCGCGTGCTGACCCTGGACGAGGCCGCGCGCCATCCGCACAACCAGGCTCGCGGCACGTATCGGCTGTACCAGCAGGGCGAGCGCGAGGTGCCGCGTTCGGCGCCGGCGCCGCGCTTCCTGCCCGCAGGCACGGAATGACCTGGGGCCGCGGCACTGATGCTGCGGCCTCTCGAATCTGCTTGATCGGTTCGGCTACCATGCGGCATCCACCCAAACCGGAGACCCATGCCATGGCCGAACCCAGCCAACCTCCCGCCTATACCCCCACGCCGGCCTTCGAGGCCGGTCTTGGCGTGCGCACCGAAGTGCTCGGCCCCGAGCACGTCAAGCGCGCGCTGGACGCCGCCGCGCAGCAGGGCGACACCAGCCTGCAGCAACTGGTGACGGAGTTCGCCTGGGGCACGGTCTGGACCCGCGACGGCCTGGACCGCAAGCAGCGCAGCCTGGCCACGGTGTCGATGCTGATTGCGCTGAACCGGCCGCAGGAGCTGGCCGGGCACCTGCGTGGCGCGCTCGCCAACGGCGTTACGCCGCAGGAACTGCGCGAGCTGATGGTGCACAGCGCGGTCTACTGCGGGTTCCCCGCGGCACTGGATGCGAGCCGCAAGCTGACTGAAGTCCTTGACGCTGCCAACGGGTAACGCCGACCGCGGCATCGGTACGAAAACAGCGCGATGCAGAAAAGTCTGACTCTGATGCAGATTTTGCCGCATCTGCGCGGCGAGGATTCGGCGCGTCAGGATCTCTCCGGCCCCTTAACCTTGGCACCAGGCCAAGCCATGCCAGTCGTTAAGGAGCCTCAAATTGCATCTCGCGCTGATCGTCGACGAACCTTCCCCGTTCCGCACCACGCTGTCCGCTGAACTCTGCGCTGAGCTGGGCGCCGGTGAAGTACTGGAAACGGATGGCATGCGGGAAGCGTTCCGGCTGGTCCGCGAGCACCGGCCGGGGCTGGTGCTGGTCGATGTCGAGCGCTTCGGCAATCCCGGCATCGACTTTGTCCGGCGCGTCTCGGCGACGCTGCCCACCGTGCCCTTGCTGGTACTGTCCGACAGCGATGCCACGCTGGCGTCGGTGCGGGCGCTGCGCGCCGGCGCCCATGGCTTTGTGGTCAAGCAGCGTGGGCTGGCCGAGGTGATGCAGGCCGTGCGCGGCGTGCTGGGCGGCTACCTGGTATTTCCCATGCATACGCTGGAGACCGTGCGCCAGATCGGCGAGCAGCGGGAATCCGGCTTTGCGCGGCTGAGCAACCGCGAAATCACCATCCTGCAATACCTGGCGCGCGGCCATTCCAACAAGTCGATCGCGGCGCAATTGCTGATCAGCAGCAAGACGGTCAGCACCCACAAGGCCAACATCATGGCCAAGCTCAATGTCGGCTCCCTGGTCGAAATGGTGGACTACGCGCGCCGGCATCAGCTGGTGTGGTGACGCGCACCCCGGGCGGCTTGCCGCACCATGCCGCCATCGCGGGTAGACTGTGGGCGTGTGTGATGAATCCGAGCTTTCCGCCCGATGCCTCCGACCCTGAATGCCGCCGCGCGCCGCCTGGGCGCTGTGGTGCTTGCCTGTGCCGCCGCGTACCTGGCCACGCCTGCGTTCGCCAATGAACCGATGTGGTTTGCGCAGGGCCGTCCGGTGCCGGCGGCCCGCCAGGCCGTCGATGCGCTGGCCGCGGCCGCGGCCGACGGCCTCGATCCGCGCGACTACGATGCCGACGCCTTGCGCCAGGCCGTGGCCCAGGCCGCCAGCGGGCCAGCATTGCCGCCGGACGCGGCCGCACGCGTGGATGCCGCGCTGAGCGCCGCGATGGAGCGGATGCTGGCAGACCTGCACGGCGGACGCGTCAACCCGCGCGCGGTCCATGCCAACTTTGCCCCGCAGGCGGAACGGCCCTTCGATGCCGCCATCTGGCTGCGCGATGCCGTCACGCAGCAGCGGCTGCCCGATGCCATCCGCCAGGCAGCGCCCACCTTCCCGCTCTATGGCACGCTGCGGGAGGCCCTGGCGCGGTACCGCGAGATCGCGAAGCAGCCGGCCTGGGGGCAGCCGCTGCCACCCTTGCCGGCGAGCAAGCTGACGCCGGGCCAGCCCTGGGCCGGTGCTGCGGCGCTGGCTGCACGCCTGGTTGCGCTGGGCGACCTGCCCGCCGGCACCCAGGTGCCGGCCCGCTACGAAGGCGCCCTGGTCGACGGCGTCAAGGCGTTCCAGTCGCGCCACGGCCTGGAGGCCGACGGCGTGATCGGCGCGGCCACGCTGGCACAACTCAACCTGCCCATTGCCAGCCGTGTGCGGCAAATCGAACTGACCATGGAGCGGCTGCGCTGGACGCCGCTGGACGGTCCGCGCATGATCGTGGTGAATGTGCCGGAGTTCATGCTGCGCGCCTATGAGATCCACGACGGCAAGCTCGACATCAAGCTCGAGATGAAGGTGATCGTCGGCAAGGCACTGGATACGCGCACGCCGCTGTTCGAGGAGGATATGCGCTACATCGAGTTCAGCCCGTACTGGAACATCCCGCCCTCGATCGCGCGCCGCGAGACCGTGCCGCACCTGCGCCGCGATCCGGCCTATTTCAACCGGCAGGGGCTGGAGTTCGTCACCGGCGACGGCAAGGCCGTGACCACGCTGTCCGAGGAAAATCTCGAAGCAGTGCTGAACGGCCGCATGCGCATCCGCCAGCGGCCGGGGCCGCTGAACGCGCTCGGCGATATCAAGTTCGTGTTTCCCAACAACGAGAACATCTACCTGCACCACACGCCCTCGCCGCAGCTGTTCAAGCGCGACCGGCGCGACTTCAGCCACGGCTGCATCCGCGTGGAAGCCCCAGTAGCATTGGCCCAGTTCGTGTTGCAGGATATGCCGGACTGGAACGAGACCCGGATCCGCGAAGCGATGACGCGTGGCAAGTCCAATACGGTGCGCCTGCAGCAGCCCTTGCCGGTGGTGCTGGCCTATGGCACGGCCATTGCGCGCGCCGATGGTCGTGTATCCTTCTTGCCTGACATTTACGGTCACGACAAATTGCTGGACAAGGCACTGCGGCAACGCAACGGACGCCCCCAGCAACCAGCTATCGCAAGCGCCTCTGGCACCACCCACTGAGGCGCCACTAGCATATTCAGAGGAAGTACCATGACTGATGCGACGCGCCAGGCACGCCGCCGCTTTCTTCATACCGCCGGAGGCCTGGCCCTTGCCGCCGGCCTGATGCCGCTGGCGCCGCGCCAGGCGCTGGCCAGCCTGCCGGACGCCCGCACGCTGGCCTTCGACCACACCCATACCGGTGAACGCGTTTCGCTGGTCTACGCCGTGGGCGAGCGCTTCGTGCCCGAAGCGCTGACGACACTCAACGGCTTCCTGCGCGACCACTACTCCGGCAAGGTCGGCATGATCGACCCGCAGCTGTTCGACCTGCTGTTCCAGGTCCGCCGCGAGCTTGGCACCGACCAGCCGTTCCAGGTCATTTCCGGCTTCCGCAGCCCGGCCACCAACTCGCGCCTGCGCAACACGCGCGGCGGCGGCGTGGCCAGGCACAGCCTGCACATGGACGGCAAGGCCATCGACATCCGCCTGGCCGGCGTGCCGCTGGCGGACGTGCGCGACGCGGCCAAGTCATTGCAGGGCGGGGGCGTCGGCTTCTACGAGTCTGACCAGTTCGTGCACATCGATACCGGGCGCGTGCGTTACTGGTAAGCGCTGTCTGTGGCCGCCCATGATGGGCGGCTCGCTTGCGCGCCCTGGTAACGACCCAAAGAAAAAAGCCGCGAACCCATGCGGGATCGCGGCTTTTCAAATAGATGGTGGCGAATCAGGGACTCGAACCCCGGACCTGCGGATTATGATTCCGTCGCTCTAACCGACTGAGCTAATTCGCCAACGAAGACTGAGATTATACCTGGGCTTTCGAGGCTGTCAACACCTTCCTGCGAAGATTTTGCGCGAAGGGCCCATGCATAAAAAAACGGCAGGCCGGATGGCCTGCCGTTTCCGTTAGTGCCGGACGACCGCTCAGTCGTTGGCGTAGATGTTCACGTCCTTGGTCTCGCGGATGAACAGCGCGCCGATCACGAAGGTGATGGCTGCGATGATGATCGGGTACCAGAGCCCGTAGTAGATGTTGCCGTTCTGGGCCACCAGCGCGAACGAGATGGTGGGCAGCAGGCCGCCGAACCAGCCGTTGCCGATATGGTAGGGCAGCGACATCGAGGTGTAGCGGATGCGGGTCGGGAACATCTCCACCAGCATGGCGGCGATCGGACCGTACACCATGGTGACGTAGATGACCAGGATGACCAGGATCACCAGCACCATGATCGTGTTCATCTGCGCCGGGTCGGCCTTGGTCGGGTAGCCGGCGGAGGCCATCGATTCACCCACCTCCTTCTTGAACGCCGCGATCTGCTTCTTGCTGGCGTCGTCGAAGCTGTGGCCGTTCACCAGCTGCGCGTCGAAGGCCTTGATCTCCTTGTCGCCGATCTTGACCGTGGCCACGGTGCCGGCCGGGGCCTCGACCACTTCATAGCTGGCCGATGCCTGGGCCAGCGTGCGCTTGGCGATGTCGCAGGAGCTGCGGAAGTCGATCTCGCGGGCAATCGGGCTGCCCTGGAACGAGCACTGCTTCGGGTCGGTGGTGACCACGATCTGGGCGCTGTGCTGGGCACGCTCCAGCGCCGGGTTGGCGTAGTGAGTCATTGCCTTGAACAGCGGGAAGTAGGTCAGCACGGCCAGCGCGCAGCCCGCCATGATGATCCACTTGCGGCCGATCTTGTCCGACAGCGAGCCGAAGAAGATGAAGAACGGCGTGCCGAGCACCAGTGCGCCGGCGATCAGCAGGTTGGCCGTCTTGGCATCGACCTTGAGCACCTGGGTCAGGAAGAACAGCGCATAGAACTGGCCGGTGTACCAGACCACGGCCTGGCCGGCGGTCAGGCCGAGCAGGGCCAGGATCACGATCTTCAGGTTGCGCCACTGGCCGAAGGACTCGGTCAGCGGGGCCTTGGAGGTCTTGCCCTCTGCCTTCATGCGCTGGAACGCCGGCGATTCATTCATCGACAGGCGGATATACACCGACACGCCCAGCAGCAGGATCGACACCAGGAACGGGATGCGCCAGCCCCAGGTCTCGAAGTTGGGCCCGGTCATTTCGCGGCACAGCAGGATCACGATCAGCGACAGGAACAGGCCCAGCGTGGCCGTGGTCTGGATCCACGAGGTATAGGCGCCGCGCTTGCCGTGCGGTGCGTGCTCGGCCACGTAGGTGGCGGCACCGCCGTACTCGCCGCCGAGCGCCAGGCCCTGCAGCATGCGCAGTGCGATCAGGATGATCGGCGCCGCCCAGCCGATGGTGGCATAGCCCGGCAGCAGGCCGACGATGAAGGTCGACAGGCCCATGAGCAGGATCGTCACCAGGAAGGTGTACTTGCGTCCGATCATGTCGCCGAGGCGGCCGAACACCAGCGCGCCGAACGGCCGCACGATAAAGCCGGCGGCGAATGCGAGCAGCGCAAAGATGAACGCCGAGGTGGGATCCAGCCCGGCGAAGAACTGCTTGGCAATGATCGCCGCCAGCGAGCCGTAGAGATAAAAGTCGTACCACTCGAACACCGTGCCCAGCGATGAGGCAAAGATCACCTTGCGCTCTTCGGCTGTCATCGGTGCGTTCTGCGCGCCCCCTCCGGGCACTGCAGCGCTTTGCACGTTTGCCATATTGTCTCCTCCGTCTGGAATGGATCTCGGGTGGGCGTGGCGCGGGAAAGACCGCGCGGCTGGCCGCTATGCCTGAGTTGCAGAGGATTGTGGGTGGCGAAACTTACTGCGTTCTGACAGATCCGGGCGCGCAATCGTCTAAAAATGTCGGGGTATACGCTAGCCGTTGGCGGGAGTTTGGATGCTGCGCTGCGGGGGGCGATGTACTTGTGTGGCGGAATGGCGCGCTTTGCAGGGGTGCGGCTATGCAGCATCGGCGCCTGTTCCGCGCGAGGCGCCCTGCGACGGCGCAGGGGCGGGTGCGGCCAGGTTGTCGGCTTCGGCTTCGCCGTCGGCGCGGTTCATGCGCCAGGCGTAGAGCGCGGCCATCAGCACGTAGACCACCAGCGCCCCCTGCGCGCCGACCCAGAACGAGAACGGCCAGCCAAAGAAGTCGAAGCGCAGGTCGCGCGCAAACCATGCCACCACGAAGGTGACGGTGAACCAGATCGCGAGCAGGCCGCAGATCCAGCGCAGGTTGCGCCGCCAGGCTTGGCGCTGGCGGGCTTCGGCACTATCGGGGGCGGGGCTGTCGTTCATGCGGGTTCATGCGGGCGGAAGGTAGTCGGGCCGGCGCAGCGTCACGCGGAAATGCGCGCCGGCCAGCCGTGGCGATGGCTGGTAGACGTGGTCGGAAATCTGGACGTCGCCGCCGTGCTGCTGCACGATCTCGCGCACGATGGCCAGGCCCAGGCCGCTGCCTTCGGTATTGGTGCCGAGCACGCGGTAGAAGCGCTCCATCACGCGCTCGCGCTCGGCCGGCGCAATGCCCGGGCCGGTGTCTTCCACATCCAGGTAGGCGAACGGCTCGAAGGCATCGGCGCTGACGCGCACCGTGGCATGCCCGCCGCGCGGCGTGTAGCGGATGGCGTTGTCGAGCAGGTTGTTCAGCATCTCGGTCAGCATCAGGCGGTTGCCCTGCACCATCACCGGATGGTCGCCGGCATCCAGGCCCAGATCGATGTCGCGCGCCCAGGCCTGCGGCAGCCAGTCCTTGACCACCTCGCGCGCGAGCGCCGCGAGATCCAGCGCTGCCATGCCGCCGGTGCCCGCCAGGTTTTCCATGCGCGCCAGCGACAGCAACTGCGTGACCAGGTGCGCGGTGCGCTCAGAGCTGCCGGCGATCTGCGCCAGCGAGCGCCGCAGCTCTTCCGGCGACTGCTCGCGCTGCGCCAGCTCGGCCTGCATGCGCAGGCCCGCCAGCGGTGTCTTCATCTGGTGCGCGGCATCGGCGATAAAGCGCTTCTGGGTCTGCACCGACTGGTCCAGGCGTGCCAGCAGGTCGTTGAACGAACCCACCAGCGGCGTGATCTCCTGTGGCGCGGCGCGTTCGTCGATCGGGCTGGTATCGCCGGGGTTGCGCGCGCGGATGCGCTGCTGGATCGCGGTCAGCGGCGCCAGCCCGCGCGACAGCCCGAACCACACCAGCACCACCGCCAGCGGCAGGATCACGAACTGCGGCAGGATCACCCCCTTGATGATCTCGTTGGCCAGGCGCGCGCGCTTGTCCAGGGTCTCGGCCACCTGCACCAGCACCGGCTGGGTGCCGCTGACCTGCTTCAGGTCGATATAGGTGTAGGCCACGCGCACGTCGTTGCCGGCCACGCGGTCATCGCGCAGGGACACCAGGCCCGCATGGCCCTGGTCCTCTTCGGACGGCAGCGGCAGGTCGTGGTCGCCGGCGACGTATTCGCCGCGCTTGCCGACCACCTGGTAATAGATGTTGTCGGTCTCGTCGGCGCGCAGGATCTCGCGCGCCGACAGCGGCAGCTGCAGCGTGATGCGCCCGTTGACCTCGCGCACCTGCTGCGACAGCACGATGGCGCTGGCTTCCAGCGCGCGGTCGAAGGGCCCGTTGGCGATCGACTTGGCCACCAGGTAGGTCACCGCGATGCTCATCGGCCAGAGCAGCAGCAGCGGCGCCAGCATCCAGTCGAGGATCTCGCCGAACAGCGAACGCGGCGCCGGATGCGCGGTGCCGTCCTCCAGGTGCGGCAGTGCGTCGGCCAGGTCCTGGTCGACGGCGCCCGGGGGCGGGGCGGCGGAAGGAGGGGGTGGCGCGGCGCGGGGCACGCGCCGCCAGGGCAGTCGCAGCAGGCTCATCTCGGCGGTTTGCGCTCAGGTCGGTCGCTTGGCCTGCGGTGGCGTCGGGCGGGGATCAGTCGTGCGCGGCCACCGCCGGCTGGAATTTCTCCAGGCAGTAGCCAAGCCCGCGCACGGTGGCGATGCGGATGCCGCCGACTTCGATCTTCTTGCGCAGCCGGTGCACGTAGACCTCGATGGCGTTGTTGCTGACTTCCTCGCCCCACTCGCACAGGTGGTCCACCAGCTGCTCTTTCGATACCAGGCGGCCGCTGCGTGTCAGCAGGATCTCCAGCAACCCGATCTCGCGCGCGGACAGGTCCAGCATCTGGTCGTTGAGATAGGCGATGCGCCCGACCTGGTCGTAGGCCAGCGGCCCGTGCCGCATCAGCGTGGCGCCGCCGCCGGCGCCGCGCCGCACCAGCGCGCGCACGCGCGCTTCCAGTTCGGACAGGGCAAAGGGCTTGGCCATATAGTCGTCGGCCCCCAGGTCCAGGCCCTTGACGCGCTCGTCGACGCTGTCGGCAGCGGTCAGGATCAGCACCGGCAGCATGGCGCCGCGCGCGCGCAGGCGCTTGAGTACTTCCAGCCCGGACATACGCGGCAGGCCCAGGTCCAGGATCAGCAGGTCGAAAGTCTGGGTCGACAGCGCGGAATCGGCTTCCAGGCCGTTGGTGACGTGGTCGACGGCATAGCCAGAGTGGCGTAGCGAGCGCGTCAGGCCGTCGGCCAGCACGTCGTCATCTTCGGCGATCAGAATGCGCATGGTTGTCTCCACCGTGGCCGGCATAGCCGGCGCCGGCGCGCAATCAGCGCAAGCGGCGCGATGGGGCTTGCCAAGCATACTGTTTTTTTATACAGTACCCGCACGTTCCGCTGGGGCTGCCCGGGGAGACCCCCTGGAGAGCGGCCGCGCAGACAGCCGGGCCGGCGCTGGAGCCGGAAAATGCCGGTGCCGCGCCACATGCGGCCTATTTATACACCATTGATTCAAGGACGACCATGGACGACAAGAAGGCAGGTGCCGGCGTGAGCGCCGAGAAGCAGAAGGCGCTTGCCGCCGCGCTCTCCCAGATCGAGAAGCAGTTCGGCAAGGGCTCGATCATGCGCCTGGGCGACGGCGAGGTCGAGAAGGACATCCAGGTGGTATCCACCGGTTCGCTCGGCCTGGACATCGCGCTTGGCGTCGGCGGCCTGCCGCGCGGCCGCGTGGTCGAGATCTATGGTCCGGAATCCTCGGGCAAGACCACGCTGACGCTGCAGGTCGTGGCCGAGATGCAGAAGCTGGGCGGCACCTGCGCCTTTATCGACGCCGAGCACGCGCTGGACGTCAGCTACGCCAACAAGCTGGGCGTCAATGTCGGCGACCTGCTGATCTCGCAGCCGGACACCGGCGAGCAGGCGCTGGAAATCACCGACGCGCTGGTGCGCTCGGGCTCGATCGACCTGATCGTGATCGACTCGGTGGCTGCGCTGGTGCCCAAGGCCGAAATCGAAGGCGAAATGGGCGATTCCCTGCCCGGCCTGCAGGCCCGCCTGATGAGCCAGGCGCTGCGCAAGCTGACCGGCACCATCAAGCGCACCAACTGCCTGGTGATCTTCATCAACCAGATCCGCATGAAGATTGGCGTGATGTTCGGCTCGCCGGAAACCACCACCGGCGGCAATGCGCTGAAGTTCTACGCCTCGGTGCGCCTGGATATCCGCCGCATCGGCTCGATCAAGAAGGGCGACGACGTGATCGGCAACGAGACCAAGGTCAAGGTGGTCAAGAATAAGGTCTCGCCGCCGTTCCGCGAAGCCTTCTTCGACATCCTGTACGGCCAGGGCATTTCGCGCCAGGGCGAGATCATCGACCTGGGCGTGGACGCCAAGATCGTTGAAAAATCCGGCGCCTGGTACAGCTACAACGGCGACAAGATCGGCCAGGGCAAGGACAACGCGCGCGAATACCTGCGCGAGAACCCGGATATTGCCGACGAGATCGAGAACAAGGTGCGCGCGGCACTGGGCGTGGTGGCCATGAACCCCACGGCGGCGGCTGCCACGGCAGTAGCGGTCGAGGACTGACCGCGCCAGCGGCCATTGCGCCATCCGGAAGGCCGGGGCATCGCCGATGCCCCGGCCTTTTTGCTTGGCGCGGGCCCCCCATTCACAGATTCCGGCAACCCATGGCAACCCGTCCCCCGCTTTCGCTGAAGGCCCGTGCCGTCGGCTACCTGTCGCGCCGCGAGCACAGCCGTGCCGAGCTGGCGCGCAAGCTGGCGCCGCATGCCGAGTCGGCCGAGCAGCTGGAGCAGTTGCTGGACGCGCTGGAACGCGAGAACTGGCTGTCGAATCAGCGCTTTGCCGACAGCCTGGCGCACCGCCGCGGCGCCCGCTACGGCACCGCGCGCGTGATGCAGGAAGCCAAGACCCACAAGCTCGGCAGCGAGCAGCTGGGTGATCTGCAGGAGCGGCTGCGCGCCACGGAAGTGGCGCGCGCCCGTGAGGTCTGGCGCAAGCGGTTCGGAGCACCACCCGACACGCCCGAGGCGCGGGCCAAGCAGATCCGCTTCATGGTGGCGCGCGGGTTTTCGCGTTCGGTGGTGGGCAAAATCATCCAGGGTGCGGACGAAGACTACGGCGACGAGGGTGGCGAGGCCTGATGCGCCATGGTTGGCCGACAATCCCGCCGCGACAGTTGCTGCGCAAGGATGTTCCCGGCCAAAGCGGCGCGGCATGTTAAACTCCCCCGGTTTTCGGTGCTCCGGCACCGCCGTTCCCCAGCCCCCGTATTTCCAGCCTGGCCATGCCTCTGTCCCAGCCCGTCAACCGCTCCCAGCGTCACCGTCGCGCCATTACGGCCGAGGCGTACCAGAGAGAGGACGGCTTGTGGGATATCGAGGTGCGCCTGACCGACACCAAACCTCGCGACATCGAACTGGCCGGCGACCGCGTCCGCCCGGTAGGCCAGCCCCTGCACGACCTGTGGCTGCGCGTCACGATCAATGAGGAAATGACGGTGCTGGATGCCGAGGCCTGCTCGGACTGGGTGCCGTATCCGTCCCATTGCGACACGATCGGCCCGGCTTACCGCAAGCTGATCGGCCTGAACCTGCGCAAGGGCTTTCGCAAGGCCGTGCGCGAGCGCCTGGGCGGCATGCACGGTTGCTCGCACCTGACCGAGGCCGCTGGCGTGCTGCCCAGCACCGCGATCCAGGCCTTTGCCGGTGAAGTCATCAATATCCGCGACAACGGCGAGGACGACCAGAATCCGGAGCCGCCCTATCAGTTGAATGGCTGCCACGCCCTGCGTTTCGATGGCGAGGTGGTTCGTCAGTTTTACCCGCGCTGGTATGGTCACCAGCCGACGCCCAAGGTACGGGCCGAGGCAGCGCCTGCCGTCGCAACTGCGCCTCAGGCGCCTGCCGCGGCCAATGGCGACCGTGGCAATGATGGCAACGACGCTGTCCCGGCCGAGCGGCCGACCGGCACCTCCGGCTGATTCTCAGGATTGGCCAGCCTGACGAGAGAGTTCGTCTTCTTTCAGATTCTTCCCTTCTACCTTTTACGCCTACCCGAAAGGAAACACGCATGAATATCCATGAGTATCAAGGCAAGGAAATCCTGCGCAAATACAATGTGCCGGTTCCGCGCGGCATCCCCGCGTTCTCGGTTGACGAGGCCCTGAAGGCCGCAGAAACGCTCGGCGGCCCGGTGTGGGTCGTCAAGGCCCAGATTCATGCGGGTGGCCGCGGCAAGGGCGGCGGCGTGAAGGTTGCCAAGAGCATCGACGACGTCAAGACCTACGCCTCGAACATCCTGGGCATGCAGCTGGTCACGCACCAGACCGGCCCGGAAGGCAAGAAGGTCAACCGCCTGCTGATCGAAGAAGGCGCCGACATCAAGAAGGAACTGTACGTTTCGCTGGTGGTGGACCGTGTTTCGCAGAAGGTCGCGCTGATGGCCTCGAGCGAAGGCGGCATGGACATCGAAGAAGTCGCTGCCCACAGCCCGGAAAAGATCCACACCCTGATCATCGAGCCGTCGGTCGGCCTGACCGACGCTGAAGCCGACGACATCGCCCGCAAGATCGGCGTGCCCGACGCGAGCGTGGCGCAAGCCCGCCAGGCCCTGCAAGGCCTGTACAAGGCGTTCTATGAAACCGACGCTTCGCTGGCTGAAATCAACCCGCTGATCCTGACCGGCGACGGCAAGGTCATCGCGCTGGACGCCAAGTTCAACTTCGACTCGAACGCGCTGTTCCGTCACCCGGAAATCGTTGCCTACCGCGACCTGGATGAAGAAGACGCCAACGAAATCGAAGCCTCGAAGTTCGACCTGGCCTACATCTCGCTGGACGGCAACATCGGCTGCCTGGTGAACGGCGCCGGCCTGGCCATGGCCACCATGGACACCATCAAGCTGTTCGGCGGCGAGCCGGCCAACTTCCTCGACGTGGGCGGCGGTGCCACCACCGAGAAGGTGACCGAAGCCTTCAAGCTGATGCTGAGCAACCCGAACGTGGAGGCCATCTTGGTCAACATCTTCGGCGGCATCATGCGTTGCGACGTGATCGCCGAAGGCGTGATCTCCGCTTCCAAGGCCGTGCACCTGACGGTGCCGCTGGTCGTGCGCATGAAGGGCACCAACGAAGACCTCGGCAAGAAGATGCTGGCCGACTCGGGCCTGCCCATCATCTCGGCCGACACGATGGAAGAAGCCGCCCAGAAGGTGGTGGCCGCTGCCGCTGGCAAGTAAGCCGTCGCACGAACGCAACCATACGCGAACGCGGGCGGTGCGCAGGCGCTTTGATGCGCCCTTGCGCGCGCCGCTCGTAGCCAAGCAAAGGATTACAGCATGTCGATTCTGATCAACAAAGACACCAAGGTCATCACCCAGGGCATCACCGGCAAGACCGGCCAGTTCCACACCCGTGGCTGCCGCGACTACGCCAACGGCAAGAACGCCTTCGTAGCAGGCGTGAACCCGAAGAAGGCCGGCGAAGACTTCGAAGGCATTCCCATCTACGCCAGCGTCAAGGACGCCAAGGCCCAGACCGGCGCCACCGTGTCGGTCATCTACGTGCCGCCCGCAGGCGCCGCTGCCGCGATCTGGGAAGCCGTTGACGCCGACCTGGACCTGGTGGTCTGCATTACCGAAGGCATCCCCGTGCGCGACATGATGGAAGTCAAGGACCGCATGCGCCGCGAGAAGAAGAAGACCCTGCTGCTGGGACCGAACTGCCCGGGCCTGATCACGCCGGACGAAATCAAGATCGGCATCATGCCGGGCCACATCCACAAGAAGGGCCGCATCGGCGTGGTGTCGCGCTCGGGCACGCTGACGTACGAAGCTGTGGGCCAGCTGACCGCGCTGGGCCTGGGCCAGTCGTCGGCTGTCGGCATTGGTGGCGACCCCATCAACGGCCTGAAGCACATCGACGTGATGAAGATGTTCAACGACGATCCGGAAACGGACGCCGTGGTCATGATCGGTGAGATCGGCGGTCCGGACGAAGCCAACGCGGCTTACTGGATCAAGGAAAACATGAAGAAGCCGGTGGTTGGCTTCATCGCTGGCGTGACCGCGCCTCCGGGCAAGCGCATGGGCCACGCCGGCGCGCTGATCTCGGGCGGTGCCGATACCGCCCAGGCCAAGCTGGAAATCATGGAAGCCTGCGGCATCAAGGTGACCAAGAACCCGTCGGAGATGGGCCGCCTGCTGAAGGCAATGCTGTAACCAGGCCTGCCGTTCCCGCCTGCGCGGGAATGACAAGCATCTCAATGCCCCCGCCCGCGCGGGGGCATTGTCTTTCTGGCGGACAGGTTCAGGGATACCCCTAGGCGAAACATTACAAGATTGAAATCCAATCGAAAGGTTCGTCAGGTAAACAGTCATGTTCGTGTTTTGAGACATCCGAAACCCCGTCAGATGACGGGGTTGCCACCTAAAAAAATCGAGGAGCCCTGCTGTGGAACTGCTGTCTTCCACCACTTTCTGGATTGCGTTGGGATCGATCATCCTGACCAATATCATCCTGTCCGGCGACAACGCGGTGGTGATCGCGCTCGCCTCGCGCAACCTGCCGCCCGCCCAGCAGAAGAAAGCCATCTTCTGGGGCAGCGCCGCCGCCATCATCATGCGCGTGGTGCTGACCGTGGCCGCGGTCAAGCTGCTGAGCCTGCCGTACCTGAAGATCGTCGGCGCCTTGTTGCTGGTCTACATCGGCGTGCAACTGCTGACCGGCGATGACGACGAGGAAGGTCACGACGGCAAGGACAATATCTGGGCCGCCATCCGCACCATCCTGATCGCGGACCTGGTGATGTCGCTCGACAACGTGGTGGCCGTGGCCGCCGCTGCGCAGAAGGGTCCCGAGGGCAGCCAGCTGATGCTGCTGATCATCGGTCTGGGCCTGTCGATCCCGCTGATCGTGTTCGGCAGCACGCTGTTGCTGAAGGTCATGGAGCGCTTCCCGGTCATCATCGTGCTGGGCGCCGCGCTGCTGGGCTACCTGGCCGGCGAAATGCTGGTCAGCGACCCGGTCGACGCCGCCTGGTTCGAAGTCCACGTGCCGCACGCCCACCTGGTATTCGGCGCCGCCGGCGCGATCCTGGTGGTGATCATGGGCAAGCTGCTGCGTCGCCGGTCGGTACAGGCAGCCTGACGAGGTTCCGCCCAAGCGAGAAGGGCGGCCATCTGGCCGCCCTTTTTCGTTGGCGCGCCGGCACGGCGGCCGTCGGTGCCTTAGCCAACTAACTCATGTGAGTGATCGCACATTTTGTCGGTTTGACCTGTGATAGCGGGCCTGAGTGACAAATTTTGGCGCAACTGGCGAGCATCCCCCTGATGGGTGACGAAATTTGTCGCTTTTCACCCCCTACGGATGGGGGATGCTGCTGGCACGCTTACTGCTCAATAGTCCCCGCGTCACGAAACCGAAGACGTGCAACGCTCAACTAAAATCTCTTCGAGGGGTCAAATCATGCAACGGGTACAACAACTGAAGAAACTGGGCCGTCGTGTCCAGAAGGGCTTTACGCTGATCGAACTGATGATCGTGGTGGCGATCATTGGTATTTTGGCTGCTATCGCTATTCCGCAATACAGTGACTACACTTCGCGCACTCGTGCGTCCGGTGCAATGTCGGAACTGGCTGCTGTCAAAACTGCCGTCTCAATGTGCTACCAAGAACTGGGGGCTCTTACGGCTTGCGATTCGGGCGCCAACGGTATCCCCAGTATCAACGTAACGAAGAATATCACCGTGGCAACTGCGACGGCGGTCGTCGATGGCGCTATCACAGTGACCACAGGCGCCACCGACGCAGCAGGCGTTGCTCTTACTATCGTTGATACGCCCACGTACGTCGCTAACAGCAACGCTTTGACGTGGACGAATTCGGGTTCGACTTGCACTGCAGCGAATATCTCGCGTGCCTTCAAGCCGGGTTCGGGCGATTGCCCCTGATCGCACGTGCTGGCTTGCGTAGAAAAAGCGCCTTCGGGCGCTTTTTCCTTGTCTACGCCCCAAGCTATCATGCGCCTTTTCCCCTAAACAGGCGCCCCGATGCAGCCGTCCAGGCCCTTCCTACCGTCGGCCGCCCTCATCGCAGCAATCGTCGTCCCGCTGCTAGTCTCCCGGCACACGCTACCGCTTGCGACGTTCTATGGCGAATGGACAGCCGCGCTCTGCGCGCTCGCCGTCCTCGCGATCCATGTGCGTCGCCGCCCCGGGGCATCGCCTGCCGTGTCGCTGCCGTGGGTGTCACTGCTGTTTCTCTGGCTGGTCGCCGTCGGCCTTGTATTGGGCGCCACTGGCCACCACGACATCACCGGTAGCCGCGTTACCACCATCCTCACGCTGTTCTTAGGCGCAACGGTGACATGCGCGGTATGGTCGTACCGAGGCACGCCTGCGGCATCCACTCAGAACATCGGCGACACCCTCGCCACGGCCTTCCTAATCGCCGGTCTGCTAGGCACCGTCACGCAATGGGTGCAGCTTTTCCACCTCGAGCCCCGCGCTTTCGGCTTAGTCTCCACCTACTTCTACGACAACAACCGCCGCCTGTGGGGCAACCTGAACCAGCCCAACCACCAGGCCACCGTTGAAGGCCTGGCGTTGGTGGCGTCAGTGTGGCTGGCCTCGCGTGGCCGCTTGCGTTTCCCGATGTGGCTCGCCGCCGTGGCCTTGCTGGAAAGCGGCATCGTGCTGTCCGGCTCGCGCACCGGCGTGCTGCATGTTGGCCTGGCTGCCTTCTACGCGCTGGCCGCGGCGTGGCTGGCGCGAGGCGCTCGACGTGACTCGGATCCTATGCAACGTCCGGTCGGGTTGGTCGTAGCTGCAGTAGCGATGGTGGCGATGCTGCTGATCCTGCAGCCTACGATCCGCGCGGCAGGACAAGCGTTCGACTGGCGCCTGTTCGACACCATCGCGCAACTCGAAGCCGAAGACCAGATGTCCGCGCGCGGCGCGCTGTGGACGCATGCGCTGGCAATGTTCCGTGCTCACCCCTGGTTCGGCGTCGGCTGGGGCGAGTTCGGCTGGGCGCAATTCCAGCAGATGCAGCAAGTCGGCGTGAAGGTGGAGATGTCCCTGCACGCCCACAACGCCATCCTCGACCTGCTTGCGAAGACGGGCATCGTCGGCACCGCAGGCGTCGGCCTGATCCTGCTGGCCTGGCTATGGCGCGTGGTTCGCGTTCGCCTGTGGCACGGCGATAGCGAAGAGCGCAAGCAGACCGTGCTGATACTCACCTGGCTGGCCATGCTGTGCGCGCATTCGATGCTCGAATACCCGCTGCATTACCTCTATTTCTTCCTGCCGTTCTGCTTCATGCTCGGTTGGCTGGAGCCGTCGGGCTTCGGGCGTTGGCGCGTGCCGATGCCAGTGGCACGGGGGCTGGCGATCGCGTTTGTCGTGGTGGCTGCGGTCGTACTGGCCACCATGTGGCAAGACTACCGCCGCGCCGAAGCCCGCGAATATGCTAGCAGCGAAGGCCGCAACGCCTTGCCGATGCCGCGCTTCTGGTTCCGCCAGCATGCGCACGCCGATGCTGCCGGCCAGGCCACCATTACGCCGGCCAATGCGGCAGAGTTGTTGCCCGCCCACATCGCCGCCGTCCACCTGCTGCCTACGCCGACCATGATCGCGCGCACCGCATGGTTGCTGGCGCTGACCGGCGATCCTGCGCAAGGCCGCCAGTGGATGGAACGGCTGCGCTGGTACTACCTTGGCGATGAAGTTGCGCAATACGCTGCGATTGCGAAGGCATGCCGCGACCTGGCACCAGACGAACGCCCGCAGGCATTCTGCGCATGGGTTGGCGACCGTTCGCGTCGGTACTCCGAATGGCCCCGGGACTGACCTAATAGTACGGATACGGGCTGTAATAGACCGGCGGCGGGGGCGGCGGATAGTAGTAGTACCGCGGCGCCGGCGGCGGCGCGGCGGCCACGCGCCCGGGGGCCGGCACGCGGTTGCCGCTGGCGTACATGCACTGAACGTAGGCGGCATCGTATTGCTGTTGCGTGCCGTAACCCGCGTACTGGGCATTGCCCGCGCCGACCGCCGCGCCAGTCAGCAGGCCGACGCCTGCACCCACCGCCGCACCCGAACCGCCATTGAACGCCGCGCCCGCCGCTGCGCCCAGCGCGGTGCCGACCACGGCGCTGCCGACGGCAGCATTGTTGGCGGCCTGCGAGGATGAGACACCGCCCACCCGCCCGAGGGCGAACTGGCGGCAGTTGTAGTCGTCGGCGCGGAACTGGTCGAAGCTCTTGCCGGTGCCCGGCAGCACCATCACGCTGGGGCCGGCAGGCATCACGGCGCAGGCGCCGAGGGTCAGGGTGGCCACGGCCAGCGTGGCGCGGGTCAGGGCATGCATGGTGTCACCCCGCATCAGGAGTTGGGCGGCGGCTGTGCCGGTACGCGCTGCCAGCCGTCGGGGCAGGCCTGCACATAGGGGTAGTAGCCTTCGGGCTGGTTGCAGTGGTACCACCAGCCTTGCTGCGGCGCTACGCCGTCCGGGCCGGGGACCGGCACGGGGCCGTTCGGTCCCTGTTCGATGTACTGCGGCGGCGCCGCGGGTGCGGTGACCACGGCGGGCGGGTAGTAGTACGGGGCGGGGTAGCCATACGGGTAGCCGCCGTAGAACACGCCGGGCCCGAAATAGAGGCCCACGCCGACGCGCGTGCGCGTCTTGATAAAGCCGTCGCGTGCGTCGCTATCGTGTAAAGCGGCATCGTGGAGATCGGCCCGCCCGGCGAGGGCGGCGCCGCCTGCGGCCGTGGCCGCCAGTGCCAGGGCGATCTGGCAGAGCATGCGCCCGTTCATGGTATCCACCTCATCCCCGCGCGCACCGCATGGCACGCCACGGACAGGGTCAGCAGGCCGCAACCAGCGCGGGCCTGCAATCGTATTGAATACCAAATTGTCCCGCGCCGGCGCCACGGCGGCGCGGCTGGAAATGCGGCGTTACCTTTATTACCGGGGAACGACGTTGGCGTAAGACGTCGTGACACAGCCCATCGCGGCGCGTGTTGCAGGCGTCACGTGGGGAGGTCAGCCGGCCGCCACCCAATCCCCCGACTTGCCCCCATGCTTTTCCAGCAACTTCACATTGCCGATCACCATGCCGCGGTCCACTGCCTTGCACATGTCGTAGATCGTCAGCAGCGCCACCTGCACGCCGGTCAGCGCTTCCATCTCCACGCCGGTCTGGCCGCGGGTTTCGGTGCGCACGGTGCAGGCGACGGTGGCCGTGGCCTCGTCCAGCGCGAACTCGACCGCCACCTTGGTCAGGCCGATCGGGTGGCATAGCGGGATCAGGTCGGCGGTGCGCTTGGTGGCCATGATCGCCGCCACGCGGGCGATGCCGATCACGTCGCCTTTCCTGGCGCTGCCGTCGCGCACCAGCGCGAAGGTGGCGGGCTCCATGGTGATGGTGCCGGTGGCCACGGCGACGCGGTGGGTGCTGGCCTTGTCGCCGACGTCGACCATGTGGGCTTGTCCGGCGGTATCGAAATGGGTGAGCTGGGTCATGATCGAGAGCTTCAGTGCGAACTGCGTGCAGGTGGCCGCCAGCGTCCTTGGGAAGCATCCGATGGGAACGGCCACGGGAGGCCGCTATCATAGCAACATGCCAAAACACCCATCGCTTCGCAGGTCTGCCGCACGCGGCCCTGGCGCCGTGGCGGACGCTGTTCCTGCCGGTTCCGCGTCACATCCCGGCGACGACAGCCATTGCCGCGCTGGCGGCGCATGGACGCCATGGCGGCGGCCGCTGGCGGCGCTGCTGGCGCTGACGTTCGCGGCGCCGGCCTGGCCCCAGGGTACGCCGCGCACGACCACGGCGCCAGCCACGCCGGTGGCGGCTGCGCCGGCGGCCAGGCCGTCGCAGCCGGTGCCCGCCATCTCGGGCGAGGCCAGCGACCAGGTCTATGACAACCTGAACCGCAGCGTGAAGGCGGGCCAGAAGTCTGAGTTCGGCCTGCGTACCAACAACGCGGTGGTGGAGGCCGGCGGCGTGCAGCTGCCGGATCTGGGCGACCCGTCCACGGCGTCGCTGTCGCCCGACATGGAAAAGCGCCTGGGCGACCGCATCATGCGCGATATCCGCCGCGACCCGCTGTACGTGCCGGATCCGCTGTTGTCCGATTACCTGAACGCGCTGGGCTACCGGCTGGTGCAGGCGGCACGGCGCCAGAATATCTCCGGCTCGACCGGTGCGGGCACCTTTGCCACCGGCTTTGACCTGTTCGCGGTGCGTGACCGCAGCATCAACGCGTTTGCGCTGCCGGGCGGCTATGTCGGCGTGCATACCGGGCTGCTGGTGCAGTCCGATACGGAATCTGAGTTGGCTTCGGTGCTGGGCCATGAAATCGGCCACGTGATGCAGCGGCATATCGCGCGCGGCATCACCTCGCAGGACCAGTCGATGTGGATCGCGCTGGCCTCGATGGTGCTGGCGGGCCTGGCCGCCACGCGCAGCCCGGATGCGGCGGCGGCGCTGGCCATGGGCGGGCAGGGGGCGGCCATCGCCAACCAGCTGTCGTTCTCGCGCGGGGCCGAGCGCGAGGCCGACCGGGTCGGCTTCCAGATCCTGACCGCGGCGGGGTTCGACCCGCAGGGCATGCCGGACTTCTTCATGCGGCTGCAGCGCGCATTGGGGACTGCTGAAAACTCGGTGCCGTCCTATGTGCGGACCCACCCGCTGACCTCCGAGCGGATTGCCGACATGCAGGATCGCGTCAGGCACGTCGCGGCGCGCAAGGTGTCCAACACGCCGGAGTATGAATTCGCCCGCATGCGGGCTCGCGCGATCCAGGAGAGCTCGCCCAGCGACTTGCAGAATCTGCGCGCCGCATTGCAGGCGCAGATGTCCGGGGCCTCGGCGTTGCGCCTGCCGGCGGTGTATTACGGGATCGCGTTCACGGAGCAGCGCCTGGGCCGCTACGCCGCCGCCGAGCAGGCGCTGGGTGAGGCGCGCCGTCTCTACGGCAATATTCCCGGCGCCACTTCGGGCAGCCCCATGCTGGACGTGATGGCGGTGGAACTGGCGCGCGCCCAGGGCCGCGTGCCCGATGCGCTGTCCCAGGCCACTGCCGCGATGAAGGCGTTCCCGCTGTCGCATGCGGTGGCGATTGCCTATGCCGATACCCTGGTCGGCTCAGGCCGCTATGAAGAAGCCGTGCGCTTCCTGCGCGAACGCACGCGCCAGGAGACCAGCCGCAGCGATTGGTGGGAGCTGCTGGCGCGCGCCTACGCGGGCCAGGGCAAGCGCTTGCAGCAGCACCAGGCGCTGGCCGAGAAGTATGCGATGGACGGCGCCTACCAGGCCGCGATCGAGCAGCTGCAGATCGCGCGCAAGGCCGGCGACGGCGACTTCTACACGCTGTCCGAGGTCGATGCGCGCCTGCACCAGCTGGAGCGCCAGTACCGCGAGGACAAGCAGGACAGCAAGGGCATGCCTAACTGAGGCACGCTGCACTTGTTGTCACGAAGTCATCGCGAGCACCAGCGTCGTCCCCGCGTGCAGCCGGGGACTCCCCCCTTCCATTCACTCTGCAAGCCGGGGCGGCTCGATGGCGCCGGCCAGGGCCTGCCGCGGCGTCATGCCGAAACGCTCCCGGAACAATTTGCCGAACGCCGACGGGTCGGCAAAGCCGCAGTCATGCGCGATCGCGCCGATGTGCGCGGACTTGCCGGCCCGCTCCAGGTATTCGCGGCTGCGGCGCAGGCGAATCTCGCGCAGGGCCGCCATGACGCGCAGGGGCTCTCCCTCGAACAGCCGGTACAACTGTGCGCGCGAGCAGTGCAGGAACGCGGCAATCCGGTCGGGCGTGAGGTCGTGCTGGTGCGCATGCTGCTCCATGAAGCGATACGCGGCCTGCAGCTGCAGCTTGCCGGAGCGCCACTGAGCATTCCCGGCATCCGCTCTGGCGATGCCCGGATGCGTGGCGATAAGCTGCAACGCCATGCCGACCGTGCTCTCCATGACCACGCCAAGGGCGGCGCGGTCAAGCCGGGGGCCGTGAGCGGCAAGCATGCGCAGCTGCATGGAAACAAACGGGGCAAGCGGGGACGCCGTCAGCAGCGTGGCGATACGGCCCAGATTCGCGGGATCGTGGCCAAGCGCCTGGCGCACGGTCTCGCGCGGCAGGCGCAGATAGCAGGTGGAGGACTCGGTCCAGTCCGATGACATCGGCTGGCCGCAATCGAACATGAAGAGTTCGCCGGCACGCACGACGGTGCGCATGCCGTCCTGCTGCTCCACCCGGTACTCGCCGCGGTCAAGCAGGCAGATGGCGATGTGCTCGTCGGTGCTGCGCACGCGCTGCGGCGTCAGCCAGGTGCGAACGGCCGAGCTGGTGCAGTGGATAAACTGGGCGCCGGCGCCTTCGCAGCTCGCGACGCTGCCGTACAGCGCAACGTCCGGGTCGGGGCGCGCCTCGACCGAGCGATAGGCACTAGCCATCCAGAAGTCGAGACGGTCGGACTCGGCCTGGTCGCTGGTGGAGAAACTGCGGAACGTGTCTTCCGTACCTGCGCGTCGCTTCGGCATGACGGCATGCGCGTCGCGGCTTGTCGTTGTCATGACCCTGCCCCCGAACAAGAAACCACCATGGCGTGGCAACCCATGCAGCGGTGGCGCGTGCCTTGCATGCCTTTGCGACGCTTTGACCAGACCTCGAGACCCGTTGACTACTTTTGATGGCTGATTCTGGCATAAACTCGCCCCAAAATCAGCCAGCTTGTGCAGCGCGGCAACACCGTGCTGACACAGGCCGTATCAACGTGCCGGCGCCGCCGGCCAGTCTTTTCAGTACGGGAACCTTCGCATGTCTGCCTTCCAGCCCGCCAAGCGGCGCACGCTCAAGCTCGCCGCCACGTCCCTGGTATTGCCCGCCATCGCCGCCTGCGGCGGCAGCGCCGAAGCTGCCGCGCCGCCGGACGTGGAAGCCGCGATCGCGCGCTTTGCCGCGCTGGCGCCGGATACCGCCAACTGCCTGGTGCGCGCCGAGCCGGCTGGCGGCGGCGCCAATGCATGGTCGGCTGGCTACAATCCGGACCGCCAGCTGTTCGTCGGCAGTGCCGTCAAGACCTTCATCCTGGCGCAGTTCCTGCGCGACGCCGAAGCCGGCCGCGGCGGGCTGAGCGAGAACCTGGCCTGCGACGTCAGCGATACCTTCCGTTCCCCCGGCAGTCCGGTGTTCCTGGGGCTGACCGGCAAGACGCCGTACCGCAATGCGCTGGAGGCCATGATCACGCACAGCGACAACACCGGTACCGATATCGCGCTCGCCGCCGTCAGCCCCGACCGCGTGCGCGCGCTGATCGCCGAAGCGGGCCTGGTCCAGACCCGCATCCCGGATTCGACCCGCAAGCTGTTCTCCTACCTGGCCGGGGCGGAATCCGGCGTCGACCTCGGCTGGGACGGCATGGTCAGGATGGACAACGGCGAGGATCTTGGCCTCACGTCGCGCACCAATGTCATCAACGACAAGCAGGCCATGCTGAGCACCGCGACCGAGATGGTGAACTGGTACCGGCAAGCGCTGGCGGGCAAGTTCTTCGCGCAGCCGGCAACGCTGACGGAATTCAGGCGCATCCAGGCCATGGCCGATGCGGTGTGGATGGCCGTGCCGGCCGGTGCGCAGGGCTTCGGCAAGGGCGGCAGCATCGACTGGGAAAGCTTCCATTGCCTGTGCTTCGCCGGGCAGATGCTGGTGGGCGCGGTGCCGGTGACCTTCTGCCTGACGCTGAACTGGAACGGCGGACCGCTGAGCACCGAACGCACCGGCGAGTTCATCCGCGCGGCGGCCGACGTGTTGGGCGAGGCGGCAAAGGCCGCCAAGGCCTGACGCACCGGCCTGCGTGTCATGAATCCACGGATTTCCCCCCTGCCGCTCGCGTTGGCGCTCGGCGTTCCCCACCTGATGCTCGGCACGCCGGTGCTTGCGCAATCGGGACCGGTGGTGCAGGACTTGCGCGGGGCCGACGGCGGCCACTGCGCTGGCAGCAATGGCTGCGACGGCGAAGACGCCAAAGACAACCTGGTGCTGTCCCAATCGGGCCTGAACATCAAGACAGCAGGCACCGCCGTGACGCTCGATGTGAGCGGCGGCAATGGTGGCGACGGCGACGATGTCGCCAGCCAGAATCACTGGGGCGGCAAGGGCGGCATGGGCCGGATCATCGAGTACACGGTCCAGCGCAGCGCCATTGTCAGTACCGGGGGCGCCGGCATTTCCGCCATCTCCAGGGGCGGCGACGGCGGCAAGTGGGGAGACGCCGGGCGCCACCCACCCTGGGGCAGCGGCGGCGATGGCCATGCCGTGGTGCTGGCGGTCACGGGGTCGACCATCGACGCGGTCGGCTACGGCATCTCGGCGCAAACGATCGGCGGCAACGGGCAGGACAGCGCGATCCCGAAGTTTGGTGCTGCGGAGCGGGATGCCGGGGCCGGCGGCAACGCCGTCGGGCCGGTCAGTGTCACCCTGGACGGCAAATCCACCGTCACCGTGCAGGCGGGCGGCGTTGGCGTCTTCCCGGGGGAAATGGGTGCGGGCATACGCGCCCAGGCGCTGGGCGGCCAGGGCGGCGGGGGGCACAACGAAAGTGAGCTCGGTGGCCACGCCAATTCAGGCCAGGGTGGTTCCGCGAGCGACGTCACGGTGACTGCGGCGGACGGCATCATCACGACCCATGGTGGCAGGGTGGCGGGCATCCTGGCGCGCTCGATCGGCGGCACGGCGCGGACCTGGCATGGTGTGGACGCCGACGGCCTGCCCATTCCCCTGGTAAACGTCAAAGCGGCCGACGGAGGCAATGCTGGCCATGTGACGGTGGTCAACGGCGCGGCGCTCACGACCGATGGGGCGCGCTCGCCTGGCATTCTTGCCGCGAGCATCGGCGGGAACGGCTCAGACGGCGGGAAGGGCAGCTGGCTCGACGGGCACGATGGCGGCGAAGGTGGTGGGGCCGGCGGGGTTGCCATTACCAACACGGGTTCGATCACCACGCACGGCGCCAATGCGAATGGCATCTCGGCCATGGTGATCGGCGGCAGCGGTGGCGCTGCCGGTCCCGCCGGGACTTTCGGCCGGGGCGGCAACGGCGGCGCCGGCGCGGGTACCGGTGCGATCGCCGTACAGATTGACAACAGCGGCATCATTGTCACGGAGGGACAGGATGCCGCCGGCATCTTTGCCCATGCGGTCGGCGGTGGCGGCGGGGCAGGCACCGCCAGCCACGGGGTGTTTCGGGTCGGGGGCGGCAACGGCGGCAATGGTGGCAACGGCGGCGTGCTGGCCGCCAGCAACCAGGGCACGATCCGGACCGCCGGCGACCACAGCCAGGCCGTCTTGCTGCAGAGCATCGGCGGTGGCGGCGGCGCGGGTGGCGATGCCGACAGCGTTGGCATCATCACTGCCTTGGCCGTCGGCGGGCGTGGCGGCGCGGCCGGTGACGGCGGCAACATCACCCTGAGCACGTCCGGCGATATCGCTACGGCGGGGGCGTCGTCGTCGGGCCTGACGTTGCAGAGCATTGGCGGTGGCGGCGGGCTGGGCGGGTCGGCACGCGCGACGTCCGCCGGCGTGCTGCTGGGGGTGTCCATGAGCGTTGGCGGCGATGGCGGGGCAGGCGGCTCGGCCGGCGCGGTTGCGGTGAACCTGGGGCAGGGTGCGCGCGTGGCGACCAGCGGCGCCCTGGCGAACGCGGTAGTCGCGCAGACGATTGGCGGCGGTGGCGGCAATGGCGCCTTCGCCGATTCAACCCAGGTCACCATCGCGCCGGTGCTCGGCCCCGACCTGCCCAGCGGGGCTGCCAGCATCGGGCACACGGTGGGCGGCACGGGCGGTGCCGGCGGCAGTGGCGGCACGATCGGCATCGCCAGTCGCGCGCAACTGGCGACGACCGGTGCGCGTGCCGACGGCATCCTGGCGCAGAGCATCGGCGGCGGCGGCGGCAACGGCGGCACCGCCGCGGCGCCGCTGCGGCCGACCACGGTCGGGGAATCGGATATCACCATCAGCTACGGCACAACGGTGGGCGGCAATGGCGGCGGGGCCGGCAACGGCTCGACGGTCACGGTCGACAACCTTTACCCAGGGAGCATCCGCACCGAAGGCGACCATGCGATCGGCATCCTGGCGCAGAGTATCGGCGGAGGCGGGGGCAGCGGCGGCAGCGTCCAGCAGGAGACCGGCCGCTCGTTCTCGACGCTCGGCTCGCCGGCTGCGCTCACTGGTGTGCTGGGCAAGGTGGTGGAATGGCTGGAGAAAGCGCCGGAGATGAAGCTTGGCGGCTTCTCGAACGCGTTCGACATGCGCATCGGCGGCCAGGGCGGCAGCGGTGGCAACGGCGGCGCGGTCACAGTTTCCAACGAGGGTTCCATCACCACCGGCGGCGGCAGTGCGCCGGCGCTGGTCGCGCAGAGCATCGGCGGCGGCGGCGGCCGGGGCGGGGCGGTCCATGCCACCGGCGCGTCGAGCCTGTTGTCCAGCCTGGACAGCATGATCGCCACCGTGAGCGGGGGCGTCAGCGGGGCGTTCGCGCTGGCGCCCGATATCGGCGTCAACCTGGCCGTGGGCGGCGGCGGTGGCTCGGGCGGCGATGGCGCGGCCGTGCACGTCGCCAACATCGGCGACCTCGCCACGGCAGGAACTGCCTCGCCTGCGATCCTGGCACAGAGCATTGGCGGCGGCGGCGGGCGCGGCACCATCACCGAGCAGAGCCTTGAAGACCTGGTGCGCAAGCAGGCCGGCGCGGCGGCGCCGGAGATCCTGGCGCGCATCAACAGGATCCTCGGGCTGTTGGCCAGCAAAGGCCTGTCCATCACCAGCAGCATCGATGTCAGCCTGGGCCGCTCGGATGGTCCCCCGGGCGTCGGCGGTGCGGTGACGGTAGATGCCTCGGGCATCGCCAGCCGCATCGAAACGGCGGGCGACAGCTCTCCGGCGATCCTGGCGCAAAGCATCGGGGGTGGCGGCGGCACGGCCGACGTCCAGAGCAGCCTGCTCGGCGCCGGTGGCCTTGCCGCGCTGGCCGGCACCGCCGCGCACCCGCTGGCGATCCGGCTGGGCGCGACCAGCATCTTCACGGGCGTCACCCTTGCGACCGGCAGCGGCCAGGTGACGGCGGCAAACGGCGCCAATGTGCGCACCCAGGGCCGCAACGCGGTTGGCATCTTCGCGCAAAGCATCAGCGGCGGCGGCGGTGCCACCTCGGTCAGCATTGCTGGCACGGATGCGGCGCGGCTGGGCCAGGGCCAGGCCCCGCAGGCTCCGGAGATCTCCCTCGGCGCGACGATGACCGGGCTTATCGGCTTCAGCGGGATCCGTGCCGGCGGTGTGGCGATCACGCAGAACGGCACGGTCCGGACTGCCGGCCTGCTGTCCCATGGGGTGCTGGCGCAGAGCATCAGTGGCGGTGGCGGCGCAGCGAGCCTGGCGATCAGTCCGACCGCACTTGCGCTGACGGGCCCCGCCCGCATCACGCTGGGCGCGAGCGGCGTGGCGGGGGGCAGCATCCAGACGGATGGCGGCCCGGTCAGCATCGACAGTGCGGGCACCAGCGATGGCGCAAGCACCATCGTCACCACGGGTGCACTGGCGTTCGGCATGATGGCGCAAAGCGTGGGGGCCGGTGGCGGCTATGTTGCGCTTACCAGCGGGGAGACGGCGGCGCTGCCGGTCACCCTGTCACTGAACGCGAGCGATGGCGTTGCCGGCGGCGGCGGGGCAGTCAGCCTCACGCTCGGTGCCGGCGCCAGCATCACGACCGGCGGGCAGAATGCCGTCGGCATGCTCGGCCAGAGCATCGGCGGCGGCGGCGGCATTGCCGCGCTCGGCACCCGGCCGGGCCTGGTCACGCTCGCGGCAACGGCCTCGAACGGCAGCGGCGATGGCGGCCCGGTGCGCGCGGTGGTCGACGGCGACCTCCAGACGACCGGCAGCGGCGGGGTGGGCGTGCTCGCGCAAAGCGTTGGCGGGGGCGGCGGGCTGGCCGGCGACCTGTCGGCGGTCAGCTACGGCCTGGGCCTGGTCCGGAGCGCTGGCATCCCGGGCGGCTCGGGCAGGGGCGGCCCGGTCACGGTCGAGGTGGGCGGGCAAGGCATGGTCTACACCTCCGGGGACAACGCCCCGGGCATCCTGGCGATGAGCCTTGGCGGCGGCGCCGTCTTCAAGGACGGCGGCATCTACATGAAGGACGGCCAAACGTCGGCCAGCGCGGCCGGCGGCCCGGTGTCGGTCCATCTTGCCGCGAACGGAGCGGTCAGCACGCAGGGGGCGAATTCCCCCGCCATCGCCGCGGTCAGCTGGGGCGCGGCCACGGGCGACAGCGCCGCCACGGTCGACATCGCCGTCGACAAGGGCGCCAGCGTGAGCGCGAACGGCCGCTCTGGCACCGGCGTGCTGGCATACGCCCAGTCCATGGCCACGATCCGCAACGCGGGCTTGATTGACGCCGACACGGCGATCAGCGCAAAGCGGCAGGCCGTGGTCGAGAACACCGGCACCATCCGCGGCAACGTCGACATCGGCCGCGATTCCGGCCTGGCCAGCGCGTTCAACAACCGTGCCGGCGGCACCTTCTACAGCGGCAATGCGCTGTACATCAACAATGGCACGCTGAACAATGCCGGCACCCTCAACCCCGGCGGCCCGGGTGTCATGACGACCACGCGGTTGAGCTTCGGCAGCTTCAACCAGCTTGCCTCGGGCACCTTTGCCGCCGATCTCGATTTCGCCGGCAAGGCCAGCGACCAGCTTTCGAATGCCGGGGGGTCCCGCTTCGCGGGCACCGTCACGCCCCTCACCAGGTATCCCGTGCGCGGCACGGCGCTCGCGATCATCCATTCGGACCAGCCGCTGGCTGGCGAGGCGGTGCAGCTAGGCATCGCCAGCGCGTCGCCCGTCTTTGCCTACGCCTTGCGCCAGAGCGAGGACAAGCGCGATGTGCTGGTCTCGGTCGATGCCCACTTCCAGTCCCAGGGTGTCGCGCTCAACCGCGACCAGGCGGGTGTGGCGAACCATCTGCAGGCCTTGTGGGACACGGCCGATGCCAAGGCGGCGGCCGTGTTCGACCCGCTCGCCGCCATCGCCGATCCGTCCTCTTATGCGCGCGCCCTCAACACCATCGCGTCCGACGTGGCGCTGGCCCGCGCGAGCAGCCGCCGCCACGAAAGCTACGCCTTCCTGAACCGCCTGATGAGCTGCCCCTACTTCAGCGAGGGCGATGCCCGCCAGGCGGAGGGCGAGTGTGCGTGGGGCCGTGCGATTGGCGGCAGTGTCGAGCGCACCGCCACCGGTGAGGATGCCGGCTATCGCAGCACGCAGGGCGGCGTCCAGTTTGGCGTGCAGAAGGCGATCGCGCCCGATTGGTACCTGGGCGGCTCGTTCAGCTACGCGCATACCAGCACCCGCTCCGCCGATGGCGCCATGCGGGCCTCGAGCGACGGCGGCCAGGCCGGCCTGACGCTCAAGCGGCAGCTTGGCAACTGGCTGTTCGCCGGGGCGCTGTTCGGCGGCTATGAAGCGTCGACGCAGCGGCGGGACATCGCGCTGCCACGCATGTTCGCCACCGCGAACAGCAAGCCCGACACGTACTTCCTCGGGGCCCGCGCCCGCGCCTCATACCAGGTGCCGTTCCAGGCGTGGTACCTCAAGCCGTTCGCCGATCTCGATGTCACCTACGACCACACGCCCGCTTATCGAGAGTCCGGGGCCGGTGTCTTCAACCTGGCCTACGGCGCGCGCGGGCGCACCGCTTGGATGGTGACGCCGGGTCTCGAGGTGGGCGGCCGGGTTGAGCTTGCAGGGGCGACCCTGCGTCCCTACCTGGCCCTGGGCGCCAGCGCCTTGCTGAGCGGCGACGCCACTGCCAGTGTCAGCCTGGCGGAGTTCTCGGCGGCACCGTTCCAGATCACGACGCGCATGCCGAAATGGTACGGCGACGCGACGGCCGGTTTCGAACTGCTGACCCAGGGTGGATGGACGGTACGGGCAGAGTACCGCCTGCGCGGCGCCAGGGACTATCTGGACCAGAGCGGCATGCTCAGGGTGGCCAGGTACTTCTGACCGCCACGGCGCGGATGCTTCACGCCGCCGGCTGGCGCACGAAGCCAAAGCGCTTCGGCACCTCGCTCTCGGCAATCGGCTCGATCGGGATGTCGCGGCCATCGTGGTGGAATACGCCCAGGTCAGTGCCGCACGCTTCGCCATGCCAGGTGCTGGCGCCGCTGAACAGTTCCAGGTCGTGGTCGTGCAGCAGGGCGGCCTGCTGTGCCGGCGGGCTGCCTTGCGCCATGCCCTCGACCGCGCCGGCCAGCACCACGTTGCCGTGCTCGTCGGCGTAGCAGGCCTGCAGCGTGAAGGCCTGCTGCGTGGTCGTGCGCAACGCGCCTTCATGCAGCCGCACGATCCACGGTGCATAGCCCAGCGATACAAACACCCTTTGCGGACCGTTCTGGAAGTACCAGGCGCCGCGCTCGTCGCACAGGTAGTTGCGTTCGATAAAGTCGATCAGCGCTTCATGGCGGATGGGGTCGCCCGACAGCCCGTGCTGCTGGGCGTATTCATTGCGCAGGCGCCACTGGCCGCGGCGGTCCAGTGCCAGCCAGCCGTAGGCATTGGGCACGTTGGGCCAGCGTGCCATTGCTTGCCTGACGATCTCGTCCATGTCTGTCTCCTCGGCGGGCCGGTGGCTTATCGTACCGCTGCGCCCGCCTACATCATGCTGTCAAAAAATCTCAGGATCCGTGCCGGCAGCCATTCGATATCGCCGCTGAAGCGCCCGTCGGGCAGCACCGGCAGGTGCCGGCGCCAGCCCTCGGGCGGGGTCATGAAGCCGACATGGCCGCCGTGCTCGGGCTGTTCCAGCCATACCTGGGGGCTGGCGTCGGTCGGGCCGGGCAGGTGCCGGGCCGGCAGGAAGGGGTCGTTGCGCGCATTGAGCACCAGCGTGGGCACGGCGATGTCGCGCAGCACGGGTTTGCTGGCGGCGCGGCGCCAGTAGTCGTCGGTATCGATAAAGCCGTGCAGCGGCGCCGTGACGACGTTGTCGAAGGCGTACAGGTCGCGGCTGGCCAGCATCGTGTCGCGGTCGAACAGCCCCGGGAACTGCCCCAGCTTGGCCAGCGACTTGCGCTTGAGCGTCTGCAGGAACATGCGCGTGTAGACCAGGTTGAAGCCGGCCGAGAGCGCCGCGCCGCCGGCAGCCAGGTCCAGCGGCGCAGAGATCGCCGCGGCCGCATGCACGTGGCCGGCGCTGGTGCCGTCTTCGCCCAGGAAGCGCAGCAGCGCGTTGCCGCCCAGCGAGATCCCCACCACCAGCAGCTTGCGCCCGTCGGCGCAGTGGCGCTGGCGCATGCGCTCCAGCACCCAGCGGATCTCGGCCGAATCGCCCGAGTGGTAGAAGCGCGGCGCCAGGTTTAGCTCGCCCGAGCAGCCGCGGAAATGCGGGATCACGCCCTGCCAGCCGCGCAGGGACAGCGCATGCATCAGCGCCTGCGCGTAATGGCTGCCGGAATCGCCCTCCAGGCCGTGGAACATCACCACCAGCGGCGTGTCCGGGCGCACCGGGTGGGTGGTCCAGTCGAGGTCGATGAAGTCCTGGTCGGGGGTGTCCCAGCGCTCGCGGCGGAAGCTCACGCGCGGCGGGCGGCGCGTAAAGCGCGCGGGGATGATGGTCTGGGCATGGCCGCCGCGCAGCCACCAGGGCATCGGCACGCCTTCGCCGTAGCCATGGCCAGCTGCCGTGGCGAGATCAGCCTGGGCGGCGTGGACGGCCTGGGGAAGGCGGTGGTGCGGAAGCTGCGTCATGCCGGCGTGGTGTTGCAGCAGGCCGCGGCGCGGCGGCCATGCGGGTTCAGTGCAGCGCCTGCCCCGGCGCGGCGGCCACGGCGGCAACCTGCACCGCGTTGGCCGGGCTGCAGTGGATATGTGCCAGGCGCCAGCCTTCGTGGTTCTGCATCAGCACATAGGTGGTGTGCACGTAGAGGTCGGCGTCTACGCGGTCGTTGCCGAAGCGCAGCGCCTCGGTCACATCGAAGATCGACACGGCCATCGACGCATGACTGCTGGTCTCGATTACATCGACCAGCACCGGCTGTTCTTCCAGCAGCTGCAGGAAGGCCTGGCGCAGCTGTTCGTGGCCGATCAGGCGCTGGCCGTCGGGCAGCACGCAGGTGATCGAGTCTTCGTCCAGCCACAGGCGCAGCGCGCCGTCGGCGTCGCGCAGCTTCAGTGCTTCGCGAAAGGCTTCGACGATGTCTTCGGCGGAATCGAACAGGCGGGCAAAGCGAGGCATGGTGGCAGTAGAAGTGGCGAGGGCAGTGAAGTCAGGGCCGGTGCAGCAGCTTGCGCAGCTCGACGAACACCATTTCAGGTTCGATCTCTTTCAGGCAGCGCAGGTGGCCCAGCGGACACTCGCGCTTGAAGCAGGGACTGCACTCCAGCTGCAGCCACATGATACTCGCTGCCTGTGACAGCGGCGGCGTGTGGCGCGGGTCGCTCGAGCCGAACACCGCCACCTGGGGCCGGTTCAGCGCCGCGGTGACGTGCATCAGGCCGGAGTCGTTGCAGACCGCGGCTTCGGACAGCGCCAGCAGGTCCACGGCGTCATCCAGCGAGGTCTGGCCGCACAGGTTGCGCACGAACGGGGCCTCGCTGACGATCTCGGCGGCGATCTCGGCGTCCTTGGCCGAGCCCAGCGTGATCATCTGCGCATACGGGTAGGAACGCCGCAGCATCTGCGCGAGCCTGGCGAAATGCCCGGCCGGCCAGCGCTTTGCCGGGCCGAACTCGGCACCCGGGCAGAACGCGATCACGCGCGTGTGCGGGGCGATGCCAAAGCGCTCGGCGGTGGCCGCCATGCGCGTCGGGTCGACGCGCAGGCGCGGCTCGGGCAGGTCTTCGGGCAGGCGCGCGCCGGGCTTGAGCGCCAGGCGGGCGTAGTGCTCCACCATCGGCGGGCGCTTGTCGCGCGGCGGGTTGGCGTGGCGCACGTTGAGCAGGCCGAAGCGGGCTTCGCCGCGGTAGCCGATGCGCAGCGGGATGCCGGCCAGCCAGGGGACCAGTGCCGACTTGAGCGAGTTCGGCAGCACGTAGGCGAGATCGTAGCCTTCGTTCTTGAGCTGCTGCGCGAACATCAGCCGTGCCGACAGCTGCAGCTTGCCGTGCGCGAGGTCGGACGGGAACACGCGGCCGATCTCCGGCATGCGCGCGAGCACGGGCGCGACCCACTTGGGCGCGAGTGCGTCGATGACCAGGCGCGGATGGCGCGCCTTGAGCAGCGCAAAGAGCGGCTGCGCCATCAGGGCGTCGCCGATCCAGTTGGGGGCGATGACGAGGGCTTTCTTCATGGGCGGGGCGCTTGGAGCCGGCACGCCGGCGCGGACGCCGGGAACACCGACGCTCCGGGGCGCCTGCAAGCGGCCCGGAGCGTCAGGATCGTGCGAAAACGGGCGGCTCGGGTCAGTGGTGGCCCTTCAGCACGGTGCCCGGCTTGAGCTTGTAGACGGTGCCGCAGTAGGGGCACCTGGCTTCGCCGGTGTCTGCCACGTCGAGGAACACGCGCGGATGGTAGTTCCATGCCGGGGTGTTGGCGGTCGGGCAGTGCAGCGGCATGTCTTCAGCGCCGATTTCGATGATGGTGGCGGTTTGCGTCATGGTGTTGCAGGGAGTGATGCTTATTGTTCGATGAAAACAGCGGGTGTGCCGCGCCCGGCAGTACCGGGCGCGCGCAAAAGGGGCTGGCGGCCGGTGCTCAGACCAGCGTCAGCCACTTCTTGTACTTTTCGTTGGTGCCGCCCACGGCGGCAAAGAACGTGTCCTGGATCTGCTTGGTCACCGGGCCGCGGCGGCCTTCGCCGATGACGCGGTCGTCCAGTTCGCGGATCGGCGTGACTTCGGCGGCGGTGCCGGTGAAGAAGGCTTCATCGGCGCAGTACATCTCGTCGCGGGTGATGCGCTTTTCACGCACCTCGATGCCCAGGTCGCGCGCGATGGTCAGGGTGGCGTCGCGGGTGATGCCGTCCAGGCACGAGGCCAGGTCCGGCGTATAGATCACGCCGTTGCGCACGATGAAGACGTTTTCGCCCGAGCCTTCGCTGACGTAGCCCTCGGTGTCCAGCAGCAGGGCTTCGTCGTAGCCCAGGCCGGTGGCTTCCTGGTTGGCCAGGATCGAGTTGATGTAGTAGCCGCTCGCCTTGGCGCGCACCAGCGACACGTTGACGTGGTGGCGCGTGAACGACGAGGTCTTCACGCGGATGCCGCGCTCCATGCCTTCCTCGCCCAGGTAGGCGCCCCAAGGCCAGGCGGCAATGGCCACGTGGATGGTGTTGCCCTTGGCCGAGACGCCCAGTTTCTCGTCGCCGACCCACACGATCGGGCGGATGTAGCAGGATTCCAGCTTGTTGGCGCGCACCACTTCGCGCTGCGCCGCTTCCAGCGTGGCCTCGTCGAAGGGCATGACCATCTGGAAGATCTTGGCCGAGTTGAACAGGCGCCGGGTGTGCTCGTGCAGGCGGAAGATGGCGGTGCCTTCGGGGGTCTTGTAGGCGCGCACGCCTTCGAACACGCCCATGCCGTAGTGCAGCGTATGCGTCAGCACGTGGATCTTGGCGTCGCGCCATTCGATCAGCTTGCCGTCCATCCAAATCTTGCCGTCGCGATCCGCCATCGACATGTCTGTTCTCCCTGCGCCGTGGAAATAGCAAAAACGATATTGTAAGCCCGGGGGGCATGGGTCACAACGCGGCGCGGGCGCCGCTGCGGTCTAGAATCCTCTTTTTCGGGCATTCTTGCCCTGTTCCGAGCACTGTGCCGCCGCGCTGGCTGCCTTGATCCCCACACTCGCCGTGCCTTTGACCCCACATCCCGGACCTGATGTCCCGCCTGACAGGGCTTCCGACCCCTGCGGCGCGTCCGCGCCGCAGGCTGGCTGGCAGCAGGCGCTGGACGCGCTGCGCGCGCTCGCCGGCACCGAGCCTGCCGCCGGGGCCGAAGGCGGCAGGCGCCTGCTGTGGGCGCTGACGCTGGATGCCGACGGCGTGCCCGGCACGATCGAGCCGCTGGAGCAGGCGCGTGGCGCGCGCGGCTGGGGCAAGCCCAGGCCGGTGCCGCTGGCGCGCGTGGCCGAGGACGACCGTCTGGAGCCCTGGGACGCCCGCGTGGCCCGCGCCATCCGCCGCGACCAGTCGCACAACCGGCGCTACGTGCTCGACCGTGCCGCCGCGGCGATGGCGCTGGTGGGGCACCCGGGCGTGGTGCTGGCGCACGCGCCGTCGCAGACGCTGGAGGTGGTGGAGGACGCGCCCGCGCTGGAAGCGGTGCACAGCGCCGGCCGCTACGTGCTGCGCATGTTCCCGCCGGTGCGCGAGGCGCCGGCGATGGAAGCCTTCCTGCCCGCCGCCGCGCGCCAGGAGGCCGAGGCGCTGCGCCAGCTCACGGTGGTGCGCGACGGCCCGCACCGTCTGCGGCTGATCCGCTTTACGCCGGCGCAGTTCGAGGCCGCCCGGCTGATCGGCGATGGCCTGGCGATCCCGGAGGACGGCCACGCCCAGCTCGACCAGACCTTGCGCGCGCTGGCCGGCCAGTTCCAGGTCCAGGCCGACCAGGCGGGCGGATCGCGTGCGGTAGAGGCTGACGCGCGCCTGCGCGCCGAGGTGGCCCCGTTGGGCGGGCTGGCAGGGCGCGGCATTTCGCTGCGGCTGGTGGTGACGCCGCTGGGGCCGCTCGGGCCGCGGCTGGCGCCCGGCGCCGGGCGCGAGCGCCTGATGGCCGCGGTGCGCGGCGAGACCCTGGCCACGCAACGCGACCTGGATGCCGAGCTGGCCAGCGTGGCCGAGGTCTTCGCGGCATTGCCGCAGCTGGTGGCGCTGTCGCCGCCGGGCGGCGAATACACCTGGATGCTGGACGATCCGGAGGACGCACTCGCCGTAGTGGAGGCGTTGCCCGGCCTGCCTGCGGTGCAGGCTGTGGAATGGCCGCGCGGCAAGGAACTGCGGGTGCTGCCGGCCGACCTGCCGCAGCTGGGCGTGCAGATCGAGAGCCGCGGCGCTTGGTACCGGCTGGCCGGCGAGCTGCGCGTGGCCGAGGGGCTGGTGCTGGAGCTGGGCAAGCTGATCGACTGGACCGGCAGCCACGCCGGGCGCTTCGTGCCGATGGGGCAGGGCGTCTACGTGGCGCTGACGCGCACGCTGCGCGGCCGGCTGCGCGATCTGGCCGGCGTCGGTGAGCATGTGGCCGACGGCATTCGCGTACCGCAGATGGCCACGCCGTGGCTGGATGACGTGCTGGCCGGCGCGGGCGTCGATCCCGACGCGCATTTCCGCCAGCGCATCGCCCGGCTGCGCGCCGCGCGCGAGGCGGATATTGCGCTGCCTGCCACGCTGGCGGCTGAGCTGCGGCCCTACCAGGAGGCCGGCTACCGCTGGGCCATGACGCTCGCGGCCTCGGGCCTGGGTGCCTGCCTGGCCGACGACATGGGCCTGGGCAAGACCCTGCAGGCGCTGGCGGTGCTGGTGGCGCGCGCCGGCGGCGGCGGCGCGCTGGTGATCGCGCCGACCTCGGTGTGCGGCAACTGGGCGGCCGAGGCGCGGCGCTTTGCGCCCACGCTCAACGTCCATGTCTATGCCGAGGGCGATCGTGAGACGCTGCTCGCGCAGGCCGGCCCGCATGACCTGGTGATCGTCTCCTACACGCTGCTGCAGCAGGCCAGCAAGGCGTTCTGCGCGCGCGAATGGCATACCGTGGTCGCGGACGAGGCGCAGGCCTTCAAGAACGCGGTCACGCGGCGGGCGCAGGCGATGTTCGCGCTGCCGTCGGGCTTCCGCATGGCGCTGACCGGCACGCCGGTGGAGAACCGGCTGGCCGAGCTGTGGTCGGTGATGCGGTTCTGCAATCCGGGCTTGCTGGGCTCGCTGGCCCGCTTCAACGAACACTTTGCCAACCCGATCGAGCGCGGCGGCGTGCGCGAGGCGCGCCAGCGGCTGCGCCGCATGATCGCGCCGTTCGTGCTGCGCCGGACCAAGGCGCAGGTGCTGGACGAACTGCCGCCGCGCACGGAGCTGGTGATCCGCGTCGAGTCCGAGCCGGTCGAAGCCGCGCACTACGAGGCCCTGCGCCGCCAGGCCCAGACCGAGGCCGAGGCCGCGCTGGCGCGCGTGGAAGCGGCACGCAAGGCCACCAAAGGCGCGCCGGCCGGGGCCCGTGCGCGCGCCCTGGCGCAGGCCCAGCACCAGGCGCAGGCGCGCATCCACGTGCTGGCGCAGCTGATGCGGCTGCGGCGCGCCGCGTGCGATCCGCGCCTGGTCACGCCGGAACTCAGCGGCCAGCTGTCCGAAGGCGCCAAGGTGCGCGCCTTTGTCGAGCTGGCCAGCGAGCTTGCCGCGAGCGGCCACAAGACCCTGGTGTTCAGCCAGTTTGTCGATTTCCTGCAGCTGCTGCGCCAGGGGCTGGAGCGTGCCGGGCTGGCGCTGCAGTACCTGGACGGCGCCACCCCAGCGCCCGAGCGCACCCGCCGCGTGGCCGCCTTCCAGGCGGGCGAGGGCGATGTCTTCCTGATCAGCCTGAAGGCCGGCGGCTTCGGCCTGAACCTGACCGCGGCCGACTACGTGATCATTGCCGACCCCTGGTGGAACCCCGCCGCCGAAGACCAGGCCATGGGCCGCGCGCACCGCATCGGCCAGCAGCGCCCGGTGACGGTGTACCGGCTGATCAATGCGGGCACCATCGAAGAGCGCATCGTCGACCTGCACCGCGACAAGCGCGCGCTGGCCGACGGGCTGCTGGAGGCCGACGACGACAGCACCGCGGGAACCGGCGCGCCGCTGCCGGACGTGGACGAGCTGGTGGGGTTGCTGCGGCGCTGAGGCGATGCCGAGGGGGGGTACATATGCCCCGATGGAATACCTTCAAGCGAACACGGTCGTTTGGTTTTGGCAGGAACCTTGCTATCTTGTTGCGCTGGCCCGGGGCTCAGATCCCGGCCACCGTGCCGACCCGGCCCGCCGCGCCGGGTCTCCCCTTGCTGAATTTTACCGACGGTGCCCCCATGCCCAACTCGTCCCGCCTGCTTCCGCGCTTGTCCTTCCGTTCCGCTACCGGCCTGGCCGTGCTGTGCGCCGCCGCTGCCATCAGCACGGTCAGCATGCCCGTCCGCGCGCAAGGGGAGTGGCCGACGCAGCCGGTGACGATCCTGATGGGCTTTACTGCCGGCTCGGGCGTCGACATCGTCGGCCGCACGCTGCAGGAATCGCTGCAGAAGTCGCTGAAGACCACCATCATCTACGACTACCGGCCGGGCGCCGGCGGCAACGTCGCCTCCGAGGTGGTCGCGCATGCCAAGCCGGATGGCTACACGCTGCTGCTGGGCACCGCCGCCACGCACGGCATCAACCCGGCGCTGTACAAGAGCCTGCCGTTCGACGCCGAGGCCGATTTCACCCCGATCGCGCCGCTGGTCGAGGTCTCCAACGTGCTGACCGTCAATCCGGCGGTGCTGGATGTGAAGTCGGTCAAGGAGTTTATCGAGAAGGTCAAGGCCAACCCGGGCAAGTACAATTTCGCGTCCACCGGCAACGGCACCGGCACGCACCTGGCCTTTGCCGAGTTCAACGCGCGCGCCGGCCTGGACATGGTCCACGTGCCCTACAAGGGCGGCCCTGACGCGCTGCAGGCGGTGGTGAAGGGCGAGGTCTGCTGCATCTTCAACCAGGTGCAGAGCGTGCTGCCGCAGTACCGCGCCGGCAAGGTGCGCCTGCTGGGCGTGACCACCAAGCAGCGGGTGCAAGTGATTCCCGACGTGCCGACCATTGCCGAGAGCGGCCTGCCCGGCTTCAACAGCACCATCTGGTTCGGCTTCTTCGGGCCGAAGGGGCTGGACCCGAAGATCGCGCGCAAGGTCAACGATGCGGTGAAGGTGGCGCTGGAAACGCCGGCGATCCGGCAGAAGCTGATCGATGCCGGCAACACGCCGCGGGTCGAGACCGTGGATCAGTTCAAGGCTACGGTGAAGGGGGATCGGCAGAAGTGGGCGGGGGTGGTTAAGACCGTGGGGGCGTCGATCGACTGACGCGCGCTGGCCTCGGTCAGGTCCGTACCCCCAGCCGCGTGAGCAGGTGCGCCAGTTGCGCCTGCGTGCCCGTCCCGGTCTTGGTGAAGATCGCCTTGAGTTGCGTGCGCCCGGTCTCGCGCCGGATGCCGATCAGCTCGCACGCCTCGGGCAGGCCGATGCCCGATGACAGCTGCAATGCCAGCCGGGTCTCGGCCGGCGTGAGGCCGTAGAGGTCGCGCAAAACGGCCGGCAGCGTCATCGGCGCGGTGCCGGGCTCGTGGATCGCCACCAGCACGCTAGGGCGCTGCCAGTCCATCGCCAGATGGTGCGCGGGCGGCAGCGGCAGCAGGATGACCTGGGCCTGGCGGCCGGCGCTGTCGGCCGCGCGCAGCGCCTGCGCCGGCTGCGGGTTGGCGGGGTTGCATGCTGCCCGCAGCGCTTCGGCAAACGGGCGCGACAGCTGCCAGCCGGCTTCCTCGCGCACGGCTGCGGCAGGCGGCGCCACGGCGCTGGTTTCGATCGACACCGCCGGCAGCAGCCGGCGCACCCAGGCCTCGCCGATGCTGTTGGCCAGCAGCGGCTTGCCGTCGTCGCGGAACACGATCACGCCGAACGGCAGCCGCTCCATCAGCTGCGCCGACGCATGCGCCAGTGCCGACACCTGGTGGGTGCGGTCGCGCAGCGCCATCGCATTGCGCACGTGCGGGATGGCCCAGTCGAGCGCGCGCGCGTCTTCGGGCGAATAGTGGTCGTGGCCCTGCGGGCGCTGCAGCGACAGGAACACGTCGTAGTGCGGCTGGCGCTCGATCAGGCAGGCCATCACCGACGACTGTTCGAATTGCTGCAGGAACTCGCCGTAGAAGGGCGACCTGCGCATCGCCGGCACGCCCAGCTCGCGTGAATCGATATACCAGTTGCCCACCGACATGCGCCTGGCGAACGGCAGGGCCGGGTCGATGGCTACGTACTGTTCGCTGTAGGCGGCCACCGCCTCCGGCATGGGGTTGACCTCCTGGTTCACCAGCACGCGCTCGTGGACCGTGTCGAGCACCAGCAGATGGGCATGCGTGCTGCCGCTGGCCTGGCACAGCGCGCCCAGGCTGCGCTGCCAGGCGTCGGCATCGAAGATCCCCTCGTACAGCGCGCGAATGGTGTCGTGCATCTGTGTGTCGCTCATGGCTTCCCTTCTTTTTACTTCTTGTATTTTTAGCACTTTCTTCGCGGGGCAACGGGCGGGCCGCAGGCGCGGCCCCGGCCCGATGCCGGGCGCGTGGTGTTCAGGCCCCGTCCAGCGCCGCGCCAAGGCGCGAGAGCAGATGCGTCAGCTGGGCCTGGCTGTTGCAGGCGGTCTTGTGGAATACGGCCTTGAGCTGGGTGCGCGCGGTTTCGTGGCGGATATTCAGCTGCTGGCTGGCTTCGGGCAGGCCCTGGCCGGTGGCCAGCTGGGTGGTCAGCCGGGTCTCCGCCGGGGTCAGTCCGTACAGGTCGCGCAGCACCGGCGCCAGCAACAGCGGCGCGCTGTCCTGCTCATGCACGATCACCAGCGCCGCCGGTTCCTGCCATTGCGCGGCAAAGGCGTGCGAGGGCGGCAGCGGCAGCACGATCACCTGCGCGCCGGCGCCGCTGCCGTCGGTGGCGCGGGCGGCCTGCGCCGCGACCGCGCGCTGCGGGTCGCAGGCGGCCTGCACCATGTCGGCGAACGGGCGCGACAGGGTCCAGTCCGACACCTTGCCGGCCGGGTCCAGGCGCCGCGCCCAGCGCTCGCCGGCGCGGTTGCTCAGCAGCACCTGGCGCTGCGGCGAGAACACCAGCAGCGCAAAATTGAGCCGCTCCACCAGCTGCGTCGACAGCCTGGCCAGCACCGTCAGCCCCAGGGTGCGGTCGCGCATGGCCATGGCGCTGCGCATATGCGGGATGATCCATTCCATGCCGCGGGTGTCGTCGGTCGAGAACAGCGGCTGCGTGCGCGCGCGCTGCATCGAGAAATAGACTTCGTAGTGGGGCTGGCGCTCGACCAGGCAGGCCACGTAAGAGCGCAGGTCGTAGCGGTGGAAGAAGTCGCGGTAGAACGGATGGCGGGCCATGGTGCCTTCGCCCAGCTCGCGCGCGTCGATATACCAGTCGCCCGGCCGCAGGCGCGGCGCGAACTGCTTGGCCGGATCGATGGCCTGGTAGTCCGATTCGTACTCGGAAAACAGTTCCACCACCGGATTGACGATCTCATTGACGGTGACCTGGTCGCGGACGGTGTCCCAGACCATCATCGAGGCGTGTGCCGTGCCCGCCAGTTCCGTCAGGGTGCGCAGGCTCTGCTGCCAGGCACCGGGATCGAGAATGCCCTCATACAAGCCACGGATCGCTCCGTGCATGTCGGCTTCTTTCATCTGACTCACCCCCTGCATTCGCGACAAGGAAATGCGCGGCGCCGGCGGTGCGTCTGGTCGCACACCGGCTGCATTCTTTTTGGCTGCTTGTTATTTTGGCCGCCTGTTGTCATGGCCGTTTCAAGACCGGCTCTGGCGCTTTTTGCGTGTCTGTTGTAGCAGACGTTGCATACATTACCGCACTCGGGGGTCAAGAGGGGCATGGAGCTGACCCTTCTTTCGTGGGGAGGTATGTCACAAGCACCCTGTCGCGTCGCCCTTAATGTGCTTCAAGGGCCATATCGCAAGTGCGTAACGGTCCGGAATCGGCAAAGCGTTGACCACGATCAGGTAAAATGCCCGTTTCCCCGAATTCCAGCGAAATCTCGCGCCATCCATCGCCATGACCTCTGTCCTGCGTCTTTCCGACCTGATTTCCCAAGGCAAAATCTCCGGCAAGCGGGTGTTTATCCGCGCCGACCTGAACGTGCCGCAGGACGACGCCGGCAATATCACCGAGGACACCCGCATCCGTGCCTCGGTGCCGGCCATCGAGGCCTGCCTGGCTGGCGGCGCGGCGGTGATGGTCACGTCCCACCTGGGCCGCCCGACCGAGGGCGAGTTCAAGCCCGAGGACTCGCTGGCGCCGATCGCCACGCGCCTGTCCGAGCTGCTGGGCAAGCCGGTCAAGCTGGTGCAGAACTGGGTCGACGGCGTCGAGGTGGCACCGGGCCAGGTGGTGCTGCTGGAAAACTGCCGCGTGAACAAGGGTGAAAAGAAGAACAGCGACGAGCTGGCGCAGAAGATGGCCAAGCTGTGTGACGTCTACGTGAACGATGCCTTCGGCACCGCCCACCGTGCCGAAGCCACCACGCATGGCATCGCGAAGTACGCCCCGATCGCCTGCGCCGGCCCGCTGCTGGCCGCCGAGATCGACGCGCTGGGCAAGGCGCTGGGCCAGCCCGCGCGTCCGCTGGTGGCAATCGTGGCCGGCTCCAAGGTCTCGACCAAGCTGACCATCCTGAAGTCGCTGGCCGACAAGGTCGACAACCTGGTCGTGGGCGGCGGCATTGCCAATACCTTCATGCTGGCCGCCGGCCTGAAGATCGGCAAGTCGCTGGCCGAAGCCGACCTGGTCGGCGACGCCAAGACCATCATCGACATCATGGCCGCCCGCGGCGCCTCGGTGCCGATCCCGGTCGACGTGGTGTGCGCCAAGGAATTCAGCGCCACCGCCGCGGCCACCGTCAAGGACGTCAAGGACGTGGCCGACGACGACATGATCCTGGACATCGGCCCCAAGACTGCAGCGATGCTGGCCGAGCAACTGAAGGCCGCCGGCACCATCGTCTGGAACGGCCCGGTGGGCGTGTTCGAATTCGACCAGTTCGGCAACGGCACCAAGGTGCTGGCCCAGGCCATCGCTGAATCGAAGGCGTTCTCGATCGCCGGCGGCGGCGACACGCTGGCGGCCATTGCCAAGTACGGCATTGCCGACCGCGTGGGCTATATCTCCACAGGCGGCGGCGCGTTCCTGGAATTCCTGGAAGGCAAGAAGCTGCCCGCGTTCGAAGTGCTGGAACAGCGCGCCGCAGGCTGACGCATCCGCCGGCCCCGGCGGCATGCCACATCCCCGCGCCTCCCGGGACATCGAGCTCTGAACAAGGAATTCCGCGCATGACTCGTTCTACCAAGATCGTTGCCACCATCGGCCCCGCCTCCAGCTCGCTGGAGGTGCTCACGCGCATGATCGCGGCGGGGGTCGACGTGGTGCGGCTGAATTTCTCGCACGGCACCGCCCAGGACCATATCGACCGGGCCAGCATGGTGCGCGAGGCCGCGCAGGCGTGCGGGCGCGAAGTCGCCATCATGGCCGACCTGCAAGGCCCCAAGATCCGCGTCGGCAAGTTCGAGCACGGCAAGATCACGCTGAAGCCGGGCGATCCCTTCATCCTCGATTCCAACTGCCAGCTCGGCAACGAGCAGCGCGCCGGCCTGGACTACCAGGACCTGCCGCGCGACGTCGGCCCGGGCGACCTGCTGCTGCTCAATGACGGCCTGATCGTGCTGGTGGTGGACCGCGTGTTCGGTACCGAGATCTTCACCACCGTGCGCGTGGGCGGCGAGCTGTCCAACAACAAGGGCATCAACCGCCAGGGCGGCGGGCTGTCGGCGCCGGCGCTGACCGCCAAGGACATGGACGATATCAAGACCGCCATGGCCCTGGGCGCCGACTACGTCGCCGTCAGCTTCCCCAAGAACGCGACCGACATGGAAATGGCGCGCCAGCTGACCGCCGTGGCCGGCCAGCCGCACGGCCACAAGGCCCGCATGATCGCCAAGATCGAGCGCGCCGAGGCGATCCGCCCGGGCGTGCTGGAAGAGATCCTGCAGGCCTCCGACGGCATCATGGTGGCGCGCGGCGACCTGGCCGTGGAAGTGGGCAATGCCGCCGTGCCGGCGCTGCAGAAGCGCATGATCAAGCTGGCGCGCGAGGCCAACAAGCTGACCATCACCGCCACGCAGATGATGGAGAGCATGATCGTCAACCCGGTGCCCACGCGCGCCGAGGTTTCGGACGTGGCCAACGCCGTGCTGGACGGCACCGACGCGGTGATGCTGTCGGCCGAAACCGCCGCTGGCCGCTACCCCGTGGAGACGGTCGAGGCCATGGCCGCGGTCTGCGTCGAAGCCGAGAAGTCCGAGGTGGTGCAGCTCGACACCGATTTCCTGAACCAGACCTTTTCGCGCATCGACCAGTCGGTGGCGATGGGTGCGCTGTTCACGGCCTATCATTTGCAGGTGAAGGCGATTGCCGCGCTGACCGATTCCGGTGCCACCGCATTGTGGATGAGCCGTCACCGCATCCATGTGCCGATCTATGCGATGACGCCCAACCTGGCCTCGCAGCGCAAGATGCAGCTGTACCGCAACGTGGTGCCGCTGCCGCTGCAGTCCAGCGCCGACCGCGACACCGCGCTGGAGCAGGCAGAAGAACTGCTGCTGGCGCAGGGCGTGGTGCAGCGCGGCGATTTCATCGTGCTGACCATTGGCGAGCCGATGGGCCAGCCGGGCGGCACCAACACCCTGAAGATCGTCAGGGTGGGCATCTGAAGGTGAGATGAGGCAATGCGTGCCATGCCGGACGGAGCGCCCGCGCGGAATGCGCAAGGCTGACGGCGCCGGCAGGCACGGGCGATGCGCTACGTAAGTCGATGCACTACGTAAGCGCCAACAGAAGAATACGCGGAAGACACCCCATTTT
Organism: Cupriavidus sp. CP313; assembly: GCF_054072015.1. NCBI lineage: Bacteria > Pseudomonadati > Pseudomonadota > Betaproteobacteria > Burkholderiales > Burkholderiaceae > Cupriavidus > Cupriavidus sp. CP313. The sequence continues at coordinate 76,411 of NZ_JBSVZB010000002.1, read as the reverse complement.
TTATTAGGAGTTAGACATGCCACTCGTTTCGATGCGCCAGCTGCTGGACCACGCTGCCGAGAACAGCTACGGCCTGCCGGCCTTCAACGTCAACAACCTCGAGCAAGTGCAGGCCATCATGCAGGCCGCCGACGAGGTCAACGCTCCGGTGATCATGCAAGCCTCGGCCGGCGCGCGCAAATACGCCGGTGAGCATTTCCTGCGCCACCTGATCGAAGCCGCGGTAGAGGCTTATCCCCACATTCCGGTGGTGATGCACCAGGACCACGGCCAGTCGCCGGCGATCTGCCAGGGCGCGATCGACCTGGGCTTCTCGTCGGTGATGATGGACGGCTCGCTGCGCGAAGACGGCAAGACCCCGGCTGAGTACGACTACAACATCGACGTCACCCGCAAGGTGGTGCAGCTGGCCCACGCCGTCGGCGTGACCGTGGAAGGCGAACTGGGCTGCCTGGGCTCGCTGGAAACCGGTGAAGCCGGCGAAGAAGACGGCATCGGCGCCGTCGGCGTGCTGGACCACTCCCAGCTGCTGACCGATCCGGAGCAGGCCGCCGACTTCGTCAAGGCCACCCAGCTGGACGCCCTGGCCATCGCCATCGGCACCTCGCACGGCGCCTACAAGTTCACCCGCAAGCCCACCGGCGACATCCTGGCGATCAGCCGCATCAAGGAAATCCACGCCCGCATCCCCAACACTCACCTGGTGATGCACGGCTCGTCGTCGGTGCCGCAAGAACTGCTGGAAGAGATCCGCAAGTTCGGCGGCGACATGAAGGAAACCTACGGCGTGCCGGTCGAGGAAATCCAGGAAGCGATCAAGTACGGTGTGCGCAAGATCAATATCGACACCGACATCCGCCTGGCCATGACCGGCGCGATCCGCCGCTTCTTCGCCGAGAACCCGAGCAAGTTCGACCCGCGCGAATACCTGAAGCCGGCCCGCGAAGCCGCCAAGCAGGTGTGCAAGGCGCGCTACATCGCCTTCGGCTGCGAAGGCCAGGCCGGCAAGATCAAGCCGATCGGCCTGACCGACATCGCGCAGCAGTACAAGGCGGGCAAGCTGTCGCAGGTTGTGCAGTAAATGTCCCTAGTCCGCCTTCCGCGCAAGGGGAAGGCGGATTGCAGTTCCGGCCGCCGCGGCACGCATCCAGCGCCCGGCGGCTTCGCCGTTTTATCGGAACCATCATGTCCAACGCTCTCTACCAGTCCTCCATCAACTCGCTGCCGCTGCTGGGCCACGGCAAAGTGCGCGACAACTATGCCGTCGGCAACGACAAGCTGCTGATCGTCACCACCGACCGCCTGTCGGCGTTCGACGTCATCATGGGCGAGCCGATCCCTGACAAGGGCCGCGTGCTGAACCAGATGGCGAACTTCTGGTTCCGCAAGCTCGCGCACATCGTGCCGAACCACGAGACCGGCATCGCGCCCGAGACCGTGGTCGCGCCGGAGGAGGTGGAGCAGGTCAAGGGCCGCGCCGTGGTGGTCAAGCGCCTGAGGCCGATCCTGGTCGAAGCCGTGGTGCGCGGCTATCTCGCGGGCAGCGGCTGGAAGGATTACCAGGCCACCGGCAAGGTGTGCGGCATCGAGCTGCCCGCCGGCCTGCAGAACGCGCAGAAGCTGCCCGAGCCGATCTTCACCCCGGCCGCCAAGGCCGAGATGGGCGAGCACGACGAGAACATCTCGTTCGCCGAAGTCGAGACCCGCATCGGCATCGCGCTGGCGCGCCAGATGCGCGAGATCTCGATCCGCCTGTACAAGGAAGCGGCCGAGTTTGCCGCCACGCGCGGCATCATCATCGCCGATACCAAGTTCGAGTTCGGCCTGGACGACAATGGCGTGCTGACGCTGATGGACGAAGTGCTGACCGCCGATTCGTCGCGCTTCTGGCCGGCCGATTCGTACCAGGTGGGCACCAACCCGCCGTCGTTCGACAAGCAGTTTGTGCGCGACTGGCTGGAAGCCGTGCGTATCGATGGCAAGCCCTGGCCCAAGACCGCGCCGGCGCCGCAACTGCCGGACGACGTGATCGAAAAGACCGCCGCCAAGTACCGTGAAGCGCTGACGCGCCTGACGGGCGAAGAACTGCAGTAATGCAGGGCGCCGTTCCCGCGCGTGCGGGAACGGCCAACGAAGGAACAGACAAAGTGAGCAAGCAAGACAAGCCGCTGGTCGGCGTGGTGATGGGCAGCAGTTCCGACTGGGACGTGATGCAGCACGCAGTGGCCATGCTGAAGGATTTCGGCGTACCGTTCGAAGCCCAGGTGGTGTCCGCGCACCGCATGGCGGACGACATGTTCCGCTATGCCGAGACCGCGCGCAGCCGCGGCATCCGCGCCATCATCGCCGGTGCCGGCGGGGCCGCGCACCTGCCCGGCATGATCGCCGCCAAGACCATCGTGCCGGTGTTCGGCGTGCCGGTGCCGTCCAAGTACCTGCGCGGCGAGGATTCGCTGCTGTCGATCGTGCAGATGCCCAAGGGCGTGCCGGTGGCCACCTTCGCCATCGGCGAGGCCGGTGCCGCCAATGCCGCGCTGCACGCGATTGCCACGCTGGCCACCACCGACGAGGCGCTGGCCGGCGCGCTGGAAGCGTTCCGCGCCAAGCAGACCGAAGCCGCGCGCGCGATGACGCTGCCGCTGTAATCATCCGGACATCCCACGGAACCTAGCAATGCCTACCGATATCCATCCCTACCTCTCCGAAGCCCACACGCCGGAGTCGCGCGCCGAGTTCGGCGTCGACCGTGCCGACGCGCCCATTCTGCCCGGTGCGTGGCTCGGCATGCTGGGCGGCGGCCAGCTCGGCCGCATGTTCACGCATGCGGCGCAGGCGATGGGCTATCGCGTATGCGTGCTCGATCCGGACCAGGACAGCCCGGCCGGCTCGGTGGCGGACAAGCATATCTGTGCGCAATACACCGACGAGGCCGCACTCGCCGAGATGGGCAAGCTGTGCCAGGCGGTAAGCACCGAGTTCGAGAACGTGCCGTCGCTGTCGCTGGACCGGCTCGAGCAGCTGGGCGCCTTTGTCGCGCCGCGCGGCTACTGCGTGTCGATCGCGCAGAACCGCATCGGCGAGAAGAAGTTCTTTGCCGCGTGCGCCGAGCGCACCGGTGTTTCGCCGGCCCCGCACTGGGTGATCCAGCACGATGCCGATGTCGACCAGCTGCCCGACAACGTGCTGCCCGGCATCCTCAAGACCGCGCGCATGGGCTACGACGGCAAGGGCCAGGCGCGCGTGAAGACGCGCGACGACGTGCGCGCCGCCTGGAAGGCGATGCAGCACGTCCCGTGCGTGCTGGAGCAGATGCTGCCGCTGGCCTATGAGGTCTCGGTGCTGGCCGCGCGTGCCGCGGACGGCTCCACTGCCACCTGGCCGCTGGCCGAGAACGTGCACCGCGACGGCATCCTGTTCTCGACGGAAATGCCGTCGGCCAGCGTGTCGCCCGACATCGCCGACCGCGCGCGTGCCGCAGCGGCTGCCATCGCTACGGAGATGGGCTACGTGGGCGTGCTGTGCATCGAGTTCTTCGTGCTGACCGACGGCTCGCTGGTCGCCAACGAGATGGCGCCGCGCCCGCACAACTCCGGCCACATCACCATGGATGCGTGCGAGACCAGCCAGTTCGAGCAGCAGGTGCGCGCCATGGCGCGGCTGCCGCTGGGCAGCACGCGCCAGCACTCGGCCGGCAAGATGCTGAACCTGCTGGGCGATGTGTGGTTCGAGTTCGGCCTGGAACGCACGCCGTCCTGGGACGAAGTGGTGGCGCAACCCGGTGCCAAGCTGCACCTGTACGGCAAGGGCGATGCGCGCCCGTCGCGCAAGATGGGCCACGTCAACTGCGTGGGCGAGCATGCCGAAGCGGTCGACGCCGCCTTTGCCGCCGCCGCGCAGGCGCTGCATATCCCGCTCTGAAGCCATAGCTCCAAGGAACACGATGTCGCCGCGCATGCCCACGGCCGCTGAACTGGACGAAGCCGTCCGCCTGCTCGAGGCCGGGCAACTGGTCGCCTTTCCCACCGAAACCGTCTACGGCCTCGGTGCGGATGCCGAGAACCCCGAGGCGGTCGCCCGCATCTTCGCGCTGAAGGGCCGGCCGTCGAACCATCCGGTGATCGTCCACGTGGTGGACGGTGCCGATATCGGCTACTGGACCGACGAGGTCCCCGAGGCCGCGCAGCAGTTGATCGACGCGTTCTGGCCCGGCCCGCTGACGCTGATCCTGAAGCGCGCCGCGCATATCCATCCGGCCGTCGCCGGCGGCCAGGACAGCATCGGCGTGCGTTGCCCCTCGCACCCCGTGGCGCAGGCGCTGCTGGCGCGCTTCAAGCGCGGCCGCGGCGGCATTGCCGCGCCGTCGGCCAACAAGTTCGGCCAGGTCAGCCCGACCACCGCGCAGCATGTGCGCGACGAGTTCGGCGATGCGGTCTATGTGCTGGAAGGCGATGGCGTGGAGGTCGGTATCGAATCGACCATCGTCGACCTGTCGCGGCTGGACCAGGGCATCGGCCCGGTGCTGCTGCGGCCGGGGGCGATCACCGCGGCGATGCTGGCGCAGGTATTGGGCGCGGCCCCGCTGCCGCCCGATGCGGCCGCGCCGCGGGCTTCAGGCACGCTCAAGGCCCATTACGCACCGCATACGCCGCTGCTGCTGGCCGATGCACAAGCGGCTTCGGCGCAGCTGGCATCGCTGCCGGACGATGCACGCGTGGCGTGGGTTGGCCGGGCGCCGCTGGTGGACCAGCGTTGTACCTGGGTGCCGGCGCCTGCGGATGCGGCGGCCTATGCGCGTGAGCTTTACCGCTTGCTGCGCAAGCTCGACAAGCAGGGCTATACGCAGCTGATGTTCGAGGTGCTGCCTGAAGGGCAGGATTGGGCTGGGGTGCGGGATCGGCTGGAGCGGGCGGCGGCGGCGTTTGAGGGGTGAGGGTCCCTTACCCCCCCAGGAGCCGCAACGTCGTATACACCGCCATCCCCACCATGATCATCCCCACCATCTTCCGGGTCAGCAGGTAGAACAGCGTAGCCGCAATCCCCGCCATCAGCTTGTCGTTGGAGAGCGCCACCGTGAAATGCCCCTGCCAGGTCATCAGGTCCGGCAGGATGATCGCCGCCAGCGCCGCGGCCGGCGCATAGCGCAGCGCCCGCGCAATGCGGTCCGGCACGGTGACATGCTCGCCGGCCATCAGGAACAGCGCGCGCGTGACGATGGTGACGACCGCCATGCCCAGGATGGCAATCCAGATTTCAAGATGGCTCATGCGCGGTCTCCCGGCGGCGTTTCCGGCGCGGCGGCGTTCGTGACCTCGGGGAACTTGGACTTGCGCCGGCGGATGCCGCGCAGCGCCGCGCGCGCGGCCAGGTCGTCGCTGGCCATGCCGGCAGCAATCGCGCCCACCACCGCCACCACCAGGCTGAGGCGGTACGGCAAGTCGAAGCAAAGCAGTGCCAGCACCGCCGACGCCACCACCGCCAGCAGCGTGGAGCGCGAGTTGATGGTGGCGATCATCACAGGGATCAGGGCCAAGGTGCCCGCCAGCCCCAGGCCCCAGCTGTCGGGGAACAGGCTGGCCAGCACGATGCCGATGATCGACGACAGCTGCCACATGCAGAAGTTGGTCAGCGCCATGCCCCAGAAGTAGCCTTCCTTGCCGGGCTCGTAGCCGGGCGTGCTGTATTTCTGCAGGAAGTAGACGAAGTGCAGGTCGCCGTTGAACGAGCCCAGGATGGTGCGCCGCCATAGCGGCAGGTAGCTGAAATGCGGCTGCATGCCGGCGCTGAAGATCACGAAGCGCAGGTTGACCACGGCCGCGGTCAACCAGATGGTCCACAGTGGCAGGCCCGCTGCGAACAGCGGCAGCACCGCCAGTTGGGCCGAGCCGGCATAGACCAGCAGCGACATGCCGATGGCTTCGGGCACGGTCATCACGGATTTGCTCATCGCCACGCCGGTCACCAGGCCCCAGGAGAACACCGCGGGCAGGGACGGGGCAAAGTAGCGCGCGCCGTCGATAAAGCCGGCGCGTTCGGCGGGTGCGAAGCGATGCCAGAGGCGCAACCACACCGGGGGTTGTCGGGAAGTCATGTCAGAGGGCGAGGGGGCAATGCAGGCCCGGGGCCGAGGGCCGGCCCGGAAGGCTGCCGCCGCAGGACGCGGCCGGCACCCTGGCATTATAGGGGCGGATCGGGCGCTGGTAAGCGTCCGCTTAACAAAATGCGGCCGCGGCGTTGGCGCCAGGCCACGGCGCCGTGCCGCGGCCTGCCCGGCGCGGACTCAGGGTGCGCCGCGGTACACCCATTGCAGCAGGGCGTCGTGCGCTTCCTGCGCCTGCGCGGCATTGGGGTGGTTGATCATGCTGACCACTACGTAGCGGCCGCCGTCGGCAGCATCCACATAGCCGGCCAGCGCGCGCACGTCGGCCAGCGTGCCGGTCTTCAGATAGCCGTTGCCGGCCGCGTTGGCGCGTGTCAGGCGGTTGCGCAGCGTGCCGTCGACGCCCAGCACCGGCAGCGAATCGATCAGCACCGGCCCCACGTTGCTGGCCGCGGCCTGCTGCAGCAGGCGCGCCATGTCATAGGCGCTGATGCGTTCCTCGCGCGACAGGCCCGAGCCGTTGTCCAGCACCAGGCCGGGCATGTCCAGCCCCTGGCGCGCCAGCCAGCGTTGCACCACGCGGGTCGAGCGCTCGGTGCTGGCCGGTCCGCCGCGGTCCATTTCGGCGCCGATGGTCAGGAACAGCTGGCGTGCCATCACGTTGTTCGAGAACTTGTTGATGTCGCGCACGATGTCTGCCAGCGGCAGGCCGTAGTGGCGCGCCAGCAGCACCGCGCCGCGCGGCACCTTGCCGCTGCGCAGCCCGGGCATATGGGCAAAGCGCCCGCCGGCGCGCTGCCACTCGGCGACGAAGCCGCCCCAGGTGAATTCCGCGTGCGACAGCGTGGCGATATTGAGCACGTGCTCGCCGCAGTCGCTGGCATAGTTGCCCGAAAAGGACGCCAGCACGGTGCCGTCCGCCTGCGGCAGCACGCTCGGGCTGGCGCTGGACTGCCAGTCGCCGCAGCGGCCGTTGGTCAGCGTCAGCCGGTTGTCCAGCTTGAGCTGCGCCAGCTCGGGCGTGACGCTGACTGCCACGGTCCGGCTGGCCGGGTCCGGCGTCAGCGTGAATGACAGCGTCTTGAACGCATAGAGCAGCGCATCCGGGCCGACGTTGTAGGCGCGCTGCACCTCGCCGTCGATGGTGCCGTTGCCGTCCAGGCCGTCGGCAAAGTAGCTGCGGTCCAGCACCAGGTCGCCGTTGATGCCGGTGGCGCCCCCGGCGCGCGCCTTCGCCACCAGCTTGGCCATTTCCTCGGGCACCAGCTTGGGATCGCCGTGGCCGCGCAGGTAGACATTGCCGTTGACGGTGCCGTCGAAGTCGGGCTGGGCGTCGGCATAGAGCGAGGTCTGCCAGCGGTAATCGGGCCCCAGCAGCTGCAGCCCGGCAAAGGTGGTGACCAGCTTCATGGTCGAGGCCGGGTTCATCGGCTGCTGCGCATTCCAGCTGGCGCGGGCGGTGCCCGCGCCCAGCCTGACCACGTAGAAGCTGGCGGCCGAGGCCGGCACGCCGGCACGGCGCAGCGCCGCGGCCACCGGGGCCGGCACGCCGGCGCGCACCACTGCGGGATCGGCAGCGGTTCTTGCGGCGGCGGCAGCCTTGGTGGCCTTGGCCGCTTTGACTGCCTTGGCGGGCGCTTTGGCTTGCGCCGGGGTGAGTGCGGGAGCGCCGGCCAGCAGCACGGCGGCAAGGATGGGCGAGAGCAGTGGCGACAGGCGGCGCAGCAGGGCGCCGGGTCGCGATGCAGTAGGCGCGGCGATTGTTCTTGGCATGGCGGCCATGTTAACGCATGGTCGCTGGCAGGCGGATGACAGTCTTGCCGACTGCCCTCAGCTGGCGCGCGGCGGCGCCAGCCGTGCCAGCAGCGACTTCAGCGTGGCCTGCTCGGCCTCGGTCAGCGCCGAGCCGACGTGCGCGTCGTGGGCCACCACCGCCTGCGTGGCGGCTTCCAGCGTGCGGCGGCCGGCTGCCGTCAGCACCAGGCTGTAGGCGCGGCGATCCGCGGCTGCCGGGCGGCGCGCCACCAGGTTCATCTCTTCCAGCGCGTCGACCAGCAGCACCGCCCCCGAGCGGGCGATGCCGAGGATCTGCGCCAGCTCGGTCAGCTTCAGGTGCGGGTTGCGCGAGATGATGATCAGCGCAGAAAACCGCGGCGGCGTGATCTGCCATTGCGCCAGCGACAGCACGAAGTCTTCATAGATACGGATCTGCGCGCGGCGGATGGCGTAGCCGATCAGGTTGTCGAGCACGCCATAGTCGATATTCGGCACATGCGGGTCGAAACCGGCATCGGCACCGCCGCTTGCGGCCGGATCCGGCGCAAGCGGGTCGCGCGCCTTGCGCCGCGCGGACGCGGCGGTGGTGCTGCCCGGGCGCGGGGGCGCGGCGGGCGGTGTGCCGGATGCGTCGGGATTCATTTAAGCAGCTTCCAGTTGCCGTTGTCGATGGTCAGCATAACCCGCCCGCGCTGGTCGAAGCCATAGTGGTCTTGCCCACTGTAATTCAGCACGCCGTGCGAGACCACGATGTCGCGCTCGGTCTCCAGCGCCTGCCGCAGCGCCTGGCGGAACGCCGGCGTCCCCGGCCTGGCGTGCCTGAGCGCCACCGGCACGATGCGCTCCAGCACCAGCCCGGCGTCGTAGGCATGGGCGCCGAACTGCGTGCGGCTGTCGGCCCCGTACTGCTTCTCATACCGGGTGACATAGTCCAGCCCCGGCTTGCGCACCGGGTCGCCCGCGGGCAACTGCTCCGGCACGATCACCGGCCCGGCCGGCAGGATCGCGCCATTGACCATGCGCCCGCCGATGCGGATCAGGTCCTTGGTGGCCGCGCCGTGGGTGTGGTAGATGGTGCCGCCGTAGCCGCGCTCGCGCAGCGTGGTGTGCGGCAGCGCGGCGCCGGTGCCGGCGCCGGCGATCAGGATGGCATCGGGCCTGGCGGCAATCAGCTTGATGGCCTGCGCGGTCACGCTGGTATCGGCGCGGCCGTAGCGCTCGGTGGCGATCAGGCGGATGCCGTTGGCACTGGCGGCGGCGGTGAAGTCCTTCAGCCAGGTCTCGCCGTAGGCATCGGCAAAGCCGATAAAGCCGATGGTCTTGACGCCGTTGGTCTTGGCAGTGGCGGCCACGGCATTGGCCATCAGCCGCACCGGCTGCGCCAGCCGGAAGGTCCAGGCGCCGCGCCCGGGTTTGAGTTCGATCGGCGAGAACGCCAGTTGCACGGTCTGGGCTTCATCGGCCACCTCGGCAATGGCGATCGACGGCGCCACCGCGGACGAGCCCAGGATGATGTCGACCTTGTCCTCGGAGACAAAGCGGCGCGCCACCCTGGCGCCCTGCGTGGGGTCCGAGGCATCGTCCAGCACGATGTAGCGCACCGCCTCGCCGTCGATCTTCTGCGGGAGGTAGGCCAGCGAGTTCTTCTGCGGGATGCCCAGCGACGCCGACGGGCCGGTGGTGGACAGGCTGACGCCGACGGTGATGTCGGCCAGCGCGCTGCCGGCGCTGAAGGCGAGGGCCGCGGCCAGTGCGAGGCGGGCCAGCTTGGTGGTGGTCAGGGGCGCCATGGTGTCTCCTCTCTCGATGGTCTTGTTGTAGCTCGAGCCTTGCCGGATCTTACCGGCTGCCCTGCATCGACTGCCGGTCGAATCCCGCCAGCTGTTTGTACCGCAGCGAAATCGCCTCCAGCTCCGCGTGCGGGATCACCTGTTCGATATCGGCAAAGCCCTGCGGCGCGCGTTCCTCGGCCAACTGCATTACCTGCTCGGGCCCGTTCATGCGGTTGCGCAGCACGATGCCGGCGGTGCGCGGCAGGCGCTCGGCCTCGTATTCGCGCAGCGCGTAGGCGGTGTCGGGCGTGCCGAGCAGGCTGTCGACCAGGTAGCGCGCATCCAGGATGGCCTGGGCGCTGCCGTTCGAGCCGATCGGGTACATCGGGTGCGCGGCGTCGCCCAGCAGCGTGACGCGGTTGATGGTCCAGCGCGGCAGCGGGTCCTTGTCGACCATCGGGAATTCGTAGATCGCCCCGGCACCGTCGATCAGCGCGGGGATGTCGATCCAGTCCCACCGCCAGTCGGCAAACGCGGCGCAGAACACGGACTTGTCGACCTGCTTGTTCCAGTCGCTGCGCGGCGGGGTGTCGGGCACGCTGTCGGGCACGCGCAGCTCGGCAATCCAGTTGACCAGCGAGCGGCCCTGGCGGCGCAGCGGTTCCGAGATCGGATAAGCCACGAACTTCTGGTCCTGGTGTCCCGCCATGAACATCGAGCGCCCGTCCAGGTAGGGCGGCGCCTCGGTAACCGCGCGCCACAGCAGGCGGCGCGAAAAGCGCGGCAGGTCGCCGGTGGGGTAGAAGTGGCGGCGCACCGCCGAGTGGATGCCGTCGGCGCCGACCAGCACATCGGCGCTGGCCTCGACCTCGGCATTGTCGCTGCGGCGGCGCAGGCCAAAGCGCACCTGTCCGCCCGCGCCGGTGTCCAGCACGGTCTCGAAGCTATGGCCGGCATGCACGGCGCCGGCGCCCAGGCGCTCCACCACGGTACGGTGCAGCAGCATCTGGAATTCGCCGCGATGGATCGAGAACTGCGGCCAGTCATAGCCGGCCGCCAGCCCGCGCGGCTCATGCCAGATGCGCTGGCCGCGCTTGTTGTAGTAGGAGAGCGACGAGGTCTCGATGGCGATATCCGCCAGCGCGTCGCGCAGTCCCAGCTCGGACAGGATGCGCACGGCGTGCGGCAGCAGGTTGATGCCCACGCCCAGCGGGCGCAGCGTTTCGCTGGCCTCCCAGACCTCGGCCTCGATGCCGTGGCGGTGGCACAGCAGCGCCAGCGTCAGTCCGCCGATGCCGCCACCGGCGATTGCGATCTTCATGGTGTCTCCCCCGCGTGCAGGATGCGCCGGTACGCAAGCGCGCGCGCGTTGCCTCCGGTCGAATTGAATTTGTTATTGAGTATAACAATTCGACCGGTTGCGGCAAGACGGGGAAGACCCCGGAGTGACGTCTCCGGGGTCAGGAAAAACCCGCGCTCAACCGAGCGCGGCGCCTTCCGGCTTGGGTTGTGCCTTCAGCGAAGGCACCGGGAAGACAATGTCGTACAGCCAGTTGTACACCAGCGCGTAGACCATGTAGAAGCCGGCCACGGCGATGTCCATGATGAGTGCGTCGACCAGGCTGATGCCCAGGTACCAGGCCAGCGACGGCAGGAACACCACCAGCAGGCCCAGTTCGAACAGCACGGCATGCAGCACGCGCACCGGCACCGACTTGCGCAGCTGGCCGGTGAACCGCAGCATGCCCTTGTCGAACAGCACGTTGTACAGGTAATTCCAGCCGGTGGCGATCAGCGAGGCGACCGCGCCGATCACGCCCATCTCGTGCAGTTCATAGCCGAAGGCCCAGCTGGCCAGCGGCGCGAAAATCAGCAGGCCGACCACCTCGAAGCCGATGGCGTGGCGAATCCGGTCCCAGGTCTTGCGCATCGTTGTTCTCCTTGCGTGTCAAACGCGATGGGAGCTAGTCTATCTGCTGCGTAGGGATTGCCAAGTTGGATACTATCTGCAAAACAGATAGACAAAGGTTGAAAGTTATTTATGAGCCTCTCCATCGAGCAATTGCAGGCATTCGTCGCGGCGGCTGACACCGGTTCGTTCTCGGCCGCGGCGCGCCGGCTGGGCAAGGCGCAGTCGGTGGTCAGCGCGGCAGTGTCCAACCTGGAAATCGACGCCGGCAACGCGCTGTTCGACCGCTCCGGCCGTTACCCGGTACTGACCCCCGCGGGCGAGCGGCTGCTGGCCGAGGCGCGCGTGATCCTGGAGCGCTGCGAGCACTTCCGCGGCGTGGCCAAGAGCCTGGGCGAAGGCGTGGAGACGCGGCTGGTGCTGGCGGTGGACGAGCTTTATCCGGAAGAGACGCTGGGCATGCTGCTGGTGGAATTCTCCAGCCGCTTCCCGGCGGTGGAGCTTGAGCTGCTGTTTCCGTTGATGGAGGACGTCAGCCGGCTGGTGCTGGAGGGCGGTGCCGACCTGGGCATCATGTGGCGGCAGGAGGTGCTGCCGCCGGCGCTGGGCTTCCATGCGCTGGGCTGGGTGCCGATGCAGATCCTGTGCGCGCCCGAGCATCCGCTGGCTGGCCAGCGCGTGGACTGGGAGGAGCTGAAGCGCTACCGCCAGCTGATGGTCGCAACCCGCTCAGACAGCGAAGAGAAGATGCGCCTGCGCGTGGCCGCCGACGTGTGGTGGGTGGAAAGCCAGTGGGTGATCGTGGAGCTGGTCAAGCGCGGGCTGGGCTGGGCCTTCGTGCCGTGGCACGTGGTGGCCAATTCGCCGGCCGCGGCGCAGCTGGTGACGCCGCCGCTGGCGTTCCAGCAGCAGGACTGGCCGGTGGCGATGGAACTGGTCTGGCACAAGCAGCGGCCGCTGGGCAAGGCCGCCACCTGGCTGCGCGAGCGCATCTGCCGGCAGCCGCTGCCGCGCGCGCCTGCGGCTAGCGCTGGCTGACGGCCTGGTTGGTAGCGGCCTGTGCCGGCGCAGCCTCCGCGCCGGGCGCATGCCAGCCGCCGCCCAGCGCCTTGATCAGCACCACCGCCGCCGTGTACTGGCGGCCGGCGATCGACAGTGCGGTGCGCTCGGCGGTATAGGCGCTGGTCTGCGCTGTCAGCACGTCGAGCAGGCCAGCGGTGCCGGCGCGGTAGCGGTTGTTCACCAGCGTCAGCGCCTCGCGCGCCGAGCGCAGCGCGTCGTTCTGCACCACCGCTTCCTGTTCCAGCAGCCGTTGCGCGGCGAGGTTGTCCTCGACTTCCTGGAACGCGCCCAGCACGGTCTGGCGGTAGTTGGCCACGGTCTGGTCGTAGGCCGCCACCGCCTGCGCCTTGGCCGCGCTGCGCAGGCCGCCGTCGAACAGCGTGCCGGCCAGCCCGCCGCCGATCGACCAGATCCGGTCCGGCAGCGACATCCAGCGCGCAAGCGTGCTGGCGGTCAGGCCGCCGCTGGCCGACAGCGACAGGGTCGGGTAGTAGGCCGCCTGCGCCACGCCGATCTGCGCATTGGCCGAGGCCATGCGGCGCTCGGCCGCGCCGATGTCGGGGCGGCGCTCCAGCAACTGCGACGGCACCGCGGCCGGCACGCGCGGCGGCGCGGTGCGGAAGTCGTCGGCGGCCAGCGTCAGCGCCGCGGGCGGCTTGCCCACCAGCACCGCGATGGCGTGCTCCAGCTGCGCGCGCGTGATCTGGATGTCGATCTGCTGCGCCTGCGCGCTCTTGAGCTGGGTCTCGGACTGCAGCACGTCCGAGCGCTGCGCGGTGCCCGCCGCATACTGGTTCTGCACCAGCTGCAGCGACTTCTGGTAATCGGCCACGGTGCGGTCCAGCAGGGCCTTCTGCGCATCGGCCACGCGCAGCAGGAAGTAGCTCTGCGCCAGCGTCGCCTGCGTCGACAGCAGCGTCGACGCCAGGTCGGCCTGGCTGGCCTGTGCGCTGGCCTCGCTGCTTTCCACCTGGCGCCGCACGCGGCCCCAGACGTCGATTTCCCAGGTTGCGCCCAGGGTCGCGCTCTGCCCGTTGAGCGTGCTGCCGCTGGCGCCGCGCGCGCGCGAGGCGCCGGCCTGTGCGTCCACGGTCGGGAAGAAGCCGGCGCGCGCGGCCTGCAGCGACGCCACGGCCTGGCGGTACTGCGCCTCGGCGGCCTTGATGTTCTGGTTCGAGATCTGCACCTCGGACATCAGCGCGTCGAGCTGCGCATCGCCGAACACGGTCCACCAGTCGGCGCGTGCCAGCGCATCCTGCGGCTCGGCGGGCTTCCAGTCGCCGGTCCAGGCGGGGGTGGCGGCATCGGCCTCCTTGAAGGATGCGGAGACCGGCGCGTCGGGGCGCTGGTAGTCGGGGCCGACGGCGCAGCCGGCCAGCAGCAGGGCGCAGGCCAGCGGCACCGGCAGGGTATGGGTCAGGAAGCGGGAAAGAACTGTCATGTCGAGTCTTCGCAAATCTAGACGGCGGCCGGCTGGTCAGGTGTACGGGTACCGCGGCGGCGCTGGCGCCAGGCCTTGACCTTCAGGCGCCAGCGGTCCAGCGTCAGGTAGACCACCGGCGTGGTGTACAGCGTCAGCAACTGGCTCACCACCAGGCCACCGACAATGGAGATGCCCAGCGGCGCGCGCAACTCGGCGCCGTCGCCGCGGCCGATCGCCAGCGGCACCGCGCCCAGCAGCGCCGCCATGGTAGTCATCAGGATCGGGCGGAAGCGCAGCAGGCAGGCGCGGTAGATGGCGTCGCGCGGCGACAGGCCTTCGCGCCGTTCGGCATCGATGGCGAAGTCGATCATCATGATCGCGTTCTTTTTCACGATGCCGATCAGCAGGATCACGCCGATCAGCGCGATGATGCTGAAGTCGGTCTTCGATGCCAGCAGCGCCAGCAGCGCGCCCACGCCCGCCGACGGCAGCGTCGACAGGATCGTCAGCGGATGCACGTAGCTTTCATACAGCACGCCCAGCACGATATAGATCGTGATCAGCGCCGCCAGGATCAGGATCGGCTGGCTCTTGAGCGAATCCTGGAACGCCTTGGCGCCGCCCTGGAAGTTGGCGCGCAGCGTCTCCGGCACGCCGATGCGCGCCATCTCGCGCGTGATCGCGTCGGTCGCCTGCGACAGCGAAGTGCCCTCGGCCAGGTTGAACGAGATCGTCGAGGCCGCGAACTGGCCCTGGTGGTTCACGCCCAGCGGCGTGCTGGTCGGCGTCACGCGCGCGAACGCCGCCAGCGGCACGCGGTTGCCGTTGCCGGTGACCACGTAGATGTCCTTGAGCGCATCGGGTCCCTGCAGGTACTCCTGGCTCAGCTCCATTACCACGCGGTACTGGTTCAGCGGATGGTAGATGGTGGACACCAGCCGCTGGCCGAAGGCATCGTTGAGCACCGCATCCACCTGCTGCGCGGTCACGCCCCGGCGCGACGCCGCGTCGCGGTCGATGATCACCGAGGTCTGCAGGCCCTTGTCGTTGGTATCGGTGTCGATGTCCTCCAGCCCCTTCAGGTTCGACAGCGCGGCGCGCACCTTGGGCTCCCACGCGCGCAGCACTTCCAGGTCGTCGGACTGCAGCGTGAACTGGTATTGCGAACTGCTCTGCCGCCCGCCGATGCGGATATCCTGCACCGACTGCAGGAACAGGCTCGCGCCCGGCTCCTTGGCCAGCTTGCCGCGCAGCCGCGCGATGATGGCGTCGGCCGATTCCTTGCGCTCTGACAGCGGCTTGAGCGTGACGAACATCTGCCCGGTATTGCGCTGCGAGCCGCCGGTAAAGCCGGTCACGTTCTCCACCGCCGGATCCGACCGCACGATGGTGATGAAGTTGTCGAGCTTGCCGCGCATGGCCTGGAACGAGGTGGCCTGGTCGGCGCGGATAAAGCCGATCAGCCGGCCCGTGTCCTGCTGCGGGAAGAAGCCCTTGGGCACGATCACGTACAGGTACACGTTCAGCGCGATGGTGGCGATCAGCACCAGCCATACCAGCGGGCTGAAGCGCAGCGCCGTGGACAGCGAGCGCGCATAGCCGTCGTGCAGCCACTGGAACATGCGCTCGGTGGCGCGGAAGAAGCGGCCCTGCTTTTCCGGCTCGGGCGGGCGCAGCAGGCGCGCGCACATCATCGGCGTGGCGGTCAGCGATACCACCAGCGACACCAGGATCGCCACCGACAGCGTGATCGCGAACTCCTGGAACAGGCGGCCCACAATGCCGCCCATCATCAACAGCGGAATGAACACCGCGATCAGCGACAGGCTCATCGACAGCACCGTGAAGCCGACCTCGCGCGCGCCGCGCAGCGCGGCGGCGAGCGGCTTCATGCCTTCCTCGATATGGCGCGAGATGTTCTCCAGCACCACGATGGCATCGTCGACCACAAAGCCCGTGGCAATCGTCAGCGCCATCAGCGACAGGTTGTTCAGCGAGAACCCGGCCAGGTACATCACCGAGAACGTGCCGATCAGCGACACCGGCACCGCCACGCTGGGGATCAAGGTGGCGCGCACATTGCGCAGGAACACGAACACCACCATGATCACCAGCGCCACCGAGATCATCAGCGTGTTCTCGACCTCGCGCAGCGAGGCGCGGATGGTGGGCGTGCGGTCCATCATCACGTCCATCGAGATTGCCGCCGGGATCATCTTCTGCAGCTGCGGCAGCATCTCGTTGACGCGGTCCACGGTCTCGATGATGTTGGCGCCGGGCGAGCGGTTCAGCACCAGCAGCACCGACGGCTTGCCGTTGGCCGAGCCCGCGTTGCGGATGTCCTGCACCGAATCCACCACGTTGGCCACGTCGCGCAGCCGCACCGGCACCGCGAACGAATTGGGCCCGCTGGTGGCACTGGTGCCGCCGGTGGCGCCGCTGGTGATGGTGGTGGTGCCGCTGCTGGTGGTCAGCGTAGTCACGGTCACGCCGTTGACCACCTTGGTGCTGACGCCGCCGCTGGCGGCGGCGTTGGCGGTGCTGGCAATCAGCGCGCCCGCCGACGTCGACGAAAAGGTTCCCGGCGTGGCATAGCGGATGATCAGCGGCATGTAGTCTTCCGCCTTCATCGCCTGGTCGTTGGCGTAGACCTGCCAGTTGCTGGCGGCGTTCTCCAGCGTGCCCAGCGGCCGGTTGGCATTGGTCGCGCTGATGGTGTTGCGCACGTCCTCCAGCGAGATGCCGTAGTTGTTCAGCGCGGTCGGGTTCAGCTCCACCCGCACCGCCGGCAGCGAGGCCCCGCCGATGGTGACCTGGCCCACGCCATCGACCTGCGACAGCTTCTGCGCCAGGATGGTCGAGGCCGCGTCGTACAACTGCCCGCGCGTCATGGTCGGCGAGGTCAGCGCGATGATCATGATCGGCGCGTCGGCCGGGTTGACTTTGCGGTAGGTCGGGTTGTTGGGCAGGCTGGTCGGCAGCGTCGCGCGCGAGGCATTGATGGCCGCCTGCACGTCGCGCGCGGCGCCGTCGATATTGCGCGACAGGTCGAACTGCAGCGTCACCCGGGTCGAGCCGAGCGAGCTGCTGGAGGTGATCTCGGTCACGCCGGCGATGGTGCCCAGCGCGCGTTCCAGCGGCGTGGCCACGGTGGCGGCCATGGTCTCGGGGCTTGCGCCCGGCAGCGACGCCGACACCGAGATGGTGGGGAAGTCCACCTGCGGCAGCGGCGACACCGGCAGCAGCCGCAGCGCGGCCAGCCCGGCCAGCAGGATGCCGAGCGTCAGCAGCGCGGTCGCGACCGGCCGGTGGATAAAGGCAGCGGAGAGGTTCATTGCTAGACCGGCTCCTCGCCCGTGCCGCCTTCTTCCGGATCGCCGAAGCGGCGCTTGCGCCAGCCCTTCACGCGCGTGGCGACGCGGTCGAACGCCAGGTAGATCACCGGCGTGGTGAACAGCGTCAGCACCTGGCTGACCAGCAGGCCGCCCACCATGGTCACGCCCAGTGGCCGGCGCAGCTCGCTGCCGATGCCGGAGCCCAGCATCAGCGGCAGCGCCGCCAGCAGCGCCGCCATGGTGGTCATCATGATCGGGCGGAAGCGCAGCAGGCAGGCCTGGAAGATCGCGTCGCGCGGGCGCATGCCGCCCTCGCGCTCGGCCTCGAGCGCGAAGTCGATCATCATGATCGCGTTCTTCTTGACGATGCCGATCAGCAGGATGATGCCGATGATCGCGATGATGCCCAGGTCCAGGTCCGCCACCAGCAGCGCCAGCAGCGCGCCCACGCCGGCCGACGGCAGCGTCGACAGGATGGTGACCGGGTGGATGGTGCTTTCATACAGCACGCCCAGCACGATATACATCGTCACCACCGCCGCCAGGATCAGCCACAGCGTGTTCGACAGCGAGGCGCGGAAGGCCAGCGCGGCACCCTGGAAGCTGGTCTGCATCGAGATCGGCAGGCCCAGTTCGTGTTCCACCTTGGTGATCTTGTCGACCGCGGCACCCAGCGATTCGCCGTGCGCCAGGTTGAACGAGATCGTCGCCGCCGGGAACTGCCCCTGGTGGTTGATCACCAACGGGCCGGTGCGCTCCGTGATGCGCGCGAACGATCCCAGCGGCACCTGGCCGCCGGAAGAGGAGGGCAGGCGCAGGTCGGCCAGCGACTGCGGGCTTTTGCGGAACTCGGGCATGGTCTCGAGCACCACGCGGTACTGGCTGGATTGCGTGAAGATGGTCGACACCAGGCGCTGGCCGAAGGCGCTGTACAGCGCGCTGTCGATCACCGCGGTGGTGATGCCGAAGCGCGCCGCGGCGTCGCGGTCGATATCGACATAGGCGCGCAGGCCGTTGTTCTGCTGGTCGCTGGTGACTTCGCGCAGCTCGGGCTCCTGGCGCAGGCGTTCCACCAGCTTGGGCACCCACGCGGCCAGCGTGGCGGGATCGGGGTCCTCGACGGTGAACTGGTACTGCGTGCGCGAGACCTTGTCCTCGATGGTCAGGTCCTGCACCGGCTGCGTGTACAGGGACACCCCGCCCAGTTCGTGCACGGCCTGCTGCAGCCGCTGCGTGACCACTTCGATGGGGTCGCGCTCGCCCTTGGGCTTGAGGTTGATCAGCATGCGCCCGGCATTGAGCGTGGTGTTGGTGCCGTCCACGCCGATGAACGACGACAGGCTTGCCACTGCCGGGTCCTGCATCACCACCTTGGCCACCGCCTGCTGCCGGCGCGCCATGGCGTCGAACGAGGTGGTCTGGGCGGCCTCGGTGATGCCCTGGATCACGCCGGTGTCCTGCACCGGGAAGAAGCCTTTGGGCACCAGCAGGTACAGCAGCACGGTTAGCACCAGCGTGGCCACGGCCACCACCAGCGTGGCCTTCTGGCGGTCCAGCACCCACTCCAGCGCGCGGCCGTAGCGGTCGATCACGTTGTCGAAGAAGCGGCCGCTGGCGCGGTGAAAGCGCGACAGCTTTTCATCCGGCACGTGGTGCAGCAGGCGCGCGCACATCATCGGCGTAAGCGTCAGTGATACCACCGCCGAGATCAGGATCGACACCGCCAGCGTAATGGCGAACTCGCGGAACAGGCGCCCGACCACATCGCCCATGAACAGCAGCGGGATCAGCACCGCCACCAGCGAGAAGGTCAGCGAGATGATGGTGAAGCCAATCTGCTTAGAACCCTTCAGCGCCGCCGCCATCGGCGAATCGCCTTTCTCGATGTAGCGCATGATGTTCTCGATCATCACGATCGCATCATCGACCACGAAGCCGGTGGCGATGGTCAGCGCCATCAGCGTCAGGTTGTTGATCGAGAACCCGGCCAGGTACATCACGCCGAAGGTGCCCACCAGCGACAGCGGCACCGCCACGCCCGGGATGATGGTGGCCGGTATATTGCGCAGGAACAGGAAGATCACCAGCACCACCAGCGCGATCGCCAGCAGCAGCTCGAACTGCACGTCCTCGACCGAGGCGCGGATGGTGGTGGTGCGGTCGGTCAGCAGCTGCACGTGGACCGAGGCCGGCAGCGCATTCTGCAGCTGCGGCAGCAGCGCCTTGATGCGGTCCACCACTTCGATCACGTTGGCGCCCGGCTGGCGCTGGATGTTCAGCACGATCGCGGGCTTGTCGTTGGCCCAGGCAGCCAGGCGGCTGTTCTCGGGGCCGTCGACGATCTCGGCCACGTCGGTGATGCGGATCGGCGCGCCGTCCTTGTAGGCCAGGATGATCTGGCGGTACTCGTCGGCCGAGCGCAGCTGGTCGTTGGCGTCGATGGTGGAGGCGCGCGCCGGCCCGTCGAAGCTGCCCTTGGCGCCGTTCACGTTGGAGGCGCCGATGGCGGTGCGCAGGTCGTCGATCGACATGCCCAGCGAGGCCAGCGCGGTCGGGTTGGCCTGGATGCGCACCGCGGGGCGCTGGCCGCCGCTGATGGTGACCAGCCCCACGCCCTGGATCTGCGAGATCTTCTGCGCCACGCGCGTATCGACCATGTCCTGCAGCTTGGGCAGCGGCATGGTGTCCGAGGTCATGGCGATGGTCATGATCGGCGCGTCGGCCGGGTTGACCTTGCTGTAGACCGGCGGCATCGGCAGGTCTGACGGCAGCAGGTTGCTGCCAGCGTTGATGGCGGCCTGCACCTCCTGCTCGGCCACGTCCAGCGGCAGCGTCAGCTCGAACTGCAGCGTGATCACCGAAGCGCCGCCCGACGAGGACGACGACATCTGCTTCAGGCCCGGCATCTGGCCGAACTGGCGCTCCAGCGGCGCGGTCACCGACGAGGTCATCACGTCCGGGCTGGCGCCGGGGTAGAGCGTGGTGACCTGGATGGTCGGGTAGTCGACCTCGGGCAGCGCTGACAGCGGCAGCAGCCGGTACGCCACCAGCCCGGACAGCAGGATGGCCAGCATCAGCAGCGCCGTGGCGACCGGGCGCTCGATGAAGAGGCGTGAGGGGTTCATGCGCGGTCCTTACTGCGGCTGGCGGCGGGGGCCATCGGCGCCCGGCGCGCTGGCGCCGGCGTCGCGGTGGCGGCGATGTTCGCCGGCCACGCCGGAAGCGCCGGAGGCCGCGGCCCCACTGGCGTCGGCGTGCGCGCCGCTGGCACCGCCGTCCCGGTTGCGGCGGCCGCGCCCGCGCGGCTGGCTGGCCGGCACCACCGCGGCGGCACGTGCGGCCGGATCGACGGCTTCGACGGTCATGCCTTCCTTGAGGCGATCGGCGCCGTCCACCACCACGCGCTGGCCGGGCTCCAGGCCCTTGAGCACCGCGTTGCGGCTGCCGTCGCCCGGACCGAGCGTGACCACCTGCACCTTGACCTTGCTGGCCTCGTCCACGGTGTAGACAAAGGTGCCCTGCTGGCCGCGCTGGATTGCGGCGACCGGGATCACGGTGGCGTCCCTGAGGGTATCGACGCGCGTGCGCACGTTGACGAACTGGTTGGGGAACAGCATGCCGTCTTCATTGGGGAAGACCGCCTTGAGCTTGACCGTTCCGGTGGTGGTGTCGATCTGGTTGTCGGTGGTCAGCAGCGTGCCTTCGCCCAGCTGGTTGCGCACCTGGCGGTCCCATGCCTGCACTGGCAGCTTCTCGCCGGCATTGAGCTTCTTCAGCACCGAGGGCAGGTTGTCCTCGGGGATGGTGTACATCACAGCAATGGGCTGGATCTGCGTGATCAGCGCGATGCCGTTGGTGTCGCCGGTATTGACGATATTGCCCGGGTCCACCTGGCGCAGGCCGATGCGGCCCGACACCGGCGCCACGATCCTGGTGTAGCCCAGCTGCAGGCGCGCGTTGGCGACATTGCCCTGGTCGGTCTTGACCACGCCCTCGTACTGGCGCACCAGCGCGTCCTGGGTATCGACCTGCTGCTTGGAGATCGAGTCCTGGCCCAGCAGGGTGCGGTAGCGCTGCTGGTCCAGCCTGGCGTTCTGCAGCAGTGCCTGGTCGCGTGCCAGCTGGCCCACGGCCTGGTCCAGCGCGGCCTGGAACGGGCGCGGGTCGATCTCGGCCAGCACGTCGCCGGCCTTGACCATCTGGCCTTCCTTGAACAGCACCTTGAGCAGCGGGCCGGACACCTGCGCGCGCACGGTGACGTTGGACACCGGGGTCACATTGCCCAGGCCGTTGAGCACCACGTCCATATCGCGCTTGGCCACGGTGGCGACCACCACGGGCGAGCGCGGCATGCCGGGGCCACCGGCGCCACCACGCGCGCCCGGGCCGCTGGCGCCCCGCTGCGCGCCTGCCGCCTGCTCCGGCGCCTGGCCGCGATGGGCATACCAGTACCAGGCGCCCGCCGCGAGCAGCAGCACCAGCACGCCGGCGGTCAGCCGGCGCCGGCCGGTGTGCCGCGGCGGAGTGCCCTCGGGCGGACGCGAAGACGGGGTCGGGGTGGGGGTAGGTTGGCCTTGTTCGGGGTTGGACATGTCCGCAAATCCTGGGGGCGGCGCGCGCGGCGCCGGCAATGTTCGGTCTGGCAAGTGACGATGCAGCAGTATGCCGCAACGCCACGGGCGCCGGCCCGCTGCGTGGAAGGGCACGCCGCAGGGTGGCCGGCAGGCCGGCAAGTGCCGTGTGGCGCGCAATGCCGCGGCGCCGGTGGCACGTCATGCCGCAAGGATAATGTGCGGGCCCGGACGCCCGTATTTCGGCGCCCGGCGCTTTTATTACAGCGGATTACCAGCGCCCCGGGTGTAACCTCCGGAAACAAAACCGCCCGGCCAAACCGGCGTGTGTGACGCCCGGGCTGACTATCATGTGCCTATGCGAACGAACCAGCCTACCCAGATCCTCGTCGTCGACGACGATCCCGAACTTCGCGACCTGCTGCGCGAGTACCTGACCCAGCAGGGTTTTGCCGTCTCGGTGATGCATGACGGCGACGGCCTGCAGGCGCGCCTGGAGCGCGAGCGCCCGGCGCTGATCGTGCTGGACCTGATGATGCCCAAGGTCGACGGCCTGACCGCGCTGCGCAACCTGCGCGCCAAGAACGACGATATCCCGGTGATCCTGCTCACGGCCCGCAGCGACGAGATCGACCGCATCGTCGGGCTTGAGATCGGCGCCGACGACTACCTTGGCAAGCCGTTTTCGCCGCGCGAACTGCTGGCGCGCATCAATGCCGTGCTGCGCCGCAAGCTGGCGCGCCCGGCGGCGGCGCCCGAGGACCGCGAATCGGTCGCCTTCGGC
The DNA here is from genome assembly GCF_054072015.1 of Cupriavidus sp. CP313. Taxonomy (NCBI): domain Bacteria; kingdom Pseudomonadati; phylum Pseudomonadota; class Betaproteobacteria; order Burkholderiales; family Burkholderiaceae; genus Cupriavidus; species Cupriavidus sp. CP313. The sequence goes on along the minus strand of NZ_JBSVZB010000002.1, from coordinate 53,682 downwards.
CCGTTCCGCGTCAATTTCCGCCAGCGCACGCTGAGCCGTGCCGGCCAGACGCTGTCGATCAGCGATACCGAGTTTGCGCTGCTCAAGCTGCTGCTGATGCATCCGCTGGAAGTGCTGTCGCGCGAGCGCATCGTCGAGCTGATGTACGGCAGCGCCAGCGGCATCAGCGACCGCGGCATCGACGTGCAGATCTGGCGCCTGCGCCGGCTGCTGGATGAAGACGCGCAGCGCCCGCGCTATATCCAGACCGTGCGCGGGCGCGGCTACACCTTCGTGCCCGACGAAGCGGAAGAGATTTCCGCAGGGCTTCCCGAATAATGGCCGCGGCGGCCACTAGCCCCCGTTTGCCACCAGATCCTGCTTTCCGATGAAGTTGCGACGTATCGACACCCTGTTCGGCCGCATTGCGCTGCTGATTGCCGCCGTGCTTGTGATCAGCCATTTCTCATGGCTGGCCATCCTGCGCATGGACCGCCGCCAGCAGCAGGTGGACTATTCGGTGGAGCAGATGCTGTTCCAGCTCGACAGCATCGAGCGCGCGCTCGATGCGCGTCCGCCGGCGAAGCTGCCCAGCCTGGTGGAGACGGCCGACACGGCCGACGCCGAAGAGCATGCCACCGTGCCCAAGGGCGGGCGCTCGCGCCGGCTGGTCGAGCAGTTCATCGGCAGGCTGCCGCAGGGCACCGAGATCCGGCTGGAGGACGAAACCACGCCGCGCATCTGGATCAAGCTGCCCAGCCGCGCCCGCTGGATCGCCATGCCGATCCTGTGGGTCCACAATCCGCCGCCCGACAACCGGCTGGTGCCGGGCGTGATGCTGGTGGTGGGCGTGGCAATCATCTTTGCCGTGCTGATCGCCTGGCAGATCCAGCGGCCGGTGCGCGACATGGCCAATGCGGCAGAGCTGCTGTCGCGCCAGCACGCCGTGCCGCCGCTGCGCGAGCGCGGCCCACATGAGCTGCGCCAGCTGATCGAGCGTTTCAACCGCATGGTGGCCGACCTGGCGCGCATTGACCAGGAGCGCAACACCATGCTGGCCGGCATCGCGCATGACCTGAAGACACCGCTGGCGCGGCTGCGCCTGCGCGCCGAGCTGCTGGCCGATCCCAAGGCCGCCGCGGGGGTGACGCGCGACGTGGAGTCCATGTCGGCCATCGTCGAACAGTTTTTGAGCTTCGCGCAGACCAGCGAGTCGACCGCGCGGCCGGTGCCGGTGGACCGGCGTGTTAATGAGCTGGCCGCGTCGCTGGCCGAGCAGGAGCGCCAGGTGGTGCTGTCGCTGGGCGCGGGCGAGGGCTTCCGCATGATCGCCACGCAGCTGGACCGCATCGTCGGCAACCTGGTCGACAACGCCTACGCCTATGGCAAGCCGCCGGTGTGCATTGCGACCGCGCGCACGCCGGAGGGTTTCCTGCTGGTGGTGGAGGACCAGGGCGCCGGCATTCCCGAGGATGACAAGGAGCGCGCCACGCTGCCCTTTGTGCGGCTGGACCCGGCTCGGGGCGGCAATGCGCACTCCGGGCTGGGGCTGGCGATCGTGGACCGGCTGGTGCGGCAGGCGGGTGGGAAGCTGAACCTGGTGAATGCCGACGGCGGCGGCTTCCGGGTGGAGATGCTGTTTGGGGCAGCCGAGGCCTGAGCCGGCGTCAGGGCTGCCTCAGGCCGTTTTCAAACCTTCTTCTTCTCCCCGATCCGACTCTCCTTCCCGGCCAGCAGCTTGGCAATATTCTGCCGGTGCCGCGCAATCAGCAGCACGCTGATCGCGAGGATCGCCCCCGTCATCACATCTACGCCGTTCATCAGCACATGGAAGAACGGCGCGAAGATCGCCGCCACCAGCGCCGCCAGCGACGAGTAGCGGAAGAAGAACGCGATGATCAGCCACGTGGCCAGCGTGCCCAGGCCCAGGATCGGGTCGATGGCCAGCAGGATGCCGGCCGCGGTGGCCACGCCCTTGCCGCCGGCGAAGCGGTGGTACACCGGGAACAGGTGCCCCAGGAAGACCGCCAGCGCCACCATGGCCAGGCCGGTTTCGTTCAGCCCGTAGGCCGGCCCGAAGCGCGCCGCCAGCCATACCGCCAGCCAGCCCTTCAGGGCATCGCCGATCAGCGTCAGGATGGCGGCCTTCTTGTTGCCGGTGCGCAGCACGTTGGTGGCGCCGGGATTGCCGGAGCCATAGGAGTGCGGGTCCGGCAGCCCCATCAGCTTGCTGACGACCACAGCGAAGGAAACGGAGCCGATCAGGTAGGCGGCAAGGGCGAAAAGCAGATTGGCCATGTGTAGTGGGGTGTTTTCAGGCTGGCGCGATTGTAGCGCGGCAGGGGCCTCGCTACGTCCGTGACTTCCCGGATTGGCATCGAGGCTTCCCTCGGTTTGCGCGGGGGCGCTCAGTCATGTGCTCAGTCAGGCAGTGCGCATTGCACCGGCTGGGCGTCCACCAGCATGGCCAGCAGCTTCGGGTCCAGGCTGACCAGGTAGCCGCGGCGCCCGCCGTTGATATAGATGCGCGCCAGCTCCAGCACGGTCGATTCGACGTAGACCGGCATGCGCTTGCGCGTGCCGAAGGGCGAGGTGCCGCCCACCATGTAGCCGCTGTGGCGCTGCGCCACCTCGGGCTTGCACGGCTGCACGCTCTTGCGGCCGGCCTGGCGCGCCAGGTTCTTGGTCGAGACCGAGCAGTCGCCGTGCATCAGCACCACCAGCGGCTGCGCTCGCTCGTCTTCCATGATCAGCGTCTTGATCACGTCGTGCTCGGGAACGCCCAGCTGGCGCGCCGATTCGCCGGTGCCGCCGTGCTCGACATAGTCATACGGATGCTCGCCGAAGGCGACGCCATGCTTGCGCAGGTACTGCGTGGCGGGGGTTTCTGATACGTGCCTGGTCTTGCTCATGACAGTGGTCGCCGCCCGCTTGCTCAGCCGCGCGGATGGTGCTGCCGGTGCAGCTCGCGCAGGCGTTCGCGGGCGACGTGCGTATAGATCTGGGTGGTGGAAATATCGGCGTGGCCCAGCAGCAGCTGCACCACGCGCAGGTCGGCGCCATGGTTCAGCAGGTGCGTGGCAAAGGCGTGCCGCAGCGTGTGCGGCGACAGCGGCGCGTGCACGCCGGCATCGCGCGCATGGCGCTTGATCAGGTGCCAGAACGCCTGCCGCGTCATGCCTTCGCCGCGCTGCGTGACAAAAAGCGCGTCGCAGGCGCGCCCGGCCAGCAGCGCGGGGCGCGCACTGGCCAGGTAGCGGCGCAGCCAGTCGCCGGCCTGCTGGCCGAACGGCACCAGCCGCTCCTTGTCGCCCTTGCCGCCGACCACGCGCGCCACGCCTTCGTTCAGGCCGATCTCGACGGTCTTCATCTGCGTGAGCTCCGACACGCGCAGCCCGCTGGCGTACATCAGCTCCAGCATGGTGCGGTCGCGCAGCCCCAGCGGCGTGTCGGTATCGGGCGCTTCGAGCAGCGCGTCGACCTGGGACTCGGTCAGGGTCTTGGGGTAGCGCGGCGGCTGCTTGGCGGGGCGCAGCAGCAGGCAGGGGTCGGCTTCGACCAGGTGTTCGCGCAGCGCCCACTGGTAGAAGCGGCGGAACACCGCCAGGCGCCGGTTGGCCGACGAGGCGCGGGTCTGCGTGTGGCGCGCGTTGAAGTAGGCCGACAGCGCGCCGTCGTCTGCGCCCAGCAATTCACCGCGGTGCTCATGCTGCAGCCAGCGCGCCAGCAGCGTCAGGTCGCGCCGGTAGGCATCGATGGTGTTGCGCGAGAGGCCGTCTTCCAGCCACAGCGCGTCGCAGAAGCGGCTGACCAGCGCGACGTCGGCGTCGCTGGGCGCGGCGGCGATGTCGGGTGCCTGGGCGGCGGCGCCGCTCATATCAGCATGGCGCCCTCATGGCGCAGCAGCCAGCGTTTGACGTCGAGGTAGAAGCCGTCTTCGGCATGGTGCGAGAAGCCGCCGATGCCGCGCGCCGAGACCACGCGATGGCAGGGGATCACGATCGGGAAAGGGTTCTGCCCGCAGGCCTGGCCCACCGCGCGCGGCATCGCGCCAATGGCCTCGGCGATGGTGCCATAGGTGGTCACCGCGCCGCGCGGCACCGCGCTGATGGCCTGCCACACGCGCTGCTGGAAATCGCTGCCGGCCGGGGCCAGCGGCAGGTCGAAGGCGGCGTCGGGATTGGCGTAGTAGGCCTCCAGTTGCGCCGCGAGCTGTTGCGTCAGCGCGTCCGCCGGGGCGCGTGCCTCGACGTGCTCGGGAAGGTACACGATGGCCCGGATGCGCGCGCCGTCCGTGCGCACCCCGATCTTGCCGAACGGGGCGGTGAGGATGGCGTCATAGGTGGCGAGCATGGCGGTCAGGCTGGGGCGAATGCTGGATTTTAGTCTTTTTGGCGCGGGCAAGAAAAAAGGGCCGCCTCGCGGCAGCCCTTTGCGGGTGGCGTCACACCGGCCGGATCATTGCTCCAGCTTGATGTTCTGCACCTTCACAAGATTTTTCATCTTGTCGAATTCCTTCTTGATCTCGGCCGCATGCTGCGCCGGCGTGTTGCCCGACGGCTCCGCGCCCGCGGCGAGCAGGCGCTGCTGGAAGTCCTTGTCCTGCAGGGCCTTGACGGCGGCTTCGTTGAGCTTCTTGATGACGTCGTCGGGCGTGCCGGCCGGTGCCACCAGGCCGTACCAGGCCGGGTCGTTCGGCTCCTTCAGGCCCATTTCGCCGAAGGTCGGCACATTCGGCAGCGACTCCAGGCGCTTGTTCCAGGCCACCACGATCGGGCGCAGCTTGCCGGCCTTGATGTAGGGGATCGAAGAGGGCAGGTTGTCCACCATGATCGGCACCTGGCCGGCCAGCACGTCGTTCAGCGCCGGGCCCGCGCCGCGGTAAGGGATATGGACCATGAAGGTCTTGGTCGAGACCTTGAACTGCTCGCCCAGCATGTGGCCGAAGCCGCAGGTGCCCGACGAGGCGTACGAATACTTGCCCGGGTTGGCCTTCAGCACGGCCAGGAACTCCTTGTAGTCCTTGGCCGGGAAGTTCGGGTTCACGGCGATCACGTTGGCCACGTTGGCCAGATTGGTGATGGGCTTGAAGTCCTTGATCGGGTCGTACGACAGCTTGGGGTTGCAGGCCGGGTTCACGGCCATGGTCGAGACCGTGGAGATGCCGATGGTGTAGCCGTCCGGCGCGGCCTTGGCGATCGCGTCAGCACCGATCGAACCGCCCCCGCCGGCGCGGTTCTCCACCACCACGGGCTGGCCCAGGATGCGGCTCATCTGGTCCGCGGCGCCGCGGCCGACGATGTCGGTGGTGCCGCCGGGTGCGAACGGAATGATCAGTCGGATCGGCTTGGTGGGGTAGCTCTGGGCCTGCGCCGCGGTGGCGGCGGCGGCCAGGGCCAGGGTCAGTGCGAGTTTGCCAGCTTGCATGAGATCATGTCTCCCGTCAGGAAATCCGGGCAGGGTGCCGCCCGGAAGCAAAAAAACCGTCGCAGTGCCACAGGTGGGGCCGTGCGCCGGCAGCGTCATTGTGTCAGCCGCCCAGCAGCCCGCGCTTGACCTCGGCGTCGACCGGGCGCTCGCCCAGGAAGACCCGCAGCACGGCCTGGTAGAAGTCTTCGCCCGGGATCGGCCGGCCGCGAGGCGTGCCGTTGATGGCGACGACGGTCCCCGTCTGCGGGGAAAAATCCAGGTTGATCACGTCGCCCTTGTGCGCGGTGCCGACCTCGCCCAGGGTTCGCTCGAACTGTACCAGCCGCGTGGCCAGTTCCTGCATCTGCTGCTCGCTGTGGTTGTTGCGGATGCCCTGGCGGATAGCGCGCATGAGGGCCGGCGGTTCAGCCTCGCGCAGCATGCGCAACTGCAGCCGCTTGGTGCCTGGCGTGCCCAGCACCAGGGCCGCGTTGCGGGCTTTCTCCTGCAGGTACAGGGCGGCCACGTAGCCCTTGGCCAGGAAGCCCGCGCGCAGGGCGGTGCCGTTGAGCTGCAGTTCCTTGCCGCCCACGCGCGCCGCATCGTCAAAACGTATCCCTTCGATCTCCACCGAGCGCGCCGGCATGGGCACGGCGCCCGCGGCCGTGGCGGCGCACAGCGCCACCAGCACGGCGGCCAGGCGCAGGCAGCGGCCCGGGTACAGACCAGGGCGGAAGGGGGCTCGGAGGTGGGTGTCCGGGCGCGGCGGCGCGGACCGGGTGCGGGACAACATGGCGGCAGGCGTACAACTTGGCATGCCATGCTGGCCTAAATCTGGAAAAATACCTATCCGTATCTGCCCTAGTCTGCACATTCCGGTTTTTTGCCGTTATCCACCCCCGCCGCCGCCGCTGCAATCCCGCGCGACGGCCCGCAGGGCAGCTGCCGCGTCATGCCACCGCCACTACAACAACGATAAATGTCTTCTGCTCTCCTGCTGGTCCCGGACTTCAGCCTGATCCTCATCGGCTGGCTGCTGGTGCGCTATACCCCGTTCGACCGCGCCTTCTGGGGCGGCGTGGAGCGCCTGGTCTACTTCGTGCTGTTCCCGGCGCTGCTGCTGCAGTCGACCAATACCGCGGTGCTGGATTTCTCGTCGACCTCGGCCATGCTGGGGCTGGCGCTGCTGGTGATGGCCACCGGCATGGCCGGCGGCTACGCCGTCAAATGGGTGTTGCGGCCGGACGCGCTGAGCTTTGCCTCGGGCCTGCAGACCGCGTTCCGCTTCAATTCCTATATTGGGCTGGCGCTGGCCTCGCGCCTGGGCGGCTCCGAGGGGCTGGCGCTGATGGCGGTGATCGTCGGCTGCACGGTGCCGCTATGCAACGTGGCGGCGGTGTGGGCGCTGGCGCGGCATGGGCAGACCGCGCTGTGGAAGGAGCTGGCGCGCAACCCGCTGATCCTGGCCACCGCCGGCGGCCTGCTGACCAACCTGATGGGGCTGCATGCGCCCGAGGTGCTGGGCATGACGCTGAACCGGCTGGGCTCGGCCTCGACCGCGCTGGGGCTGATGACGGTGGGTGCCGGGCTGCAGATGAGCGGCGCCACCGGCACTGCGGGGCCGGTGGCCTGGTGGACCGGGGTCAAGCTGCTGGCGATGCCGTGTGTGGCCTGGCTGGTGGGGCGGCACCTGCCGCTGACCGCGCTGCAGTACCAGATCGTGGTGCTGTATGCCTCGCTGCCCACCGCTTCCAGCGCCTATATCCTGGCGGTGCGCATGGGCGGCAACGGGCCGATGGTGGCGGCGACGATTTCGCTGATGACGGTGGCGGCGATCGTGACCACGCCGCTGTGGCTGGCGCTGGTCAGCTAGTCCGGCGGCGGGCCGCCCTGGGCCAGGGCCCAGTCGATGTGCTCGCGCACCAGCGGCGTGGCGGCCTCGCGCCGCTCCTGCAGCGCCGCGCGGATGCGCGCGGCCAGGGCCGCGTCTTCGGCGCGCGTGCCCGACAGCGCCGCGCGCAGGCTGTTGCCCAGCCCCACCGCCAGGTTGCGCAGCCAGCGCTCATGGCCGATGCGGCGGATCGGGCTGCCTTCGAGCCGCTGGTTGAATTCCGCTTCGGTCCACTGGAACAGCGCCACCATGTCGGGCGCGTCCAGCCCGTTGCGCACGTCGAAGTCCGGCACCATGGCCACATGCGCGAACTTGTTCCACGGGCAGGCCAGCTGGCAGTCGTCGCAGCCGTAGACGCGGTTGCCCATCGGCGCGCGGAACTCCACCGGGATCGGGCCCTTGTGCTCGATGGTCAGGTAGGAGATGCAGCGGCGCGCATCCAGCCGGTACGGCGCCACGATGGCACGCGTGGGGCAGATGTCCAGGCAGCGGTGGCAGTTGCCGCAGTGGCCGGACTCGGGCGGGTCGGCCGGCAGCGGGATGTCGACCAGGATCTCGCCCAGGAAGAACATCGAGCCGCCGTCGCGGTCCAGCAGCAGCGTATGCTTGCCGCGCCAGCCGAGTCCGCCCTGGCTGGCCAGCGCCACTTCCATGACGGGTGCGGAATCGGTAAAGACGCGGTAGCCGAATTTTCCGATTTCGGCCTCGATCCGGCTGGCCAGTTGCTGCAGGCGGCTGCGCAGCACCTTGTGATAATCGCGGCCGCGCGCATACAGCGACACCACCGCGGTGGCCGGATCATCCAGCCGCGCCAGCTCGTGGCGGCGCCAGTCGGTGGCGCCGGCCTGGGCGCCGGCGGCCGGAATGTACGGCATCCGCGCCACGATCGCGCGCACGGTGCCGGGCACCAGTTCGGCCGGCCGGGCGCGCCGCAGGCCGTGGTTCGCCATATAATCCATGTCGCCGTGGTAGCCCTGTGCCAGCCACGCCATCAGCCCCGGCTCGGCATGACTGAGGTCGACATCGGCAATGCGCACGGAGGCAAAGCCCAGTTCCGCGCCCCATGCGCGGATCGACGCGGCCAGCGCCGCAAGTTCCCCGGGGCCCGTGGCCAGGTGGCCGGCGGTGCCGGGAACGGGGGTAGGTGGCGCATCTGCCTGCCCTGGGGCGACTCGGTCGATCATCCCTGAATTGTACGCAATGCCCTTGCTCGAAGAACGCACACTGACGCTGCCCGATGAAGCCGCCACCGCGCGCCTGGGCGCCGCGCTGGCCGCCGCCGTGCAGGCCATGCCGCCGCGCACGGTGCATGTGCAGATGTCCGGCGACCTGGGCGCCGGCAAGACCACCCTGACGCGCGCGATCCTGCGCGCGCTGGGCCATGCGGGCAAGGTCCGCAGCCCCACCTATACGCTGTGCGAGCCCTACGAGGTGGCCCGCGCCGACGGCTCGCCGCTGACCGTCTACCACTTCGACCTGTACCGCTTTGCCGATCCCGAAGAGTGGATCGACGCGGGTTTTCGCGACTGCTTCGCCGAACCGGCCTTCAACCTGGTCGAATGGCCGGAGAAGGCCGGCCGCATGCTCGGGGAACCGGATCTCCATGTGTTGCTCCAATCGGACATGGCCGGGGCAGATGACGCCGGCGAGCGACGGATCGCGACGATGCGCGCCTATACTCACACTGGACTTACCCTGCTGAACGCATGCTGATCAAGCGACTTGCCACCGACCGCCCCGATGGACCCGACGGCCTGCTGCCGGCGCGCCGCAAATGGATGGCGCAGGCACTGAAGCTGGGCGCGGGCACGGCCGTGCTGACACTGGCCGGCCCGCAGATCGCGTTTGGCGCCGGCATCGTCGCGGTGCGCGTGTGGCCGGCCGAGGACTACACCCGCGTCACCATCGAATCCGATTCCCCGCTGGCCGCCGTGCACCAGATGATCCGCGACCCCGACCGGCTGGTGGTGGACATCGACGGCCTGGACCTGTCGCCCACGCTGCGCGAGCTGGTGGCCAAGATCACCCCGAACGACCCCTATATCCAGACCGTGCGCGTCGGCCAGAACCGCCCGCGCGTGGTCCGCATGGTGTTCGACCTGAAGGAAAACGTGGCGCCGCAGGTGTTCACGCTGGCGCCCATCGGCAGCTACCGCAACCGGCTGGTGTTCGACCTGTACCCGGTCAATCCGCCCGATCCGCTGTGGAAGCTGGTGCGCGACACCGAGGAAAAGCAGCGCCGCTTCGCCACCTCGGACCCGGCGCCGGGCAACGATGGCATCGCCGGCGCGCCAGCTGGTGCTGAGGAAGACGCGATCGGCGCGCTGGTGCGCCGCTTCGACGAGAAGGGCGAAGTGCCGCCCACCACCGCGCCGCTGCCGCCGCCAGTGGCCTCGGCCCGGCCCAAGCCATCCGCACCGCCGGTGCCGAGCCCCAATGCCCCGGTGGTGCCGCCGGTCGCACGCGACAATCCCACCGCCGAACGGCCCTTCAAGATGCGGCGCCTGCTGACCGTGGCGATCGATCCCGGCCACGGCGGCGAAGACCCGGGCGCGATCGGCGCCGCGGGTTCGCGCGAGAAAGACGTGGTGCTGCAGATCGCGCACCGCCTGCGCGCCAAGATCGACGCCCAGCCCAATATGCGCGCGATGCTGACGCGCGACGCCGACTTCTTCGTGCCGCTGAACGTGCGCGTGCAGAAGGCGCGCCGGGTGCAGGCCGACCTCTTTGTATCGATCCACGCCGATGCCTTCCTGTCGCCCGAGGCGCGCGGCGCGTCAGTGTTCGCGCTGTCCGAGCGCGGTGCGTCCAGTACCGCGGCACGCTGGCTGGCCAACAAGGAAAATGCCGCCGACCTGATCGGCGGCGCCAATATGGGCAACAAGGATGCGCAGGTGGCGCGCGTGCTGCTGGACCTGTCCACCACCGCGCAGATCAACGACAGCCTGCAGGTCGGCAAGGCCGTGCTGGGCGAGATCGGCGGCATCAACAAGCTGCACAAGGGCAGCGTGGAGCAGGCCGGGTTTGCGGTGCTGAAGGCCCCGGATATTCCGTCGATCCTGATCGAGACAGCCTTCATCAGCAATCCGGAAGAAGAGCGCAAGCTCAACGACAACGCGCACCAGGAGCAGCTGGCCAATGCGATCCTGAAGGGGATCCGGTCGTACTTCGCGCGCAATCCGCCGCTGTCGAAAAATCCGTCCGTGTGAGTCTGGTGGGCACAAAAAAACCGGGGCATGCCCCGGTTTTTTCATGGCTGCGTGCCTCAGGCCCGCGCCGCGGCCTGGTCCTCCAGCAAGGCATCGCGGTCGGCATAGCGCGATGCCATCACCGAACACACGATCAGCTGCAGCTGGTGATAGACCATCAGCGGCAGCACCAGCAGGCCCAGCGCCGGATGGCCGGCAAACAGGATCTTGGCCATCGGGATGCCGTTGGCCAGGCTCTTTTTCGAGCCGCAGAACACGGCGGTGATCTCGTCCTCGACAGAGAAGCCAAGGCGGCGCGCGGTCAGCGTGGTAAAGCCCAGCACCACGAACAGCAGCACCGCGGCGATCAGCATCACTGCGCCGATGGTCTGCCACTGGTACTGGTGCCACAGGCCCTGGGCGGTGGCGTCGCAGAATGAGGAATAGACGATCAGCACGATCACGCCACGGTCGATCTTGTTGGTGATGTGCTTCTTCTTCGCCAGCCAGCTGCCGATCAGCGGGCGCAGCAACTGGCCCAGCGCGAACGGCAGCAGCAGTTGCAGCGCCACGCCAGTGAGCGCCTTGCCCAGCGGCATCGAGGCGCCGCTGGCGCTGATCACCAGCCCCATCAGCAGCGGCGTGACCAGCATGCCGATCAGGCCCGAGATGGTGGCGTTGAAGATCGCACCGGACACATTGCCGCGCGCCATCGAGGTCATGGCCACCGACGACGATACCGTCGACGGCAGCGCGCACAGGAAGAACACGCCCAGCAGCAGGTCCGGCGGCAGCGTATTGCGCAGCGACAGCATCAGCAGCGCGCCCACCACCGGGAACACCACGTAGGTGAAGGTCTGCACGAAGACATGCAGGCGCCAGTGCTTGGCGCCCGACACCAGCTTGTCGCGCGAGAGCGCCGCGCCGTGCAGGAAGAACACCAGCGCCACGCCCAGGCTGGTCACCACGCCCAGGTGCAGCGGGCCGTTGCCGGTACCGATTTCAGGGGCGGCCAGCGCAATGGCGATGGCCGTCAACATGACGAGAACGAAGCCGTCGATCAGGTCATAAAGTTTCTTGAGCTTGCGGACAATACGAGACATGACTGCGGGTGGATCCTGCGAGGCTAGGGTTTTGCCTAGTATTGGACGCCAGCCAAGTCTAGAATGCAAATTCATTTATAGAATCTATTTATCCGGTCGTTGCATGAATTACACACTGCGCCAGTTACGCGTCTTCCTGGCCGTGGCCAATACCGGCGGCTTCAGCCGGGCCGCCGATGTGGTCGGCCTGACCCAGCCTGCGGTCAGCCGCGGCGTGGCTGAGCTGGAAGAGGCACTTGGCGTGCGCCTGCTGGACCGCACCACGCGCGAGGTGGTGCTGACCGAGGCCGGCCACGCGCTGGCGCCCGCGCTGGAGCGGCTGCTCGGGCAGCTCGACGACACGCTGGAAGAGACGCGCCAGCTCGGCGAACGCTATCGCGGTCGCGTAGTGATAGCCGGTGCGCCGACGATCTCGGCCCGGCTGATGCCGATGTACGTGGCCGCCTGCGCCGCCCAATACCCTGAGATCCGCCTGACCGTGCGTGACAACGTGCAGGCCGACGGCCTGGAGCAGGTGCGCGCCGGCGCCGTGGACTTTGGCGTGCTGATCGATCCGCTGGTGCGCGACGGGCTGGTGGTAGAGCCGGTGGCGACCGACCCGTTCTGCTTTGTCTGCCGGCGCGACCATCCGCTGGCGCAGTCGGCCTCGGTGCCGTGGTCGGCGCTGCATGGGATGCAGCTGGTGCTGCTGGACTTTGCCTCCGGCAGCCGGCCGCTGATCGACCGCGTGTTCGGCCGGCATGGCGTGGTGCCCCTGGTGGTGCAGGAGCTGGGCCACTCGGCCAGCGTGTTCGGCATGGTCGAGGCCGGCATCGGCGCCTCGGTGCTGCCGTCGTTCTCGCTGCCGCTGCCGGCGGCGTCGCCGCTGGTGTGGCGGCCGCTGGTGCCGCGCGAGGAGCGCAGCATCGTCATGGTCCGGCGCGAGGACCGTTCACTGTCGCCGGCCGCGGCGGCGGTGTGGGACCTGGTGCGCCGCCTGACCGTGCGCGCCGAGGCGCCCGCAATGAGCGCCGCGGCCTGACCTGGCCCGATCATGATCAACGCGCGGTGACCAGAAATAGCCAGCGCCGTCGAATGGCCATGACCCTTTGCCCGTCGGCTGATAATGCTGCCCGGCTGAGCGGGCAGCGCCAGGGCATTACTTGGGCTGCATCCGGATCGCGCCGTCCAGGCGGATCACCTCGCCGTTGAGCATGGTGTTCTCGATGATGGCGCGCGCCAGCTTGGCGTATTCAGCCGGACGCCCCAGCCGCGGCGGGAACGGCACCATCTTGCCGAGCGCGTCCTGCACCTCCTGCGGCATGCCCAGCAGCATCGGCGTCTCGAAGATGCCCGGGGCGATGGTCATGCAGCGCACGCCGTCGCGCGACAGGTCGCGCGCGATCGCCAGCGTCATCGCCACTACGCCGCCCTTGGATGCGGCATAGGCGGCCTGCCCGATCTGGCCGTCAAAGGCCGCCACCGACGCAGTATTGATGATCACGCCGCGCTCGCCTTCGCTGTCGGGGGTGTTTTGCACCATGGCCGCGGCGGCCAGGCGGATCATGTTGAAGGTGCCAACCAGGTTGATGCGGATGGTCTTGTCGAAGGCGTCGAGCGGATGCGGGCCGTTCTTGCCGACAGTCTTGTTGGCGGTGGCGATGCCGGCGCAGTTGACGATGCCAGAGAGCCGGCCCAGCGCCTGGGCGGCGGCCACCACGGCCTGGCCGTCGGCTTCGGAGGTGACGTCGCAGCGGACGAACTGGCCGCCCAGTTCAGTTGCCAGCGCCCGGCCGGTGGCCTCGTTCAGGTCGGCGATCACGACCTTGGCGCCGGCTTCGGACAGCATGCGGGCGGTGCCTGCACCCAGGCCCGAGGCGCCGCCGGTGACGATGAATACGTTGCCTTGGATTTGCATTTGGGGTTGTCTCCTTTGGATTGGGTTTTATTGCCGTTTACGTAAACGTCAATTGGTTGGCGGTATTTTACGGGGTGGCGGGGGATGTGCAAGGGGGTGGGCTTGTTGCTAGGCGGACGGGTGTCGCCCTTGGCGGGCGTGGCTGTTTCGCCGGCGTAGCCGGCGAGTCACTTTTTGTCCGAGCGACAACCGACCGCATAGCACCAAGCCAAAACCAGCCACACCCGCCAAGCGCGACCCCCATTCAATCGCCCAAAACAAAAGCGGCCCAAAGGCCGCTTTGCATAAAACTGAGCAGTCGAAAACGATTACTTCAACGCCTCAAACACCCGCCCAGTAATCTCATCAACATTACCCACGCCCAGAATCTTCCGGTACTTCGGCGGCGCCACCTTGGCGGAAGCATCCCCCTTGGCAGCCCAGTCCGAGTAGTAATCCACTAGCGGACGCGTCTGCTGCGAATAGACATCAAGACGCTTCTTGACGGTCTCTTCCTTGTCATCGTCACGCTGGATCAGCGCCTCGCCGGTCTCGTCGTCCACGCCCTCGGTCTTGGGCGGGTTGTACTTGACGTGGTAGGTGCGGCCCGAGGCCACGTGCACGCGGCGGCCGCTCATGCGCTCGATGATGGCGTCGAACGGCACGTCGATTTCCAGCACGTAGTCGATCGCCACGCCCGCTTCCTTCATCGCCTCGGCCTGCGGAATGGTGCGCGGGAAGCCGTCGAACAGGTAGCCGTTCTTGCAGTCGTCTTCCTTCAGGCGGTCCTTCACCAGGCCGATGATGATGTCGTCCGACACCAGTCCGCCCGCGTCCATGACCTTCTTGGCTTCCACGCCCAGCGGGGTGCCGGCCTTCACCGCGGCGCGCAGCATGTCGCCCGTGGAGATTTGCGGAATGCCGAACTTCTCGCAGATGAACTTGGCTTGCGTGCCTTTGCCGGCGCCAGGCGCGCCCAACAGGATCAAACGCATTTACGGGTCCTCAGAGTTTTTAATCTGGTGTGGCGGGAGATCAGAAGGAGGGTAACGCCGTAACTTGACGCAGGACTTACTGCCGTCCTGGTGCGGTCAGACTGCGTTCAGCGCGGGCACTGCTCATGCGTACCCCTCGCATACGGCCGGCGGCGGCTGCCAGGGGGATGGCGGCGCGGCACACCGGACGGGCTCTATCTTTATCTCCCCACCGAGCCTTGGCCGGCGGCACGCTTGCGCATGCCGGCCGGGCGGCTCTGTATCGGCAAGCATTATGCCATGAGGCGGCGCCAAATCGGCCCGAAATCCGCCCCCCGGTTCAGGTTGCAGCAGTATGAACCTGAGCGGGCAGGCGCCCGCGCGGGTCACTTTCCGGCGGTTTTGTCAGGGCCCTTCCTGGGCCATCGACTGCGCCCACAGCGCGCGCACCCGTTCCAGGTCGGCCGGGGTGTCGACGCCGGGGGCCGGCGCGGCGCTGGTTTGCAGCACCGCAATGCGCTCTCCATGCCACATGGCGCGCAGTTGCTCCAGCGCCTCGGTCTGCTCCAGCGGCGCCGCTGCCAGCGTCGGGAAGCGGCGCAGGAAGCCCGCCCGATAGGCATACAGCCCGATATGGCGCAGCACCGGCATGCCGGGCAGCGGCACCTGTGCCAGCGCCGCGGGCACGGCCGGCACGCCCGACCAGGCATCGCGCGCCCACGGGATCGGCGCGCGCGAGAAATACAACGCGCGGCCGGCGGCGTCGCACACCACCTTGACCACGTTGGGGTTGAAGACTTCGGCGATGTCCTGCAGCGGATGCGCCGCGGTGGCGATGGCGCAGTCGGCGTGGTGCGCCAGGTGCAGCGCCACCTCGTCGATCAGCGACGGTTCGATCAGCGGCTCGTCGCCCTGCACATTGACCACGATGGCGTCGTCGGCCAGGCCCAGCTGGGCGGCCACTTCAGACAGGCGGTCGGTGCCGGAAGGGTGGTCGGCGCGCGTCAGCACGGCTTCGATGCCGTGCGCGGCGCAGGCCTGCGCCACCGCGGGCGCATCGGTGGCGACCACGGTGCGCTGCGCCGACGACGCATGCGCGCGTTCGGCCACGCGCACGATCATCGGGCGCCCGCCGATATCGGCCAGGGGCTTGTCAGGCAGGCGCGTCGAAGCGAGCCGCGCGGGAATGACGACGGTGAACGCGGGGACGGTCATGGCGCGCGCTCAGTTGCCGGCGGCAGGGGCGTCCGGGTTGACCACGCGGCCTGGCACCGACTGGCGGGCCTCGTCGGCCAGCATCACGGGGATGCCGTCGCGGATCGGGTACGCCAGCTTGTCGGCGTGGCAGATCAGCTCCTGCGCGGCGCGGTCGTATTCCAGCTTGCCCTTGCACAGCGGGCAGACCAGGATTTCAAGCAGCCGGTTGTCCATCTCGGTGTTCCTCGTTGCGCCCTGCGGCGCCGGGCGTGGTTGCCGGCGCGGTCGGCGCGGGTTTGACTTGCGCCAGCACGGCGCGGCGGATTTTTTCGATCAGGCCGGCATCGATCACGGGCCTGGTGGGGACGACCCAGATGCGCGGGTCGTCGAAGCGCTCGCATTTTACGGCATCCTTCTCGGTGATCAGGATCACGTCGGCGTCGAGCGCGTCGGGATGGTCGACGAACGGGTCGGCGACAAAGTCATAGTGGTCCGGCAGCGGCAGTGTCTTCGGCGTCAGGCCCGCGCCGCGCAGGCTGGCGAAGAAGCGCTCGGGGTTGCCAATGCCGGCCGCGGCCAGCACGCGCCGGCCGGCAAAGGCGCTGACCGGCCGGGCCATGGCGGGATCGGCCAGCTGCCAGGCGTCGTCCAGCTCCAGCCGCATGCCGTACACGCCGGGGCGGTCGGGCGTGGCGCGGAAGGTGGGGTCGTTGATCAGCGTCGCGTCGCGCGGGCGCGAAAGCGGCTCGCGCAGCGGGCCTGCCGGCAGCAGCAGGCCGTTGCCGCCCATGCGCGAGTCGAACATCACGATCTCGAAGTCGCGCTGCAGCTTGTAGTGCTGCAGGCCGTCGTCGAGCAGCAGCACATTGACGCCCGGGTGCGATACCAGCATGGCCTGCGCGCACAGCGCCCGGTCGGGGAAGACCCAGACCGGCACATCGGTGGCGCGCGCGATCAGGAGCGGCTCATCGCCTACGTCGGACGCCTTCGATGTCGGCTTCACGCGGCGCGGGTGCTTGAGTTCCACGCCGTAGCCGCGCGACACCACGCCCGGGCGCAGCCCCGCCTCGGTCAGCGCTTGTGCCAGCGCGATCACCGCCGGCGTCTTGCCGGTGCCGCCCACGGTCACGTTGCCGACCACCACCACCGGCATCGGCAGCCGCGTCGACTTGAACCAGCCACGCTGGTAGCCATGGCGGCGCACCCGCGCGATCAGCCCGAACAGCAGCGAGAACGGCAGCATCACCCACGCGAACCAGCCGCGGCGTTGCCACTGGGCGGTCACGAAGTCGGCAAGGGCATGTCGGGGAACGGGCATGGGCGCGGCGGGCGGAGGAGTGGGTGGTTGGGATGGGATTGTAGTGCGCCCGCGGCTTCGCCCCCTGCGGGCGCGGGAGGCTCATCCATTATGGGCATTGCACAGCGCATGCGGCAAGCCCGCCGGCCGCATGCGCCAAGGTGCCCGGGGTCAGCGCGGCTGCGCGCTCTGCGTGGCGAAGGTCAGGCGCGACAGCCCAGCCAGCCGCGCGGCCTCCATCACGTTGATCACGGCCTGGTGGCTGGCCTGCGCGTCGGCATTGACAATCACCACCGGCGGCTGGCCGCCGGCACTGGTGCCCGAGGCGGCGCGCAGCTGGTCGGCCAGGCTGGTGACGTCCTTCTGCTCCATCACCTTCTTGTTGACGGAGTAGACCCCGCGCGATGACACCGACACCACGATCTCCTGCGGCCGCTGCTGGGCGCGCTCGGCGTCGGCGGTGGGCAGCTGGATCTGCAGCTCGGTAAAGCGCGAGTAGGTGGTCGTGATCATCAGGAAGATCAGGATCACGAGCAGCACGTCGATCAGCGGGATCAGGTTGATCTCCGGCTCTTCGCGCCGCTGGCGGGAACGGAAGTGCATGGCGTTCGTTCCGTTCGGCGATCAGGCGCGGCGTTGCGGCAGGATCGCGTCGAGGAACGACGTGGCGCGGAATTCCAGCTCGGCCACGTAGTCATCCACGCGGCGGCGGAAGTAGCGCCAGAAGATCAGCGCCGGGATTGCCACGATCAGGCCGAAGGCGGTGTTGTACAGCGCCACCGAGATGCCGTGCGCCAGCTGTTCAGGGCTGGCGCCGGTGCCGCCCTGGCTGCCGAAGATCTCGATCATGCCGATCACCGTGCCCAGCAGGCCCATCAGCGGCGCCACCGAGGCGATCGTGCCGAGCGCGTTCAGGTAGCGCTCCAGCTCATGCGCGACCACGCGGCCGGCTTCCTCCACCACGTCCTTGGCGGCATCGCGCGAGGTGTGCGGCTGCAGCACGACGTGGCGCAGCCCGGCGGCCAGCACCCGGCCCAGCGGCGAGTTCTGCTCAAGCGTGTTGACCACTTCCGGCGTGGCGCGGCGCTGCTGCGCGGCCGCCAGCGCCTCTTCATAGAGCCTGGCGGGCAGGACCTTGCTGCGCTTGAGGGTAAGAAAACGTTCGACGACCAGCGCCAGCGCGATGACCGACGCGAGCAACAGCGGCCAGATCGGCCAGCCGGCCGCTTGAATGATGGAAAACAATTGGACCCCCGGGATCGACAACCGAATAACAAAACCCCAAACCACCTGGACGGCATGCCTTGATGCGCGTCTGGCCGCTGGCGGCGCGCGCTCCGGCATTGCTCTGAAAAATCAGGCGCCACTCTAACCTGCGCCCTGTCGCACGGCAAGACGGCACCCGACGCTGTCTCGGCCACGCATCGCCGGCGCTAGTCCATTTCCACAGCAAAGCGGGACAGTGTTGTGGATCGATTGTGGAAAGCTGCCTGACAAGCGTGCTAACACGTTGATCCGTAAGGGTAAAGATATTACTGCTTAAATTTTGTGCAAAAGCCTGCCGCAGGCCCTGCGGCGCATGGTGCACGCCGCCGGGCACCGCTTTCCACAACCTGGCGGGGCGCGTCGGTGTGCTGGCACTCCTTCCTGTGCGGCTTTCCACACAGCGCCGGGACAGGATTGTGGAGCGCTTGTGGAAAGCTGCCTGAGAGATCACCTAAGTCTTTGATTTATAAGGCGGCAGTATGAACTGCTTAAAAAACGGGCAAACGGGTGTATCCGTGCGGCCCATGGTCGATGTGGCGCCAGGCAGGGCAGAAACCGGGTTTTTCCACATTCCGCAGGGAGAGCATTGTGGACGGCCTGTGGACAAATCCGGGAGAAGCAGGTTAACCCATTGATTTTTATGGCCTCTCATCGTCCTGCCCAGAAATTGTGCAAACGCAGCATGGACGTTGCGCCCCGGAGGGCCAGCAGCGCTGTGATACGCAACGCGCCGGGTCGGCCGCTTTCCATGGGACCGCAAGCGGGTGTGGGGCCACTTGCGCTGGAAAAGTGTGGTTTACGGCGCCTTTTATCCAGAGAAGCTGTGGATAACTTTGTGAACAAGCCTGCCAGGCGCTATGTAAGTGATTGATGCAAAAGAGAATTGGTTATATTGCCTAATTTTTGTTTTGCTCGTAAAGCTCATAAGAATCAAAGGGTTGGACGAACCAATGCGCCTTTCGGGGCAGGGCGCAGGCATCAACGCTACCCACTTGACATAGAGGTTATGCTGTGGACATGTCCCATTCACGCCGCTTGCCACCAGTGCGCCATGCCAGACTTGCCGAACTTTTCGCGTGACCCTTCCTCCACCGCGCCGCGCAGCGGCCGCGACGTCATCCCTGTCGGTGAGCTGAACCAAACAATCGCCAGGCTGCTCGAACGCAGTTTTCCGCTGGCCTGGGTGCGCGGCGAGATTTCCAATTTCACGCGCGCCGCCAGCGGGCACTGGTATTTCTCGCTCAAGGATGCACGCGCGCAGATCCGCTGCGTGATGTTCCGCGGGCGCAACCAGCATGTCGACTTCCAGCCGCGCGAGGGCGAGGCGGTGGAGGTGCGCGCCGTGGTCACCATGTATGAGGCGCGTGGCGAGGTGCAGCTGGGCGTGGAGGCAATGCGCCGGGCGGGGCTGGGCAATCTGTATGAAGCCTTCCTGCGCCTGAAGGAAAAGCTGGCGCAGGCGGGGCTGTTCGCGCCGGAGCGCAAGCGCCCGGTGCCGGCGCATCCGCGCACCATCGGCGTGGTCACCTCGCTGCAGGCGGCGGCGCTGCGCGATGTGCTGACCACCTTGCGCCGGCGCGCGCCGCATGTGCCGGTGGTGGTCTATCCGGTACCGGTGCAGGGCGCGGGCGCGGCGCAGAAGATCGCCGACATGCTCGATGCGGCCAGTGCGCGGCGCGAGTGCGACGTGCTGATCCTTTGCCGCGGCGGGGGCAGCATCGAAGACCTGTGGTCGTTCAACGAAGAGGTGGTGGCGCAGGCGATTGCGCGCTGCGCGCTGCCGGTCATCTCCGGCGTGGGCCACGAAACCGACTTCACCATTGCCGACTTTGTCGCCGATGTGCGTGCGCCGACGCCGACCGGCGCGGCCGAGCTGGTCAGCCCGGATCGCGCGCACCTGCTGGCGCATGCACTGCGTGCGCGCGACGCGCTCACGCAGTGCATGCGGCGCGGGCTGGACCTGCGCGCGCAGCACCTGGACTGGCTGGCGCGGCGCGTGCGCAGCCCGCAGGCGCAACTGCAGGAGCGGCGCGCGCGCGTCGACAATCTGGCGCGACACTTGCGTTCGGCATTGCGTGACACGGTGGTGTCGCAGCGCCACCGCCAGCAATTGCTGGCGATGCGCTGGAGCGCGTGCCGCCCCGATGCCACCGCCGCTCATGCCGACGTGACCCGCCTGTGGCAACGCCTGCAGGCCGCCGCCGCACGCCAGCACGAGCGCGCCGGCCAGCGCCTGGCGCGCAGCGCCGGCGCGCTGGAGCTACTGGCGCCGCAGCGTACGCTGGAACGCGGCTATGCGGTGCTGCTGGACCAGCGCGGACGCGCGCTGCGCTCGCCCGCCGAGATCCGCGCCGGCAGCGTGGTCGAAGCGCACCTGGCCGAGGGCGTGGCCGACCTGGCGATTGCCGGCGTGCAGGCCAAGCTGCCGGATTTCTGAGCGCCTGCGTGGCCCGGGAACGCCTCCCATTCGCGATGCCGCGGCGGGCGTGAAGCGTTCCGGCAAGCCGGGCGGAAATCCCCCCGGAAACCCCTGCCCGGACAAACTAACATCGGATCAGGGGGCTTTGTCCCGCGGTTTGCGCGGGTCTTGCAAGTCCCCTACAATCGGCAATTCCGGACCCACAACCCCAACCCACAGAGACAGAACAATGGAACACAAGCTCCCCCCGCTCCCGTACGCGCATGATGCCCTGGCTCCGCACATCTCCAAGGAGACGCTGGAGTTCCATCATGACAAGCACCACCAGACCTACGTCACCAACCTGAACAACCTCATCAAGGGCACCGAGTTCGAGAACTCGACCCTGGAAGAGATCGTCAAGAAGTCGTCGGGCGGCATCTTCAACAACGCTGCCCAGGTGTGGAACCACACCTTCTACTGGGACTCGATGAAGCCCAACGGCGGCGGCCAGCCGACCGGCGCGCTGGCTGATGCCATCAACGCCAAGTGGGGCTCGTTCGACAAGTTCAAGGAAGAGTTCACCAAGACCGCCGTGGGCACCTTCGGTTCGGGCTGGGCCTGGCTGGTCAAGAAGACCGACGGCTCGCTGGACCTGGTCTCGACCTCCAACGCCGCCACGCCGCTGACCACCGACGCCAAGGCGCTGCTGACCTGCGACGTGTGGGAACACGCCTACTACATCGACTACCGCAATGCCCGCCCGAAGTACGTCGAGGCATTCTGGAATGTCGTGAACTGGGACTTCGCCGGCAAGAATTTCGCTGGCTGATCCGCGGATCATCCTCGCCGCAAAAAAGGGCCATCTGGCCCTTTTTTGTTTCGGGTGCGCACGGGGCGGGACTGGGTTTGAATCTGCCTGCGGGATCGTCCATATTTGTCCGTATCCGGCCGCCAGCTTTCGGTGCGTCCCCGCGCGCTCCGTGCCATCGTGCACTTCGCAGGCCGGCCATTTCCCACAGCCAGGTGCACGATGGCCCGATGGAAGGCATGTTCCCCTTGCAGCCCCACCGGTGCATGTCCTGCGCGCCGTCCATGGGCTGCTCTGCCTGTCGCACTCTTGCTGTTCACCGCCGTCGGCGGCGCCAGCGCGCAGCCGCTGCCGTCCCCGCCGGGCGCGCCGCCCCCGTTCAAGCTGTTGCGCTATGACGAGGACTATCGCTACCTGCGCGATCCGGCCATGCGCACGGATTTCTGGGATCCGGTCAAGTATGTGCCGCTCGGCGGTCCCGGCTGGTTCCTGAGCCTCGGCGGAGAGATCCGCGAGCGCTTTGAGGACTACTCGGCCAGCAATTTCGGCGTGCCGGGCCCGCGTGGCGATGGCTACCTGATGCACCGGGCGCTGCTCCATGCCGACCTGCATGCCGGTGAATCCCTGCGCGCGTTCGTGCAGCTGGGCAACCAGCTGGCCATGGGCAAGGACGTCACCACGCCGCCCTATGTCGACCAGCTCGATGTGCAGCAGGCATTCGTCGACCTGCGCGTGCCGCTCCCGTCGCCCGCGCAGGACCCGCTGCTGGTGCGCGTGGGCCGGCAGGAGATGGCGTTCGGCGCGCAGCGCCTGGTTTCGATCCGCGATGCCCCCAATGTGCGGCGTGCCTTCGACGGACTGAGGCTTGGCTCAAGCCTGGGCAGCGCGCGGGTGGATGCCTTCGCCACGCGTCCCGTGCTGCTCAAGGACGGCAGCTTCGACGACCGGCGCAATCAGGCGCAGGGCTTCTGGGGCGTCTATGCGACGATGCCGGCGGCATTCCTGCCGGCAACCTCCGCCGATCTCTACTACCTCGGCTTCGAGAATGACCGCGCGCTGTTCAGCGATGGCAGCGGCGCGGAGCGGCGGCATTCGCTCGGGGGCCGCCTGTTCGGCCGCCACGGCCGCTGGGACTGGGACTGGGAGGCGCTGTTCCAGTTCGGCAGCCTGGCCTCGCAACAGATCCGCGCATGGGGCTTCTCGACCGATACCGGGTACACCGTCGCAGCTTCGGCCTGGCACCCGCGCGCAGGCATCAAGGCGACCATGGGCAGCGGTGACCGCAATCCGCACGACGGCACCATCGGCACCTACAACGGCTTGTTTCCGAAGCTGGCCTACTTCAACCAGGCCGGCCTGATCGGCGCCTCCAACGTGCTGGATATCCAGCCGTCGCTGACGCTGATTCCCGCAGCCGGTATCAAGCTGACCTTCGCCTGTGACTTCATCTGGCGGGCAACCACACACGACGCGGTCTACACCTCGGCGGGCATCCCGGTTCCCGGCACCGCGGGCCGCTCCGGCCAGTACAGCAGCAGCCAGCTCTCCGTGGATGTTGCGTGGCAGGCGAGCCGGCATGTGCTGGTCAATGGCGGCGCCGTGTACGTGGACGAGAGCCGGGCGCTGAAGGCCGCTGGCGGACGCAACACGCGCTTTCTCTATCTGGCGCTCGGCTATACGTTCTGATGCGTGGAGTTCGACTGACATGGCCCAAGGCAGCGCAGTGATTTGCGACTTTACCCGCTGGTCGAAAGCACCGGTACGCCATCGATGACCAGCCTGACCTGGCCACGGCCCGCATGGATCAGCCTGACCGGCAGATTTCGCTCATCCAGGCGCCGCCGCAGCAGCAGAAGGCGCGTTTCGAGATTGTCCTTGATTTCCGGCAGCCTCAGCGAGTCCGCCAGGCGGATCTCCCGATTGGTGAACTCGCTCCTGCCTTCCTCGATATAGGCGCGCAGCATGAAGGAGAGGAGGCGTCCCGCGACACCCTTGATGGCATAGGCATGGTCGATGAACACGCTGTCGTCGAAGCGGTGATGTGTCACCTGGACGACCCGGCCACCCGGCAGTTCCGGTGCCCGACAGGGCATCGCCGGCTGGCCATCGGGCGCAAGCGCTTCGCAAAGTGCCAGCGCGGTGGCGCACTGGTGCGCGATCATTTCCATTGCCGTTTCGTGCGTCGCACTGAATGCAAGCCGCTGGCGGCTTTCCACGAACAGCACGCCACGCAAGATCCCTTGCGCCATCAGCGGAACCGCCATCTGGCTCATCGCATCCGGCAGGGTGGGCAGCGCGATGGACCTGGTGCGGTTTTCATCGGCAGGGCTGGTGCCTTCTATGGCAGCGCCCAGCCGGCGGACCCGGCTCATGTCATTGATCCTGACGGGGTGCTCGCTTACGGCGGCAATGCCGATCAGGCCGTCGTCAAAGGCGATTTCCGCACCAGCGCCGGAGCGCTCGTAGCCCCTGCTGACCACCGTGGTCAGAAGGCGGCGCGTATTGTCGCCAAGTAATACGATCGCCTGGCTGAAGCCCAGGACCTCGCACGCGTCGAGCGCTGCGCATAGCACCCCTTCGGTATCGTGCTGCGCGCTGATCGCCTTCATTGCGCGACCGAGGGCGGCGAGGTCAGGCGCCGGCGACGGAGGGCCTGTACGGGCAAGCTCGACCGTGGATGTCACGGCGGCAATCGCGTTGACCCGGAAGATATCGATCGCCTTGAGGCGCATGATCCCGGCCATGCCTACCTGTGCACTGCTGGCTCGCAACTGGTTCGACACGCGCTCGAACAGCGGGCCCTCATCTCGCGACGAGATCCAGGTGAGGTCGAGCGTGAACTGTCCGCCGTGGCGCGCACTGACCAGGAGCAGGGAAGCTTGGGGATTGGCGCGGATATTGGCGGCCGTCTTGGCAAAGAACTGGTTGGAGATCGCCACGTGCGTATCGTCCACCAGTACGACATGCGAGAGGTAGGAGATATTGGGCGTGCCGTCGGCCGCC
The DNA here is from genome assembly GCF_054072015.1 of Cupriavidus sp. CP313. Lineage (NCBI taxonomy): Bacteria > Pseudomonadati > Pseudomonadota > Betaproteobacteria > Burkholderiales > Burkholderiaceae > Cupriavidus > Cupriavidus sp. CP313. The sequence continues at coordinate 29,290 of NZ_JBSVZB010000002.1, read as the reverse complement.
GTCGTGGCGATGATCGAGGGGATCACGCCCTCGAAGCAGTCATCGAGATCGCGGAGCTGGATCATGCGACGTCCGTCCCGGCAGCAGTGCCGGCCCTGGGGCCGGGCGTCTGGACATAGGCCTCCCTGACGAGGACACGCGCAACCGTCAGTTCCCGTTCGGCCATCCACGGCATTACCAGTTCGGCCGGCAGGCCGAGACCGCTGAACAGTTCAACCATCTCGGCCTGATAGCGGCGCGAGAGTTCCAGGTCTGGCTGTGCCGCGGTGCGGAGCTGGGCAGTGCCTTTCAATTGGTAGGACACATAATCCGTGGGCCGCGAAAAAGTGACCGCGGCCTGACCATTGGCGGACAGGTTGGAAATCGTTCCGGGCCATTGCCAGGCGGACACGACCAGTTCGACGTTTTCCTCATCGACGACACGCGCACCCACGGCCCGGCCGATCGACGGTCGGTTCACCGGGTCTCGCGTGCCGACGATGATCATCACCGGGCTCGCGATAAAGCGCCTGATCTCCTCTGACAGCCGCATGGTGTGCCTTTTTCGTTATTTTTTAGGAAACTCGAGACCCTGCTTAGGAACCATTTAGCGACATCGCCTCCAGGCGCGGATTATAACTTCCGGACCTGCCACAAAAGGGGGAGCTCCGGCATGCACTATCCGAATGAGAAGACTGTCGCCATCATCGGCGCCGGGCCAGCGGGCCTGGTCTCGGCCCGCTGGCTCGCGCAACATGGTTTTGAGCCGATGGTGTTCGAGGCAAGCGAGAGGCTGGGCGGTCAATGGAACCCGGCCGCCGAGGCGAGCGCGACCTGGGCCGGGATGCGCACCAACACCAGCCGCGTCATGTCGGCCTTTTCCGATCTCGATCATGAATCGGACGTGGCGACTTATCCCCGACAGGATCAGATGCTGGCCTATCTGGAGCGCTATGCCGACAGGTTCGGTCTTGTGCGACGCATCCAGTTTGGAAAACGTGTCGAGCTTTTTGAAGCCGCGCCAGACGGCCGCTGGCGTATCCGCTCCCGGACCGGGGACGGCGTGGTGGAGGAGACGTTCAGCCACGTCATCGTGGCCACGGGAGCCCAGGCCCGTCCGCTTGTACCGGAAATCCCTGGGGTGGAAAGCTTTACCGGCGCGCTTGGCATCGCGCATACGTCGCAATATGAAGGGCCTGAGCGCTACCGTAATCATGCCGTGGTGGTGGCCGGCTGCTCGATCAGCGCGCTGGAAATTGCCTCCGATCTGGCCTATGGCGGAGCCCGTGTCACGTCGGCCTACCGTCGTCAGCGCTATATCGTTCCCAAGCTGATAGCGGGTGTGCCGGCTGAACACGTGTTGTTCAACCGCGCCGCGGCGCTGGCACTGGAAGCATTACCGCCCGAGGCGCTTGCGGAGGGGCTCAAGGCGGCGGTGCTGAAGGCAGGCGGCAGTCCGGACCAGTTTGGTGCACCCGTGCCGGCCGGAAATATCTTCGCGGCCGGGGTGTCGCAGTCACAGGGTTTTCTCCCGGCAGTGGCCGAAGGCCGCATCATCGTCCGTCCCTGGATCGAGCGTATCGACGGGAGTACTGTGCTGTTCACCGACGGTAGCCACGCGAGGCCCGATGCCATCCTCTTCGGTACCGGCTACGGCCTGTCATTGCCATGGCTGAATCCGGCCATCGCGAGGACCCTGAACTTCGACGGCACGAGTCTCGATCTTTACGCGCACACGTTCCATCCAGACCTCAAGGGCCTGGCATTTGTCGGCCTCTGCAACCTCGTGGGCCCTTACCTGCCGGTGATGGAACTGCAGGCCCGCTGGATCGCCTACGTACTGGCTGGCCATGTCGCCATGCCATCGCGCGCCCGGATGGAGCAAGGTCTCGAAGCCTGTCGCGCGATGCGCGAACGTGGCCAGCAGCCGGTGTTGCACGAACTCGCGGTCTCCCTTGCTCGTCATGCGGGGGTGGAACCGGACCTGGAGCGCTGGCCTCACCTGGAGCGCGCGCTGCTGTTCGGCCCGGTGTCGCCCGCCTCTTTCCGGTTGCAAGGCACCGACCATCTGGAGGATGCACCGGTGCGGACGCGAGCTGCGGCCGAGGCATTCGGGGCGATACGATCCTCGACGTTCACAGCCGAAGAATTGCACCTCCGACGCCTGCTTGAGGAACACGCATAGTCAGGATTCCTTCGCCAGCTGTGAGATCCGCTTCCAGCGCGCATCCTCCTTCGGCAACTCAGCCAGAAACTGGTGGCGATCCGCGATGTCGACGTACATCGACTGCTGCGCGCAGAACGCCTTGAACGCGGCCGAGTGGGCGATGCGAACCAGTTCGTCGGACAAGCGCTCCACAACCGGTGCCGGCGTCGCCACCGGTGCCAGGGCTCCGATCCACGACGAGACCTGGTAGCCCGCAACGCCAGCTTGCGCCGTTGTCGGGACCTCCGGGATCTCGCCCCATCGCCCGGGGCTGGTGACAGCTAGACCGCGCAGCTTCCCCGCCTTGACCATCGGCACCACGCTCGGTGCGCCCTGGCATGTGAAATCCACCTGGCCGGCAATGACGTCTGTCACCGCGGGTCCGTTCCCCTTGTAAGGGATATGCTTGGCGCGTGTCTTGGTCAGGTCGTTCAGCATCACGGCGCAAAGATGAGAGGTGCTACCCGCGCCCCCGGATGAAAACGTGATGTCGCCAGGCTTGCGCTTCATTGCCCCGATCAGGTCGGCCAAGGTCTTGTAAGGCGAGTCGGCCCTGACCACGATGCACAGCGCGGAGCTGCTCACCCTGGCAAGCGGCACAAAGTCCTTGACCGGATCGAATGTGACCTGGCCATCGGCAAACCACCGCGTGGTGAGGTGGGGAATGCCGGCGAACAGCAGCGTGTATCCGTCAGCCGCCGCCTTGGCCACGGCGTCGGTGCCGATGAGGCCGCCTGCGCCGGCGCGGTTGTCCACCATCACCGGAGACTTCAGGTTCTTTGCCAGTGCCTCGGCTATGAAGCGCGCGGTGATGTCGACCGCGGTGCCTGCGGAAGCCGGCACGACAATGCGAATCGGCCGCGAGGGGTATTGCTGTGCAAAGGCCGACGGGGCGCAAACGGCGGCTCCCAGCGACGCAAGAGATTTCAGGAAATGCCTTCTGCCGATCATGATGTCTCCTCTGGCAAGATCGGCGCCTACACCAGGCGCATGATTTCTTCGTCGGGCGCCCGGCTCGTCCTGAAGCTGTTCGCTGCGTGACCGGGGTCGGCGTGGCCAAACGAAATGGCACAGATCATCTTCCGGTCGTCGCCGATGCCGAAGTGCGAGCGCACGAACCTGGCATGGCGCGCCAGTGCCGCCTGCGGTGTCGTGGCAACACCGTGCGCGTGCGCGGCCAGCAGGAATGAAGCGATAAACCCGCCGCAATCGACTGCCGCGTATGGCCCGAGATCCGCAGCCATCGTGACGATTGCCACGTGCGGCGCGCCGAACATCCTGAAGTTCTCAAAACTCTGGCTGGCGCGGCGCTCGCGGTCGTGGCGCTCAATGCCCAGCGCTTCATAGAGCCGGTAACCCGTTTCCTGCCTGCGCTGCGCGTGGACGCCGCAATACGCCTCCGGGAACGGCAGGTCAGAATCGACCTCGGGCGCGTTGGTGGCTTCCTCGACCAGTGCCTTGCGAAACCCCTCCGTGGTCTCCACAGAGCCGATGACCACGTGCCAGGGTTGGACGTTGCACCACGAGGCGCTTTTCTTCGCAACGTTGACGATGCTCCGGATCACCGCGTCGGGCACAGGCCTGGCCAGGTAGGCCCGGCACGTAAAGCGCTCGGACATCAATCTGTTGAGGGTGTCGACATCGCTGCCGGGCTGGCTGCTGACGGGGTGCTGCTGCATGGCTTGTCTCCTGATAATCCTGAAGCGGCCGACCCGCGGAATTCCGGTCGAATCGGCGCCTTGCCTAGTGCGTCAACGCCATCAGGTCCGCGGCCCTGGTGTGTGGATCCAACTTCCTGAGCGTGGCCAGAAGCGTTTGCGCACGGCCTTTGCCCAGCACGCCAGACGTCAGCTCCATGAACTTCGCGTCCTGCTCGGCTTCCGACATGGGATTCGCCAGTGAGCCGATCGGGTCTTCAACGAACACGTGCTCGGACGTGCCATTGCGGAAGGTCACGGTGACATCCGCGACAAACTTGCCCGGGTAGCGCTGTTCGAGTTCCGGCGCTTCGGTGATGCCGATGCCGCGTGCCACTTCGGCCACGGGGGCCATGTCGATCCTGCCGTCCAGGTAGTCGCGGTGCACCTTGTAGCCATTGCCCATGCCGAGCAGCGCGAATGCCATCTGCGTTGGCAGGCTGAACTGGACGTGTTCGATGTTCTTCGGCTCGTACGCGTTGGCATTGGCGGTGCCGACCACCACATTGAAGGCGGGCTGGATGCGGGCCTGGATGTCGGCAATCTCGGCGCGGCGCGGCGCGAACGGGCGGATCGCGTCGATATACGCATGGGTGCAATAGCAGGCGCAGTACGCCTTGAGCCAGACCGTGCCGATCTCGAAGGGCTGGTCGAGCCTGAACCGCGCCTCTGCCCGTTCGGCAGGAGCGCGCTGCAGGAGGGTGCGGAAAAACCCCTTGTTGCCGCTCAGGAAGGCACGCGGCCCCGTGATGCCGGCCTGCGCCATATCGGCGGCGACCATGCCGTTGCGGGTGCCGATGCCGGCGTGCACCCGCTTGACCGAGCCGCCGGTAGAGGTGTACTCGGTGGTGCCGGCTGCATGGCTCAGCGCGATGGAGAGTGCGTGCAGGGTGGTCTCGGCATCGAACTTGCGCAGCCTGGCCGAGACCGCCGCGGCCCCGAAGCTGGACAGCACGGCGTGGGGGTGAAAACCGCGCCTCAGCAGGTCAGGCGCTGCCAGCACGCCGATGCGGGTGTAGACCTCGTAGCCGGCCACGATCGCGGTGATGACCTCCTCGAGGCTCGATCCCAGTTCCTCGCCGATCGCGAGCGCGGCGGGGATCACGCAACTGCCGGGATGACTGGCGCTGGCCCCGTGGGCGTCGTCGTACTCGAAGCCATGTCCATAGGCCGCGTTGACGAATGCGGCATCCGCGGCACTCATGGTGGCTGTGCTGGCGGCTACCCGGCTGCGGCCGGGGCGTTGCTGCGCGGTGGCGAAGGACAACACCTGGCGCGACCAGGGCATCTGTGCCGTGCCGATCTGCAGCGCAAGCTGGTCGCGCATCAGCCGGCTCACGCCTGCATGCGCCGGGCCGTCAAGCTGATCGAAGGTCAGGTCCTGGACCAGGCGAACCACTGCCTGCTCAAGCGCAGGGCAGTGGGTCGGCGAACTGGAGTCGGGTCGGATGGTAGTCAATGGAGCATTCCCTGGAAAGGTGTCGAAGACTTCGCCCGGTCAATGGCGACATGCCTGGATATAGTGATCAGAATCCGCGCTGGCAGCCGGTGAGTCAATCCGGGGCGACGTCCCGTCCCGTACATTGAACGGACGGCGTGCCGCCGTCGCGATTGCGCCCAGGCTCGCTTGCGTCACGCGGGCATCAAGGCTTCCTAAGCCTCACGCTATACTTGCCTTGTGCTTCGCAGTTCGCGCTGTTGGCAGCGATGATGTCCGTGGCGCAATGCAGCATGAGTGCGACGCGCGGGCCGGCGACAGACCGGTTCCCCGAGTGAAGGAGACACAATGAGCACGCTGAGCGTGCATGGCCTGACCCGGCGGGTCGACCTGTTTACCCTGCGGCTGTTCCTGACCGTGGTGGAAGAACGCCAGATCCGGCGCGCCGCCATTCGCGAGAACATTGCCGCGTCCGCAGCAACAAAACGCATCCAGGATCTTGAAGACATTGCCGGCGTGCAGCTCTTCGAGCGCAATCCCAACGGCGCGGTGCCGAGCGCGGCCGGCGAAGTCCTGGCGCGCCATCTGCGCCTGCTGTTCGAGAACCTGGAAGACATGCGCCGCGAGCTCGGCGAATTCTCCGAAGGCGTTCGTGGCCATGTCACGGTAGGCACCACGGGAGCGGTCATCATCCAGTATCTCGCGCGCGAGATTGGCGAGTTCTCTCGCAACTTCCCGCTGGTCGAGGTTGAACTGCGGCAGGACGCCAATACCAGTCTCGTGCGTGCGGTGGTGGCGGGTGATGCCGACCTGGCCGTGTATATCGCCAGTCCGGATATCGACGATGAGCCACTGGACAGTATTCCCTATCGTATTGACCGTCTCGTCGCGCTGGTGCCGCGTGGCCATCCGCTTGGCGAGCAGCCCGACGTGGCATTCGCCGACCTGATTCGCGAGCCCTTCATTGCGATGCTGCCGAACACCACGCTGATGTCCGACGTCAACCGCGCCGCGCGGGCGATCGGCCAGGTCGTGCATCCAAAGTTTACGATTAACGGTACCGAAGAGGCGCGCAGCCTGGTGGAAGCAGGCCTTGGCGTGACCATCGTGCCCGAGTGCATGGTGCCGATCGAGGCCAGTGCGCGCTCGACCTTGCTGCAGATCGCCGAGCCGTGGGCTACCCGCAACGTGCGCATCGGCACGCGCCGCGGCAAGGCGATCACGGCGGCCACACGTGCGTTGATTCGGCAGCTGACCGAGCAGCCCGCTGCCTGAGCGCGGCCAGCGGGCATAAACGCCTGCGGCCGCGCCAGGGAGTGCGCTGTGTTGCGCACGGCTTCCGGCGTCCAGCGTCCTATGCCTGGAACGCAGTGGCACAGCCACACCCGCTACCAGGAACGCCCCCGAGTGCCTATGCTCAGGCCAGCCAGCGCCCGCTCCTGCGGCGTTGGCAAAGCGTGGCGCGGGCCCGGTAATCCGATAACAAATCGGTATGGTGACGAAAAGAAAATGCGAATGGACGCTGTGATTCGCCATTTCTAGAATCACCTCACGCTGAATTCACGCGTGAATCCGCCGCACAAGAAAGCGCCACCAAGAATCCACCAGATGCTGATGCCGTAAATGGGGCAGGGGTCGTTGTTGCCCGCAGTTTCGTGCACAGGGCGGGGCAGGCATCCCGTATCGATTCGGACAGGCGCAAGACACTGGAGACAATATGAAGAACCCCTTTGCGGGCGCCACCTTTGCGGCGCTTGCGGCCTGCTGCACCGCCGCTTCCGCACAGAGCAACGTCACGCTCTATGGCCGGCTGAATACGTCGATGGAGTATTCCGATGCGTCGACGGCGTCCGACGGCACCAGGCTGGGCGGCACCGGCCGGCTGACCAACAACCGCTCGGTCTTCGGCATGCGTGGCGAGGAATCGCTGTATGGCAGCCTCAAGGCGATCTGGCAGATCGAAAGTTCGATTTCGCTGGATACCGGCAGCGGCCAGCTTGCCGGGCGCAATACGCGCGTCGGCCTGGCCGGTTCGGCCGGCAGCTTCTTCATGGGCAACTGGACCACGCCCTACCTGGAAGCCACCTCGTCCTACGATCCGTTCTATCCGACCACGGCCGGCTACATGGCGCTGATCGGCAATGGCTCGACCCCGACCTCCGACAATGTCCAGGACACCAGCGCCTTCGATCGCCGCCAGAAGAACAGCGTGCACTACCGCAGCCCGAAATGGAATGGCTTCAGCGGCGGCGTGACCTGGGGGGTCAACGAAGAGCGCAATACGGTGCCGCGCAACCCCAGCCTGTGGTCGTTCGCGGGGGCCTATGACAACGGCCCGCTCAATGTCGTGCTGGCCTATGAGCGCCACAACAATTACCAGACCGCGGGACGCGACGACGAAGGCATGAAGATCGGGCTGTCCTACCAGTTCCCGACCACCAAGGTCTCGGCCATCTATGAGCGGCTGCACTACCGCACCGCCACCGGCGACCTGAAGCGCGATGCCTACTACGCGTCGGTGGTACAGCAGCTATGGACGGGCAGCCTGCGCGCCGGCGTCGGCATTGCGGGCAATGGCCGCGGCAACGCTACCGAGACCGTCGGCTTCTTCCGCAGCGGGCCTGATACCGGCGCGGTCCAGGCCACGCTCGGTTATGAGTACCCGCTGTCCAAGCGCACCTCGGTGTTTGGTTTCTACAGCCGCATCTTCAACAAGAAGAACGCCACCTACGACTTTGCGATCAATGAGCTGGGCATCTCCGCCGGCGCCGATCCGCAGACCTTTGCGCTGGGCATGCGCCACGTCTTCTGAGTACGTCCCCGAGCCAGGTCATCCCCAAGATTCCAGGAGTCCCCCATGACATTCCAGAACATCCTGCGCGCGGCGCTTGCCACCGCGCTCTGCCTGCCGCTGCTGCACGGCGCAGCGCAAGCTGAAGCGTATCCCGACAAGCCGATCCGCATGATCGTGCCGTTTGCGGCTGGCAGCGCCACCGACCTGCTTGCGCGCATCGTCAGCGCCGAGATCGGCACCAGCTCGAATATGCAGATCGTCGTCGACAACCGCCCCGGCGCGGGTGGGACCATCGGCACCGCGGTGGTGGCCAAGGCGCCCGCGGACGGCTACACGCTGCTGCTGACCTCCGCCGGGCATGCGGTCAATCCCACGCTCTATCCCAAGCTGCCGTACGACACCACCCGCGACCTGAAGGGCATCTCCACGGTGGCGACCATGCCCTACCTGCTGGTGGTCAGCGCATCCAGTCCCTACCGCACGCTCAAGGACCTGCTGGCGGCTGCGCGCGCCAAGCCGGATTCCGTCACTTACAGCTCGGCGGGCAGCGGCAGCTCTTCGCACCTGAGCGGCGAGCTGTTCGACGTGACCGCGGGCGTGCAGACCCGGCATATCCCGTACAAGGGCGCGCCGGCGGCGATCACCGATGTGATGAGCGGGCGCGTCGACATGTTCTTCGCGCCGTCCATCACCGCGCTGCAGTTCGTCAAGGACGGCAAGCTGCGCATCCTGGGCGTGGCCACGGCGGCGCGGGTGCCGTCGCTGCCGGACGTGCCCACCATCGCCGAGGCGGGCGTGCCGGGCTATGTCTTCGATGCCTGGTTCGGGGTGCTGGCGCCCGCGGGCACGCCCAAGGATGTCGTCGCCCGCCTGAACACGGCGATGCTGCAGGCGCTCAGCGCGCCGGCGACCAAGGAGAAGCTGATTGCGCAAGGCGCCGAGGCCAAGCCCTCGACGCCGGCTGCCTTCGACAAGCTGATCGTCGCCGACATCGCCAAGCTCGAGCCCATCGTCAAGCGCTCGGGCGCACAGCCGGGCCAGTAACGCCGCCCCGGCGCCCGGGTGCCCGGGCGCCACCTATCCTGCACGAAGGGAACATCGATATGCGTTGCATTGCACGGGCCCTGGCGCATGCCATGGCTGTCGGCTGCCTGACGGCGGCTTCGGGGGCGCTGGCGCAGGCCGGCGCGCACGCCGACCGGATCCTGGTCAACGGCACGGTACTCACCATGAACGCCACGGACACAGTGGCGCAGGCCCTTGCCATCCGCGGCGACCGCATTGCTGCGGTGGGGGCCAACCAGGATATCCGGCGCCTGGCCGGCCCGCGCACGGAGGTGATCGACCTGGGCGGGCGCACGGTCATCCCCGGCCTGATCGACACCCATATCCACGCCATTCGCGGCGGCCAGAGCTATGCCTTCGAGACCTACTGGTACGAAGGCGAGACCACCAGCCTGGCCGCGGGGCTGGAGCAGCTGCGCAAGACCGCGCTGGCGCGCGGCCCCGGCAAATGGGTGGCCGTGACTGGTTCCTGGCACCCCGACCAGTTCACCGAGAAGCGCGCGCCGACCCCTGCCGAGCTGACCGCGCTGCTGCCTGACAATCCCGCCTATGTGCAGTACCTGTACGACTACGCGCTGGTCAACGCCAGGGCGATCGAGCTGCTCAAGCTCGACCAGCCGGATGCGCTGCCGCCGGGCATCCGCGTGGAGCGCGACCGCGAAGGGCGCCCCACCGGCCGGATCTTCGGCGCGATCCGGCCGCTGTCTGCGCTGTTCGGCCGCATCCTGGCGCAGAGCCAGGTCGACGCCAAGGCCAGCCTGCAGTCCTTTTTCAGCCGCCTCAACAGCCTGGGCGTCACCGCGCTGATCGACCCCACCGCGGGACCGGGCCCGGCCTACGATCCGCTGTACGCGTTGTGGCGCGAGGACAGCCTGTCGCTGCGGGTCGGCTATCGCATCCCGACCATGGTCGCTGGCAACGAGGCCGAATGGTTCCGCAATACGCTGGCCTACCTGCCGCCGCGCCTGGGCGACGGCAAGCTGCGCTTCCTCGGCCCGGGCGAGATGCTGGTGTTCGGCATGGACGACGGCGTGAAGATGGGACCTGGTTTCCAGCCGTCGGCGAAGGACCGCGAGGAACTGCTCAAGGTGGCAACGTTTGCCGCCAGCCGCGGCTATCCGGTCGAGATCCACGCCTATACCGACGATGCCGCCAGCGCGATCCTCGATGTCTTCGAGGAGGTGGGCAAGCGCCATGACCTGGGCAAGCTGCGCTGGGCCATGGCCCACCTGAATACCGGCAAGCCGGAGACGTTCCGGCGCATGAAGGCGCTTGGGCTTTCCTACACGGTGCAGATGGGGCCGTACTTCGAGGCCGGCGCCATCGGCCACGCCAACGACCACCATGTGGCAGAGGCCGCGCCGCCCGTGCGCCTGGCCTTGCAGCACGGGCTGAAGGTGGCGGGCGGCACGGATGCCACGCGCATCGGCATCCCCGGCGTCTGGCGCGCGCTGGAGTTCCACGTCGGCGGCTATTCGATCGGCAAGGAAGTCCGGCGCAAGGAGGACTTCCGGCTGTCGCGGCTGGAGGCGCTGCGGCTGTACACCGCCAATGCCGCGTGGATTTCATTCGACGAGGCCTCGCGCGGCTCGCTGGAGGCCGGCAAGCTGGCCGACCTGGCAGTGCTCGACAAGCCCTACCTGACCGTCCCCGTTGAAGACATCCACCGCATCCGTTCGGTGCTGACGATGGTCGACGGCAAGGTGGTCCATGCCGACGGCGGCTTTGCCGCGCGCAAGGCGCGCTAGCCAGCGGCGCCGCAAGCGCACCGGAGGGAACACGGCATGCCGCACCTGATCGTCGAATACACCCACAACCTCGCGCCGGTTGCGCGCATCGATGCCTTGCTGGCCGGACTGAGCGCGGTCCTGATCGCGCAGGACGGCGCGTTTCCGCTGGGCGGCATCCGTGCGCGCGCGCTTTGCCTGGAGTCTTACCGCATGGCCGACGGCAGCAGCGACGATGCCTTCGTGCACGTGACGCTGGCGGTAGCGCCGGGGCGCTCGCAGGACGTGCTCGAGCGCACCGTCAGCGCCTTGTTCGATACCTTGACCGCGCATTTCGCCGAGCCATACCGGCGCCGCTACCTGGCCTTGTCGCTGGAGCTGCGGGAGTTTGCCGGGGCCTACCGGAGCCTCAACAACATTCACCAGCGCTACAGCACCACGGCTGCATAGGGCGGCGGCCGCGTACCACCACAACGACAAGAAAGACCCACGGAGGAGACAGCAAATGAAGATCGGAACCATGGCCGCCGCGTTGCTTGCGGCGATCCCCACGCTGGCGGCGGCGCAGTCCGTGACGATGTACGGCGTGATCGATACCGGCGTGGAATACGTGAACAAGGTCGGCGCGGGCGGCGACAGCCTGGTGCGCATGCCGACGCTCACCGGCACCGTGCCGTCGCGTTGGGGCCTGCGCGGCACCGAGGACCTGGGCGGCGGGCTCAAGAGCGTGTTCGTGCTGGAGTCCGGCTTCGCCCCGGATACCGGCGGTGCCAACCAGGGCGGACGGCTGTTTGGGCGGCAGGCGCTGGTGGGGCTGAGCGGCAAGTGGGGCCAGTTGTCGCTGGGGCGGCAGTACACCATGCTGTTCTGGGCCAACCTGGACTCGGACATCCTCGGTCCCAACGTGTACGGCGCGGCGTCGCTCGACAGCTACTTGCCGAATACGCGTGCCGACAATGCGGTGGCCTACAAGGGCACCTTCGGCGGGCTGACCGTCGGCGCCACCTATAGCTTCGGGCGCGATGCGGTCAACGCCGGCCCCAGCCCGGCCGGCACCAATTGCGCGGGCGAGAACCCTGCCAGCAAGTCTGCCTGCCGGGAATGGTCGGCGCTGATCCAGTATGAGCACAAGGGCTGGGGCGTCACCGCTGCCTATGATTCGCTGCGCGGCGGGCCGGGCGCATTCGGCGGGCTTGGCAACAAGTCGCTGACCGATGATCGCCTGTCGCTGAGCGGCTACGTGCTGTTGTCGCGCGCCAAGCTGGGCGTGGGCGTGATCCGCCGCGACAACGAAGGCAGCGCGACGCCGCGCAGCGAGCTCTGGTATGGCGGCATGGCCTATGACATCACTCCGGCTTTCACGCTGGCCGGGCAGGTCTATTACCTCAAATTCCATGACAGCGCCAACAAGGCCATGCTGTATGCGGTGCGTGGTGCCTATGCCTTTTCCAAGCGGACTTCGGTCTATGCCACGGCTGGGTTTATCGATAACGGGGGGCAGCTTGCCCAGTCAGTCAGTGCGGGGGCGGCGGGGTCTAATCCCAGGGCGGGTGGGTCGCAGTTTGGGACTATGGTGGGGGTTAAGCACGTCTTTTAGGGGGCTGTTTGGCTTGGCGTCATGCGGTCGGGTGTCGTTCTTGGCGGGGCGACAACAATCCTGACATGGAGGGCTTGGACAAGAAGTAAGTCGCCGGCTACGCCGGCGAAACAGCCCACGCCTGCCAAGAGCGACACCCGACCGCACGGCAACAAGCCAAGCAACCACGCCCGCCAAGAGCGTCCCGGACTAACTATCCAAGATCTCCCCCGACAGCCGACTATTTGGCCAATTCCCATCAACCGCCAACTCCCTGGCAACACTCCTGAGCGTTTCCATCACAGCCAGCGTAGCCCGCGACGGCGGCCGCGCGGCTGCATAGCCGATCATCCGATGCAACTCCAGCCCACGAATCGGCAAGGCCTGCAGACGCTGCGCCTGCAGCTCGTCGCGTATCGCCGCGGCAAAGTGCACGGTCCAGCCGAACCCGCGCGCCACCAGGCGCCTGGCCACCTCGATCGATTCGACCTCCATCGTGACTTGCAGCTCCAGCCCCTGGCGTGCCGCCAGCGCTTCCAGCGCAAGGCGCACGCCAGACTTGGGCACGCCGGTCAGGATCAGCGGCAGGCGCTGCAGCTGTTCAATGTCCACCGGCCCATCCCCCAGCGACGCATCGCCCCAGAGGCCGATCGCGCACAGGCTTTCAGCAACCAGCGGCACCAGCGAGACCCCGGGGCTCGACACCGGCCCGCTCAGCAGCCCGACGTCGAGCGTGCCTTGCAGCAGCGCATCCTGTAGCGCGGGCGCAAAGTTCTCCACCAGCCGCAGCCGGATTTCCGGATAGCGCTGGCGCAGCGCTTCGGCCAGCGGGATAAACAGCAGCGGCGCCAGCGCCGGGGTCAGTCCCAGCGCCACCAGCCCGCGCGGCGAGGCCGCCAGGTCGGCGATGTCGACCTTGACCTGGTCGGCATAGCGCAGCAGGAAGGACGCGCGGTCCAGCAGCACCAGGCCCTCCGGCGTGGGCGTGGCGCCGCGCACATGGCGTTCCAGCAGCCGCACGCCCAGCTCTTCCTCGAGCAGCCGGATCTGCCGGCTCAGCGCGGGCTGCGCGATATGCAGCGCTGCCGAGGCGCGGCCGAAGTGCTGCAGCGTGGCCAGCACCTTGAAATAGCGAAGCTGTCGGAGATCCATCGTCATGCCTCAGGGTAGTCGCCGGAACGTGCAATCGATTGCACGATAGAGCACAAAAAAATGCGGAGCCATACGGCGCCGCCTTACAGGGGCCGGGTTGATGCCCGCACCACCAGCTCGGGCGTCAGCAGGGTCCGCGCCGTGGTGGCGATGCTGCCGTCGAGGGCGCCCAGCATCAGCGCCGCAGCGCGCGTGCCCATCTCGTAGAACGGCACGCGGATGGTGGTCAGTGCCGGCGACACCGCGTGCATCAGCAGCATGTCGTTATGGCCGACCACGGACAGGTCCGACGGACAGCTGCCACCCGCTGCCCGCACGGCCGCATAGCAGCCGAGCGCCAGGAAATCATTGGCGGCCACGACCGCGGTGATGCGCTGCCGCCGCGACAGCAGCTGCGTGCACGCGGCCTGGCCGGCGTGTTCCGTATAGGCCGGCGCATGCACCACCGGGCATTGGGACGCAGACAGGCCCAGGTCCGCCACGGCCTGCAGGAAGCCCGCCTCACGTTCATGCCCGGTCGACAGGCCGGATGGCCCGGCAATATGCCCGATGCGGCGGTGGCCCAGCGCGTGCAGGTGGCCGACGGCCAGCGCCATCGCCTGGCGGTTGTCGCCGACCACGCTCGACACGCGCCCCGCATCGTCGCTGCGGTTGACCATCACAATGGGCACGCCCTGCGCCAGGCAGTGCGCCACCACGGGGTCGTTGCGCTCGGCGGTGGCCAGGATCAGGCCATCCACCTGGCGCGCCAGCAGCTGGTCGACGATATAGGTCTGGCGCGCCTTGTCGCCGCCGGCATTGGCGACGATCGGGATATAGCGATGCCGGGACAGGGCGTTCTCGATGCCCAGCACGATCGGCGGGAACACCGGGCTGCCGATGTCGGGCACCACCACGCCGATGGTGCCTGAGCGCCGCGTGCGCAGTGCCGCCGCAATGCGGTTGGGCGAGTAGTGCAGGTCTTGTGCCGCCTTGAGCACGCGCGCCACCAGCTCGTCGCCGATGCGGTGGCGGGTCTCGGGGTTGAGCACGCGCGACACGGTCGACGGATGGACGTCCAGTGCCTCGGCGATCTGCTTGATGGTGGGTTTGCTCATCGCTGTCGTGCCATGTGCGGCAGGCTGCTCGCCATACCTTCTGGTTATCGGGATGCCGTCAAAAGGTGGATTGGACGCCGGGCCGCGGCCGTTCCTAGAATCGGCCTCGATGCCGGCCCGCTTCGCGTTTGTCGTGCAATCGATTGCATTGTAATCTGCCGACAAGGCGGTGCCAAGTCGCAGATCGACCCGGACCAGAAGGACATCAAGGACAAGGAGACGCACATGAAAGGAGCGGTTTCGCTCGCCGGCAGGGCGCCGGTGTACCAGGAGTTTGACGATCCCACCCCCGCGGGCGGGCAGGTGGTGGTCGACGTAGGCGCCGCGGCGCTGTCGCGGCTGGATATGGCCATTGCCGAGGGCCGGCACTACATCAAGCCGGCGGCGGGCAGCTTTGTCGTCGGGCGCGAGGGCGTGGGGCGCCTTGCGGATGGTCAACGGGTCTACTTCAACGTCAACGCACCGGTCGCGCCGTTCGGCTCGATGGCGCAGCGCGCGCTGGTGGATCCGGCGCTGACCTTCCCGGTGCCGGACGGCATCGATGACGAACGCGCTGCCGCGCTCGGCAACGCCGGCCTGGCGGCATGGCTGCCGCTGTCGTGGCGGGCGCGCATGCAGCCGGGCGAGACCGTGCTCGTGCTCGGCGCGACCGGTATCTCGGGATTGCTGGCGGTGGCCGCGGCCAAGCTGCTGGGCGCCGGCCGCGTGATCGCGGCAGGGCGCGACGTGCAGGCGCTGCAGCGCGCACGCCGGCTTGGCGCGGATGCGGTGGTGCTGCTTGACCAGCCCGGCGACCTGCTCGACGCCTACCGCAACGCGGCCGACGGCAATGTCGATATCGTGCTGGACTACCTGTGCGGCGCGCCGGCAGAGGCCGCGCTGCTGGCGCTTGGCCACGGCGGGCGGCTGGTCCATATCGGCACCACGGTGGCGCCCGCCATTACCTTTGCCGGCGCCGCGGCGCGCAAGGCGTGCTTCGACATCATGGGCTTTGCCTACTACCACGCTCCCGTCGAGGTACAGGCGCAGGCCTATGCCGAGCTATGCCGGCATACCGCGGCAGGGCGCATGGAAATCGATATCGTCACCGTGCCGCTGGAGGATGTCGGGCAAGTGTGGGCCGCGCAGGCCAGGGGCGCGCGCCAGCGTTTCGTGCTGGTGCCCTGAGTCGGCCGGGGTTCTTGCCAAACGGCATCGAGCGATGCCGTTTGGTCATGACGCCGGAAGAACAAGCTGGGGCGGACCGCCGCGTCCGCGCATGGCGCCGGACTGGCGACAGCCAGCACTTCCACGACTGCGTGGACATCCAATGCTGGCGGTCGCGTGGCCTGAATGATCTCCGGAGCGGGTACGTCATGGCCCGCGGCCTTGGCGCTAAGTTGCAGGGCGGCGGGCGGGCATGGTCAAAATCTCCGTGCGTCGAAAAAAGTTCATGGCAAGGGCGGTTTTGGCAGACGTGTCTCCCCCGGTTCGAGTTTCAGTTCGACATCGAGACGGAAGCCGCCGGCATCGACCGGCTCAAAATCGCGCAGCAGCGAGCCGACGGCGCCAAAAGCCGCGTCACTGAAGGCATAGGGATCCAGGGCATCGAAGATCTGCGTGGTCAGCACCTTGTGCCCTGGCGCGATGGCGATGAAGTGAAGATGGGCCGGGCGCATGTGGTCGCGGTTCTGCAGGGCCAGGAGGTCGCCGCAGGGGCCGTCGATCGGGACGCCATAGCCTGAGGGCCGCACGCTCTCGAACCAGAAGCGCCCGTCGGCATCGGTCTCGAACGCGGCACGCAGGTTCATGTCCTCCTGGTGTTCGTCCTGGTTCTCGTACAGGCCGCTCGGCGCCGCCTGCCACGTCTCCACGCGCGCGCCGGCGATCGGCGTGCCGTCGATCGACACGACGCGTCCCTGGACCAACAGCGGATCGCCCGTGGTGTCCGGGGTTGCGATGTGGGCTCCGTTGGGGCGAATCGGCTGGTTCGCACGCCAGAACGGGCCGATCAGCGCGGGCTCGGTGCCGCCGGCTGCAAGCACGGCCTTGGCATCCATCAGAAGCACCAGCGTGGCAAGCCCGAGAATATCCGCCAGCAAGATGCCCTCGTGCTTCTTCGGTCCGGTGGCCTGGCCGATGCGGACCATGAAGTCCAGGCCGTGGTGGAGTTCCTCATAGGTCAGCTGAACCTCTGACGCGAACGCGT
This sequence comes from Cupriavidus sp. CP313, assembly GCF_054072015.1. Lineage (NCBI taxonomy): Bacteria > Pseudomonadati > Pseudomonadota > Betaproteobacteria > Burkholderiales > Burkholderiaceae > Cupriavidus > Cupriavidus sp. CP313. The sequence continues at coordinate 12,371 of NZ_JBSVZB010000002.1, read as the reverse complement.
GCGCATGCCGGATGAGCGCATCAAGAATGGTTCTGGTGCGCGGGTCGTGCGTCCCCGAATTCGCTTTGAGCACGGCGTCCAGCAGTGCCTCGGGGGTGGCGGGAATCGATTGCGCGTTCGACGCGGATGGCGCGAGCGCGCTTTCTGCGGAAGCAGATGTCATGATGGTCGGGCTCCTGATGATTGAAAGGGTGGTTGTTGCTTGGCGAGGAGAGGGGCCGAAGGCTACCGACCGCAAGCACCCTGAGCGACCCTGCGGCGATATGGGCCTTGGCGGCCGGAAGCGCGGTCAACCCGCAGTCGACCTGGCCGCTGAGCACCGCTTGAACCGCCGGCGCGGCGCCGTTGTAGGGTACGTGCAGGAGACCGATGCCTGCGCGCTGCCACAGTAGTACGCCGCCCAGATGGACGCTGTTGCCATTGCCGGGCGTCGAGTAGGTGAGCCCGCCCGGGCGCTTGCGGGCGGCCTCGATCAGCGCCGAAAGGCTGACAATGCTGCTCTGGCTCGGCACCACGATCACGTTCAGTGTCATGGTTGTCTCCTCGTTGCCCGCTCGTACGGGTCGCGGCGGCCGTCGTCAGTCTGCGGCGCGGTGCTCCGCCTTGTCCGCTTCCGTTTCCTTGATGTAGCCGTCCTCGCCGTAGACAAGACCGGTGGCCTCGGCTGCCCTCACCACGTCCGGGTGCCAGGCGATGCGGCCGCACTCCTCGTCGGTGCCGCCGACCACCGAGTACACGACCAGGGCGTGGTCGTTAGGGTTGCGGAAGCCTCTCATCACGCCGATCGGGCAGGAGATCACATCCCACTGGTTCAGCATCAGCGAGTACTGGCCCTTCTCGCCCCAGATGACTTCCATCTGGCCATTCAACGGGCAGAACACTTCCTCGGTCTTGTGCGCGTGCAGGCTGGCGCCTTGCCCGACCGGGATTTCGATAAAGGTCACGCCGAAGCGGTGGTTACCCGGAATCGCCGGCTCGACGCCTTTGTTCTCGAGCACTCCGCGGTTCATGATCTTGTAGATGTTCTTCTTCATGCCGGGCAGGCGGCTTTCGATGAAGGTCTCACCGTAAGGTTCGACCTTGCCCCAGCGCGCGATGCGGGTGGCTTCCATTTCCTGAGGGGTGGGATCCATGCTGATTCCTTGGTGCGATGAAGTTGGGAGAACGAGAGGGCGATTGCCTTCTGTCCGTGCAACTTTAAGAAGCGCTCAGCGATTAATCCATTACCATTTTTCTCGCGACTCGATAACAATTCGGTATCGAGGAGTTGCGAGATTTCGGTACTTTGTCGTGAGCGTATCCTGCTGGCCGATGTCCTCGGCGAGGCGACTGCAGCGACGCGGCCTTTGGCGCGGTCGGTTCGCTGCTGCGCAGCTTCGAACCGGATGCCGCGGGCGGCTACACGCTGGATATCCGCTGCAGCGGCGGTAATTCCCCAGGCCTATTGTTAACCTTTGTCAAGGGATGAGAGTGCGCGTCCCGATCTTGATCAGACTGCAAGTGCTGACTGCGATCCGCTTAGCATCCCCCGCTGATTGAGGCACCTGTTCCCGTCGCGACACCGCTGGAATTTGTCCTTCCGGGCGTCTGTCCAACGGGATAAAGAACGACATGATGGTTGCGATCCTGCTAATTGTTTATCTGTGCCTGCTGGCTGCCGCCGGCATCAATGCCTTCGCCGCCAGGCGAACCCGCTGGCTGTGGCGGATCGCTGCGGGACTGCTGCTGGCCGGCGCGCTATGCGTGGTGATCGGATTGGGGGCGGCGGGCGATTCCGGTGGCGAAATGCCGATGATCTTCCGCCATGGACTCTGGGTGGCACTTGCGGGCGCCGCGCTGGTCGTCGCCGGATGGCTGACTTCGATGGTGCGTGCCCTCATTGCTGGTCGTGGGGGCAGGCTTTAGCGTGCCTTCAGCGGATTTGAAGGAGTCGCACAATGGGGTGCGCCCCGCGCCCACGGGCGAGACGCTACGATGACGCGGTCATCACCTGCCGTACCGCAACTGCCCCATGACCTTTGTCGTGACGGATGCCTGCATCCAGTGCCGCCATACTGATTGCGTCGAAGTCTGCCCGATGTCGTGCTTCCACGAAGGGCCCAACTTCCTCGCCATCGACCCCGACCAGTGCATCGATTGCTCGATGTGCGTACCGCTGTGCCCGGTCGGCGCGATCTACTCGGAGCATGACCTGCCCGAGGACCAGCGCCACTTCATTGCCCTCAATGCTGAACTGTCGCGGTGCGCGGACTGGCTGCCACTGTTGAAAGCCAAGGGGCCAATCCCCGGCCACGAGCAGTGGGCCGACCATCCTGACCGCTTGTCGTTGCTCAAGCGCTAGCGCTGGCGCTGCGGCGTGGCGCCGTAGTCCGGGAAGGCTTCCTTCAAGGTGAGCACGGTGCCGGTCAGCGTGCCGTCGTAGCCGGGCAGTGCATTGACGCGCTGGCGGAAGGCTTCGCTGGTGAGCGCGTCCACCGCGCCGGCCAGTGCCACGCTGCGCAGCTTGGCGCGCTCGATCGCAAAGAAGTAGCGCTCTTTGATCACTGGCACGAACGCCAGCCCGAAGCGCCGCGCCGCGGTTTCCACGCCAAAGCCCACGTCCGCCATGCCGCTGCCGATATACGCGGCCACCGCGGCGTGGGTGAACTCGCCATTGCTGTAGCCTTCGATGCGGGCCGTGTCGATGCCGCGCGCGGCCAGCATCAGGTCCAGCAGCAGCCGCGTGCCCGAGCCCACCTGGCGGTTGACGAAGCGCACCTCGCGCCGGGTCAGGTCTTCCAGCGTGAGGATGCCAAGCGGGTTGCCCGGCCGCACGAACAGCCCCTGGCTGCGTACCGCCAGGTGCACCAGGCAGTGGGTGTCCGGCTTGAGCCAGGTGGTGAAATGCCGCCACATGCCGTGCTCGAACTCGCCCACCGGCACATGGAAGCCGGCGATATCGCAGGCGCCTTCGGCCAGGGCCGCCACGGCCTCGACGCTGCCGCAGTACTTCAGGTCGTGCCGCACCTGCTGCTCGTCGAGGAAGTCGCGCAGCGCCGCCACCGCGAAGCCGTGGCTGGCATGCAGCCGCGCCGTGGCTTCGGGCTGGTCCATCAGCTTCTTCAACTCGATCTCCAGCTCGGACGCCAGGCTGTCCAGCGTCGGCGACAGCCGCGCGCCGATCCGCTTGCTGGCCCACACCAGTTGCTGCGCCAGCGGCGTCAGCGCGCTGCCGCGCCCGCGGGTCTTGTCGATCAGCGGGCCGCCGAACAGCGCCTCGGCATCGCGCAGGATGCCCCAGGCGTAGCGGTAGGACAGCGATACCGCCTGTGCCGAGTGGCTGATGCTGCCGGATTCCTCGATATGACCGAGCAGTGCCACCAGCCGGGACACGTCCAGGGCCTCGCCACCGGGGCTGGCGTCGTCCCGGATCTGCAGGTGCGGGTGGATCGAGATGCGGATCATATGTAGAAAATAGCTTATTGAAGGGGCGCTGTCACTCTCATATAGTCCTTCCAACGGGAAAAACGGCGACGTCACAGCCCGTAAATAGGAAAAAAATAGCATATAAGGGGCCGCGCTGCTGATCTGTGCGACGCCTCACAGGAGACGCTATGCCAGAAATTGCCCCCCACGCAGCGGCATCCGCCGATGCCACGCGCATCGCCGCCATCGTGGCGGCACGCCAGGACATGCCGGGCGCCTTGCTGCCGATCCTGCATGAGATCCAGGACACACAGGGCTATATCCCAGACGCCGCCGTGCCCGTCATCGCCCGCGCGCTGAACCTGTCGCGCGCCGAGGTACATGGCGTGATCACCTTCTACCACCACTTCCGCCAGCAGCCGGCCGGCCGCCATGTGGTGCAGGTCTGCCGCGCCGAAGCCTGCCAGTCAGTCGGTGCCGAAGCGCTGGCCGAGCATGCGCAGCGAGCACTTGGTTGCGGCTTCCATGAAACCAGCGCGGACGGGCAGGTGACGCTGGAGCCGGTTTATTGCCTGGGCCAGTGCGCCTGCGGCCCGGCCGTGATGGTCGGCGAGCAGCTGCACGGCTATGTCGATGCCAGGCGCTTCGACGCGCTGGTGCGCTCGCTGCGCGAGTCGTCCGCGGAAAAGACCACGGAAGCCGCGGAGGCACAGGCATGATCACGATCACCACCATCTTCGTGCCGCGCGATTCCACCGCGCTGGCACTGGGCGCCGACGACGTGGCCCGCGCCATCGCGCGCGAAGCCGCCGCGCGCAACGAGCACGTGCGCATTGTGCGCAATGGCTCGCGCGGCATGTTCTGGATGGAGCCGCTGGTCGAGGTGCAGACCGGAGCCGGCCGCGTGGCCTATGGCCCGGTCAGCGCCGCAGACGTGCCGGAATTGTTCGACGCTGGCCTGCTGCAAGGCGGCGAGCACGCGCTGTCGCAGGGCGTGACCGAAGAAATCCCCTTCCTGAAGCAGCAGGAGCGCCTGACCTTCGCCCGCGTCGGCATCACCGATCCGCTGTCGCTGGACGACTACCGCGCGCATGAGGGCTTCGCCGGCCTGGAGCGCGCGCTGGCGATGCAGCCCGCCGAGATCGTGCAGGAGGTCACCGATTCCGGCCTGCGCGGCCGCGGCGGCGCAGCGTTCCCGACCGGCATCAAGTGGAAGACCGTGCTGGGCGCGCAGTCCGCGGTCAAGTACATCGTCTGCAATGCCGACGAAGGCGACTCGGGCACGTTCTCCGACCGCATGGTGATGGAAGACGACCCGTTCATGCTGATCGAAGGCATGACCATTGCCGCCCTGGCGGTGGGTGCGGAGCAGGGCTACATCTACTGCCGTTCCGAATACCCGCATGCGATTGCCGTGCTGGAAAGCGCGATCGGCATCGCCAACGCCGCCGGCTGGCTCGGCGACGATATCCGCGGCAGCGGCAAGCGCTTCCACCTGGAAGTGCGCAAGGGCGCCGGCGCCTATGTCTGCGGCGAGGAAACCGCGCTGCTGGAAAGCCTGGAGGGACGGCGCGGCGTGGTGCGCGCCAAGCCGCCGCTGCCGGCGCTGCAGGGGCTGTTCGGCAAGCCCACCGTGATCAACAACGTGATCTCGCTGGCCACCGTGCCGGTGATCCTGGCGCGCGGTGCGCAGTACTACCGCGACTACGGCATGGGCCGTTCGCGCGGCACGCTGCCGTTCCAGCTGGCCGGCAACATCAAGCGGGGCGGGCTGGTGGAGAAGGCGTTCGGCGTCACGCTGCGCGAGCTGCTGGTCGACTACGGTGGCGGCACCCGCAGCGGGCGCGCCATCCGCGCGGTGCAGGTGGGCGGCCCGCTGGGCGCCTACCTGCCCGAGTCGCGCTTCGACGTGCCGCTGGACTATGAAGCCTATGCCGCCTTTGGCGGCGTGGTCGGCCACGGCGGCATCGTGGTGTTCGATGAAACCGTCGACATGGCAAAGCAGGCCCGCTACGCGATGGAGTTCTGCGCGATCGAATCGTGCGGCAAGTGCACCCCGTGCCGGATCGGCTCGACCCGCGGGGTCGAAGTGATGGACCGCATCATCGCCGGCGAGCAGCCGATCAAGCACGTCGCGCTGGTGCGCGATCTGTGCGACACCATGCTCAACGGCTCGCTGTGCGCGATGGGCGGCATGACGCCGTACCCGGTGTTGTCCGCGCTGAATGAATTCCCCGAGGACTTCGGCCTCGCCTCCAACCCAGCCAAGGCCGCCTGAGCCAGGTCCAGCAGAGACACGGGAGACAAACCGCCATGAACGCCCGCAACGAGATCGATTTCGGCACGCCCGCCAGCCCATCCACCGAACTGGTCACCCTGGAGGTCGATGGCGTCAGCGTCACCGTGCCCGCCGGCACCTCCGTGATGCGCGCCGCGATGGAAGCGCAGATCGCCGTCCCCAAGCTGTGCGCCACTGACAGCCTCGAAGCCTTCGGCTCCTGCCGGCTGTGCCTGGTCGAGATCGAAGGGCGCCGCGGCTATCCGGCATCGTGCACCACGCCGGTCGAAGCCGGCATGAAGGTCAAGACCCAGAGCGACAAGCTGGCCGACCTGCGCCGCGGCGTGATGGAGCTCTATATCTCCGACCACCCGCTCGATTGCCTGACCTGCCCGACCAACGGCAACTGCGAACTGCAGGACATGGCCGGCGTGGTGGGTTTGCGTGAAGTGCGCTACAACGACGGCGGCCCGGAAGCTGCGCCGATCGCGACGCACACGCAGATGAAGAAGGACGAATCCAATCCTTACTTCACCTACGACCCCTCCAAGTGCATCGTCTGCAACCGCTGCGTGCGCGCCTGCGAGGAAACGCAGGGCACCTTCGCACTGACCATCAGCGGCCGCGGCTTCGATTCCCGCGTCTCGCCTGGCACCAGCCAGTCGTTCATGGAATCGGACTGCGTCTCGTGCGGCGCCTGCGTGCAGGCCTGCCCGACCGCGACGCTGACCGAGACCTCTGTCATCAAGTTCGGCCAGCCCTCGCACAGCACCGTGACCACCTGTGCCTATTGCGGCGTGGGCTGTTCGTTCAAGGCCGAGATGAAGGGCAATGAAGTGGTGCGCATGGTGCCGTACAAGGACGGCAAGGCCAATGAAGGCCACGCCTGCGTCAAGGGCCGCTTTGCCTGGGGCTACGCCACGCACAAGGACCGCATCCTCAAGCCGATGATCCGCGCGAAGATCACCGATCCGTGGCGCGAGGTGTCGTGGGAAGAGGCGATCGACTATGCGGCATCGGAGTTCAAGCGCATCCAGTCCAGGCACGGCAAGGATTCCATCGGCGGCATCGTGTCGTCGCGCTGCACCAACGAAGAAGGCTATCTGGTGCAGAAGCTGGTGCGCGCCGCCTTCGGCAACAACAACGTCGACACCTGCGCGCGCGTGTGCCATTCTCCGACCGGCTATGGCCTGAAGCAGACCCTGGGCGAATCGGCCGGCACGCAGACCTTCAAGTCGGTGGAGAAGGCCGACGTGATCATGGTGATCGGCGCCAACCCGACCGACGGCCACCCGGTCTTTGCCTCGCGCATGAAGAAGCGCCTGCGGGCCGGCGCCAGGCTGATCGTGGTCGATCCGCGCCGCATCGACCTGGTCGACTCGCCGCATATCCGTGCCGACTATCACCTGCAACTGCGCCCGGGAACCAACGTGGCACTGGTGACCTCGCTGGCCCACGTCATCGTCACCGAAGGCCTGCTCCACGAAGCCTTCATCGCCGAGCGCTGCGAGGACCGTGCCTTCCAGCAATGGCGCGATTTCGTCTCGTTGGCGGAGAACTCGCCCGAGGCCATGGAAAGCGTCACCGGCATTCCGGCAGAACAACTGCGCGGCGCCGCGCGCCTGTACGCCACCGGCGGCAACGCAGCGATCTACTACGGCCTGGGCGTGACCGAGCATGCGCAAGGCTCCACCACCGTGATGGGCATTGCCAACCTCGCCATGGCCACCGGCAATATCGGCCGCGAAGGCGTGGGCGTGAACCCGCTGCGCGGGCAGAACAACGTGCAGGGCTCGTGCGATATCGGTTCGTTCCCGCATGAGCTGCCGGGCTATCGCCACGTGTCGGACTCGACCACGCGCGGCCTGTTCGAAGCCGCGTGGAATGTCGAGATCAGCCCCGAGCCGGGCCTGCGCATTCCCAATATGTTCGAAGCCGCGCTGGCCGGCAGCTTCAAGGGCCTGTACTGCCAGGGCGAGGACATCGTCCAGTCCGACCCGAATACGCAGCACGTGTCCGAGGCGCTGTCGTCGATGGAATGCATCGTGGTGCAGGACATCTTCCTCAACGAGACCGCCAAGTACGCCCACGTGTTCCTGCCGGGCTCGTCCTTCCTGGAAAAGGACGGTACCTTCACCAATGCCGAGCGCCGCATCTCGCGCGTGCGCAAGGTGATGCCGCCCAAGGCGCGCTACGCCGACTGGGAAGCGACCATCCTGCTGGCCAATGCGCTGGGCTACCCGATGGACTACCAGCATCCGTCCGAGATCATGGATGAGATCGCGCGCCTGACGCCGACCTTCGCGGGTGTCAGCTACAAGCGCCTGGACCAGCTGGGCAGCATCCAGTGGCCGTGCAACGCCGAGGCCCCGGAAGGCACGCCGACCATGCATATCGACGCCTTCGTGCGCGGCAAGGGCAAGTTCATCATCACCAAGTACGTGCCCACCACCGAGAAGATCACGCGCGCCTTCCCGCTGATCCTGACCACCGGCCGCATCCTGTCGCAATACAACGTCGGCGCGCAGACGCGCCGCACCGACAACGTCTACTGGCATGCCGAGGACCGGCTGGAGATCCATCCGCACGATGCCGAGGAGCGCGGCATCAAGGACGGCGACTGGGTCGGCGTGCAGAGCCGGGCGGGGGATACGGTGCTACGCGCGATCGTCAGCGAGCGCATGCAGCCTGGCGTGGTCTACACCACCTTCCACTTCCCGGAGTCCGGCGCCAATGTGATCACCACCGACAACTCCGACTGGGCCACCAACTGCCCGGAGTACAAGGTCACCGCGGTGCAGGTGCTGCCGGTGGCGCAGCCGTCGGCGTGGCAGCGGGAGTACCAGGAGTTCAACACCCAGCAGCTGCAATTGCTGGAAGCCGCCAGCGCCGACCCGGCGCAGGCCGCAGGCTGAGCGGAGGACCACGCCATGATGCGCTGCATGCAGTCACCGGAAGTTGATCCGGCCGCGGCGGAAGACGCCGTGCCCGCCACCCACAGCACGTTCGCCGTCAGCCGCTGGCGCCGCGGCGAACTGATGCTGAGCCCCGACGAGGTGGCCGAGGAAGTGCCGGTCGCGCTGGTGTACAACGGCATCTCGCACGCCGTGATGCTGGCCACGCCGGCCGACCTGGAAGACTTCGCACTCGGCTTCAGTCTGAGCGAAGGCATCGTTGCCAGTGCCAGCGATGTCTATGACATCGAGATCGATACGCGCGAGCACGGCATCGCCGTGCAGCTGGAGATCGCCTCCGAAGCCTTCATGCGGCTCAAGGACCGCCGCCGCTCGCTGGCCGGGCGCACCGGCTGCGGGCTGTGCGGCACCGAATCGCTGGAACAGGTGATGCGCCTGCCGGCACCGGTGCGCAGCGATGCCAGCTTCCATACCGACGTGATCCAGGCCGCCTTCGTGCAACTGCAACTGCGACAGGAGCTGCAGCAACACACGGGTGCGACGCACGCTGCCGCATGGCTGCGTGCCGATGGCCATGTATCACTGGTGCGCGAAGACGTGGGCCGCCACAACGCGCTGGACAAGCTGGCGGGCGCGCTCGCCAGCAGCGGCGAGGACATCTCCAGCGGCGCGGTGCTGGTGACCAGCCGCGCGAGCTATGAAATGGTGCTGAAGACCGCCGCCATCGGCGCCGGCGTGCTCGCCGCAGTCTCCGCACCGACGGCGCTGGCCGTGCGCCTGGCCGAACAGGCCAACATCACCCTGGCCGGCTTCGTACGCGCCAGCGCGCACGTGGTGTACGCCCATCCCCAACGTTTGCAGCACGAAGCGAGTCTGGCATGAAGATCGACAACCTCATCACCATGGCCAACCAGATCGGCAGCTTCTTCGAGGCCATGCCGGATCGGGAAGAGGCTGTCTCGGATATTGCGGGGCATATCAAGCGGTTTTGGGAGCCGCGGATGCGCAGGGCGTTGCTGGGGCATGTGGATGCCGAGGCAGGGAGCGGGTTGCTGGACATCGTGCGCGAAGCGCTGGGGCGGCATCGGGCGATGTTGGAGTGAGGGAGGCGTTGGGCTTGGTGCCAGGCGGTTGATGGCGCCAAGCAGAAACACCACCTCACCTCAACCTCAACGGCTCCAGCAACGCCCCGTCATACTCCCCCCGTGAAATCCTCCCAAGCTCCAGCATCCGCTGCAGGATATAAACCTGCCGCTGCCGCGCCCGTTTGGGATTCGCCACCGGATTGTTAGCCGAAGGCGCCTTGGGCAACCCAGCCAGCATCGCACACTCAGCCAGCGTCAACTGATCCAGCCGCTTGCCAAAGTAAGTCTGCGCCGCATCGGCAAAGCCGTACGCCCCCTGGCCAAGGTAGATCTTGTTCATATACAGCTCCAGGATCTCGTCCTTGGTCAGCGCCTTTTCGATCCGGTAGGACAGCAGCACCTCGTACAGCTTGCGGGTATAGGTCTTGTCCCGCGACAGGTAGAAATTGCGTGCCACCTGCATGGTGATGGTCGATGCCCCCTGCGACAGCTCGTCCGACAGGTTGGCAACGCCGGCACGGACGACGCCGATGTAGTCGATGCCGTCATGGACGTAGAAGCGCTCATCCTCGATCGCCACTACGGCTTCGGTCAGCTCGCGCGGTATCTTGCCGATGGGCACGTAGTCGGGCGTATGGCGGAAGGCGGTAAGCGCGTCGAGCGACGGCAGCTCCCGGTTGGCGGCCAGGATGGCGATGGCGGCCAGCAGCGCGCCGCCGATCACGGCGAGCACCAGCAGCTTGATGAAGGCGGACCAGAGGCTTTTCATGGCACGTATTGTGCCAGCCGCGTGCGGCATGGCGCGAGCCCCGCCGCGGCTTCATGCTCGCCGGGATACTACACGCGGTCGACGCCCGGCGCCGGCGGCGTGTCGTGCAGGTAGCGGATGAAGGCCTCGACCTCGGCGCTCTGCCAGTCCAGACCCAGCTCCAGCGCGGGTTGTCCGGCTGGATGGCACCCCCTCAGCCCCAGCCCAGCCAGCGCCAGTAGGTGGCTGCGAACAGCAGCATGGCGTAGCCGATGATCGTCACGGGGATGCCGATGCGCGCGAACTGGCGTCCGTTGAAGGTCTCCGTGCCCAGGCACACCATGTTCTGCGGTGCGTTGATCAGTTGCGCGGCAAACCTCGCCCTTCAGGGCGGGGAAGGATAGCGAGGACGGCGTAGCCGTCCTCGCTTTTGCCTCAGTGTGGCGTCTGCTGCTGCTCGATGTATTGGCGGATGACCTCGATGGCTGCACCGCCACCCATGCCGAATATCGTTTTCACTGCTTATGGCCAAGAGTATCATTCCGGCCATGCAACGCATCCAGTCCTTCAAGTACGAACTGATGCCGACCGGCGAACAGCAGCGCCAAATGCGCCGCTTCGCTGGCTCTTGCCGTTTCGTGTTCAACAAAGCGCTGGCGTTGCAGAAGGAAAATCACGACGCGGGCGGCAAGTTCATCGGCTATGTCGCGATGACGAAGCATCTTACGGCGTGGCGCAATTGCTTGGCGACGGCTTGGCTGAAGGATGCGCCCGTCCATCCCCTGCAACATGCGCTCAAAGATCTCGAAAAAGCCTACAAGAATTTCTTCGAGAAGCGGGCCGGCTTCCCGCGCTTCAAGCGTAAGGGGCAACGCGACAGCTTCCGCTACCCCGACCCGAAACAGATCAAGCTCGATCAGGCCAATGGCCGCCTCTTCCTGCCCAAGCTGGGCTGGCTGCGCTACCGCAATAGCCGGAAAACGCTGGGCGAGCTGCGCAACATCACCGTCAGCCAGAGCGGCTGCAAGTGGTTCGTCAGCATTCAGACGCGGCGCGAGGTTGAAACCCCTGTGCCGCACGGCGGCGCGGTGGGTATCGACCTGGGTATCGACCTGGGCATCGCCCGCTTCGCCACGCTCTCGGACGGTTCGTTTATCGCGCCGCTTCACAGTTTCAAGCGGCATGAAATTGCTTTGCGCAAGGCGCAGCGGGCGATGAGCCGCAAGACCAGATTCAGCAACAACTGGAAGAAGGCCAAAGCCCGCGTCCAGAAGATTCACTCCCGCATCGGCAACGCCCGCCGCGACTACCTGCACAAGTGCTCAACCACGATCAGCCAAAACCACGCGATGGTGTGTATCGAGGACTTGCAGGTGCGGAAGATGTCCAGGTCGGCGGCAGGCACAACCGAAGTACCAGGCAGTAACGTTCGAGCCAAGTCCGGTCTGAACAAGTCCATCCTCGATCAAGGCTGGTTCGAGTTTCGCCGCCAACTGGATTACAAGCTAGCGTGGAACGGCGGCTATCTCATCGCCGTGCCGCCGCAGAACACCAGCCGCACTTGCCCGTGCTGCGGCCACGTTTCAGCGGACAACCGGCGCACACAGGAGCGCTTCGCCTGTGTCGAATGCGGCTTCGAGGCAAACGCCGATCTGATCGGCGCGATCAATGTACTAAGGGCGGGACACGCCCGGTTAGCTTGTGCAGAGACTTCGCCTGAAGTCGGGGCGTCGGGCCAGGAACCCACCGAAGCGACTATACAGTTCAGCGTATAGCGCCGTAGATCCTATGAAGCATCCAGGCCGTTGCCAAGCCAAGGCTTAGAATCAGTCTGCCGAGCTTGACTCATAGGAGAGCATCATGCGTACAGATCAGGCATACACGGGGGTGTTGGCGGTGTCGCTCGAACTGGCAACCGCGAAGTGGAAGGTCGCGTTACA